>JAFZID010000114.1 GCA_017554565.1 bacterium
CAAAGACGTCGCCCGCAGAGGCCATCTCAACCCCGGCTCCATAATCCTCCTTGACCTTGAAGAGCACCGCATACTGGAGAACGAGGAAGTCAAGACCAAGTACGCCAGGCTAAGACCTTACCGCCGCTGGGTGGAGGAAAATCATATCCAGATCCAGGGCCTCTTCACGGAAGTCGCTCCCTCGGCTGTTCCAAAGGACCTTGCCGTAAAGCAGGAATACTTCGACTACGACAAAGTTAACGTCATCAAAGCCCTGAAGTTCATGGGAGAAAATGGCAAAGAGCAAGTGGGCTCCATGGGCTGCACCAGCCCCCTGGCCGCGCTCTCCAAAAAATACCATCCCCTCTTCGATTATTTCCACCAAAGCTTCGCTCAGGTCACCAATCCTCCCATCGACTCAATAAGGGAGGAGCAGGTCATGTCGATCATGACCTACATCGGCAACAGCGGAAACATCCTGGAAGAAACCCCCGAATGCGCCAAACTCATCAAGCTTAAAAGACCGATCCTGACGGAAGACGAACTGGACAGGCTCTCCGCTTACAATGCCAAGACTTTCCCCCTGTTCTTCAAGGACGATCTTTCCGCCGCCCTTTCCAAACTCGCCGACGACGCTCTTTCCGCCGTCAAGGAAGGCGTCAAGATCCTCATACTTTCCGACCGGCTGGAAAACAAAAAAGACAGCGAACTGCCCATCCCCTCGCTCCTGGCCGCCGCCGCCGTTGACAAGATCTTGAACGAAGCCGGCCTCAGGCCGCCTGTGGGCATTATTCTCCAGACCGCCGAATGCTGGGACGTCCACCATTTCGCGGTGCTCCTAAGCTACGGCGCCACCGCCATCGCGCCGTACCTCGCCTTCGAAACTATCTCCGACATCTTCCAAAGTGATCCTGTCAAAGCCTCCTCCAATTACGTCAAAGCGATAAAGAACGGCCTCCTGAAGATCATGGCGAAGGTCGGCATCTCGACTCTGAGAAGCTACCGCTTCGCGAAGCTCTTCGAGATCATGGGACTTTCCGAAGAACTGGTCAGCGCTTACTTCACCGGCACTCCTTCCAGGATAGGCGGCATAGGCTTAGCCGACCTGGAAAAGAAAATCAAGAAAGTCCACTCCGCCAAAAGCGAAATAAAAGAGCGTCCCTGCTGGACCGCCAAAGCCCAGATCGCGCTTAGGGAAGCCGCCAGAGGAAACGACTACGCGAAATTCCAGGAATTCTCAAACATCATCAACGATACCTCGGAAGGCTGCCACACCCTAAGGGATCTTCTGATATTCAAGAAAACGAAAGCCATCCCCGTAGAGGAAGTGATGCCCGTGGAAGAGATCTTAAAGCGCTTCTACGGCGCGGCTATGTCCCTTGGCTCCATCTCCCCGGAAGCCCATGAAGCCATTGCCAAAGCCTTCAACTTCATAGGCTCCATGTCGAACTGCGGCGAGGGCGGCCTCGATCCCGTAAGAATAGGCAAAGACACGGACTGCGGCATCAAGCAGATCGCCTCCGGCCGTTTCGGCGTCACCACGAGCTACATAAAAAGCGCCAAGGAACTGCAGATAAAGCTCGCCCAGGGCGCGAAGCCCGGCGAAGGCGGCCAGCTCCCCGGCGAGAAAGTCAACGAGCTGATCGCGAGACTGCGCTACGCCAAACCGAACATGACGCTCATCTCGCCTCCTCCCCACCACGATATCTATTCCATCGAGGACCTGGCGGAACTTATCTACGACTTGAGGAACGTCGATCCCAAGACCACGATCTCGGTAAAACTCGTTTCGGAAGCGGGCATCGGCACGATAGCCGCCGGCGCGGCCAAAGCCAAAGCCAACAAGATCCTCGTCTCCGGCTTCGACGGCGGCACTGGCGCCGCCTCAACCTCCTCCATA
>JAFZID010000115.1 GCA_017554565.1 bacterium
CGCAACGCCGCCACGGAATGGCTCCGCCACCTCGGCACGACTTACACCCAGACCAGGGACATGTACGTCGATTCCAACGACAAGATCTACAACAGAGTCAACATCAACGTGGCGGAGCGCGAACAGATCAGAAGGATCTTCAGAAGAGCCAATTCCGAATACAAGTTTGAGCCCTCCACGATCGCCTTGCAGAGCCTGGTGGCCAACGTCATCGACTTCCGCGACGAGAACCACGTTCTGACGACGGTGGGCAACGAATACGGCGTGGAAGCCGTGAACTTCAACGAGATCATGGCCAACGACGGCTCCTTCAGTTTCGAAGCGGACCGCATCATGCTGGGATCCGACCCCACGGACAACGCCCACCTTTTCTCCAAGTGGTACAACTACAGCGGCAACGGAAACATCACCTACTCTTTCCCCGTCAACAGCAAGGCGCCCTCCGGCGGCGGCTCCGTCATTTATTTCGGCAAAAAGGAGAGCTACGGCAGCGGCTACCACGTCAAGATAGGCGATTCGCCCAGGAGAAACTACAACGGCACCATGTGGCGCAACTTCAAGCGGCTTATGCAGAGAAAGTGGGGCGGCATTCCGAAAAACCTCCTGAAGGGCGGCACGCTTATTCTCGTTAACAACAACAACGAGAAACTGGGCTATTACCCCATCATCGACAACAACGGCGACAGCATCCACGTGGGCTGCGGCGGCACGCTCTGCAAAGCCGACCACTTCACCAACGACCAGCTCTTCGCCAGCATCTACACCGGCTGGGCCTGGGAGAGCGGACACGCCGCGGTCATCTCCATCGTGCCCCGAGCCCAGGACATCTGGGCCTTCCCGACCCAGATCAACAAGGACATCAATCCCCCCAAGGATCTCTATTACTACGCCTTCATCGGCGAGCAGAACTTCTCCGGCTCCTTCGGCACCAGCGGCGACTCCACCATGTCGAAAGTCCTGGGAAAATCCTACACCGTGCAGTGGAAGGGCTTCAACGAGTACATGGACCTGGACGGCGAGGCCAACAAATATTCCGAGACCAGGATGGTGGAACTGACCAAGGACGACCTTAAGGGCAGCGAGATGAAACTGCCCGGCGGCGAGGACAGAGTCTGGATGAAACGCTATCCCTACAAGGACGGCGACGCGGTGCGGGCCATCGACGGCCTGGTGCCGCTTTTGGTCTCCACGGCTAAGAACACGGGCCTCAAGGGCGCCAACACCTCCTCTTCCATTCTGGCCAACACGAAAAACGACTTCGACGTCGTTTACATCCAGCGCCCGGACATCGTGGAGCTCATCAACATCAGCGACAAGGACATCAGTCTGCGCAACTGGCGCGTGGTCATCAACACCGGCGACTACGCCGACCAGATCGCCATTCTGGAGCACGCCCCCCACTTCAACTCCAGGATAGGCAACCTCTACGACGACCCCAACCCGGTCATCCCGGCCAACGGATATTTTTACCTGACCAACAACAAGGCGGTCTTCGACTACACCTTCGGCGCTTCCAAGAACGGCACCTGGGGCGACAACGTCAAGGAATCGTATCCTTGCTACGAACTGCCCGACATCCTGTGGGGCGTCCGCTATAAGATCTCCAGAGTCAGCGGCGACAAGCTCTGGTTCAGCGGCGCCAACTGGAAGCACGACCAGATGAAATACGAGATCATCGAGATCCACAGCAAGCGCACTGAGAGCGGACGCAACGGCGTGACGGGCATCAGGAAATCCGTCCACCACAGCGGCAGCAACTGGATCCAGGCCCAGCCCGGCATCAGCTGGACCACCGACGGCGCCAAGAGCGGCGACGACGCCATGTTCCTGGGGATCCCCAGGGAGGGCGGCTTCCTTTCCATGACCATGAAGAACGAGTACGGCCAGATCGCGGCCCGTACCGTGGAATACGGCACGCTGAAACCCAACGAGCTGACCTTCTCCACCCAGAAGGACGACCCCACCCACTACACCTGGGTGAAGACCAGCAAGCCCACCATCGGCGGCACTCAGAAAGACGCTGAGAACCACAACCTCAGGAACAGGGAGGAAAGCCGCGCCTACGTAAAGAACGCCCCCTACGCCACCGTGGGCGAGCTGCGCCGCGTCAGGCGTTCCGGCGACTGGGAAAACATCGGCACCAGCAGCAAGATCCAGGAAGCCAACCGCTACATGCAGGCCATCGCCAAGAGCTTCACCACCTACGGCGTCAGAATGGACGCGGAGGAGGAAGGCGCCCACCTGAGCGGCTGGCGCCCCGCCTTCGGCACGGTGGCCAAATCCGACGCCGGCAGGCTGCAGGCCACGGAAAGCAACTGGGAGCCCTCCATCTGGAACGGCCAGAAACTCAGGATCAGCAGCGGCAAGCAGAAAGACCAGGTCTTCGTCATCAAGAACAGCACCGCCTCCACGTTAACGCCCGACGGCTACTCCGTGGGCGCCCAGGACACCCTGAGAGTGCACAAGGGCGACAAGTTCAACGTGGGCCCGGGCTACGGCTCCGCCATGTATTACACCAGGCAGCCCCAGGACAAGGGCGAATGGGAGTGGGTGGAGAAAGGCCTCACCAAACAGCCCTACGGACTTTACATCTTCGGCCTGAACGACTCCATCAAGACCACTGAGTTCCTGGAAGAGAACCACAACGCCAAGATCAAGGTGGAAGTCTTCAATTACGACACCAAGGACTACGAGGAATTCCCCAAGACGAGCATAAAAGACAAGGACCAGAGCGATCCTTACCAGATCCCCATTCCCCGCCATCTGCAGTACAACAAGTCCGACGGCTTCTTCTGCGGCATGATCGGCCCCGAGCACATTTCCGCCAAGGGCGGCATAAAGATCCGCCTGACGCCCTCGGGCCTGCACGACTCCGACTGCTCCGGCTTCGCCTGGTTCGACTATGCTTATCTTACGCCCTGCTCCGCCCAGGGACAGATCAACATCAACACCGCCTCTCCCAGAGTGCTGGCCTCCCTGCCCGGCGTGACTCCCAAACTGGCGGATGACATTTACAAGGGCATAGCCCAGAACGGCAAGACCAAGCTGAAACCCTACAAGAACATCACCGACATCCTCTCCGTCAGGGGCATGAGCGTGGAGCGCTACGGCAAGATGTGCGCCCTCATCACCACCAGAAGCGACCAGTTCAGAGTCCGCATCCTGGCCGAGTCCCTGAACGACGTGGACAAGGACGGCGAATACGACGAGAAGAAGGGGGACTACGTGACCTCCTACACCTCCCAGGACGTGGTGGTCGACCGCCAGGCCCTGATGGACGGCGAGATAGGCGAGTCCAGTTTCCGCTTCCTCTCCAGGCAGCAGTAACAAAAACTTAAGAACGCAAAGGAGTCGGCCGGACCGGCTCCTTTGTTTTTTCAGAGGAAAAACATATGCGCAACCTGACCAACAATATTCCCGACGTCAAAGTCGGCATCGCGGCCGTCTCCAGGGATTGCTTCCCCAAGAGCCTTTCGGAAAGCAGAAGAGTTAAGATAGCAAACGCCTACCGGGAAAAATACGGCGAGATATACGAGTGCCCGATCATCGTGGAAAACGAGCTGGACGCGAAAGCGGCGCTGGAGGATCTCAAAACGAATCAAGTCGAAGCGCTGGTCGTTTTTCTCGGCAACTTCGGTCCGGAGACTTCCGAAACGCTGCTGGTGAAGTATTTTCCCGGACCTTCCATGATGATCGCCGCGGCGGAGGAAGGCAAAGAGAAACTTCTGGACGACAGAGGCGACGCTTTCTGCGGCATGCTGAACGCCAGCTATAATCTCGCTCTCCGGAATCTCAAAGCGTACATTCCGGAATATCCCGTGGGCGGCGCACAAGAATGCGCAAAGATGATCAGCGAATTCCAAACCGTTGCCAACGCCGTGACAGCGCTCCAAAATCTTAAGATCATCTCCTTCGGCCCGCGGCCCCAGGATTTCCTGGCCTGCAACGCGCCCATCAAGCGCCTCTACGACCTGGGCGTGGAGCTGGAGGAAAATTCCGAACTCGATCTTTTCGAAGCCTTCCAAAAACACGCGGGCGACAAGCGAATAGAAAGCGTCGCCGAAGAAATGGCTAAGGAACTTGGCGCCGGCAACAAGAAGCCGGAAGTCTTGAAGGCTCTCGCTCAATACGAACTGACGCTCCTTGATTGGCTGGAAGCGCACAAGGGCATGCGCAAATACACCGTCGTGGCCGGCAAATGCTGGCCGGCCTTACAGACCCAGTTCGGCTTCGTGCCCTGTTACGTCAACAGCCGCCTGGCGCAGATGGGCATCCCCGCCGCCTGCGAAGTCGACATCTACGGCGCCCTGAGCGAATACATAGGCACGGTGGTGAGCAGGGACACCGTCACGCTTCTTGATATCAACAACACCGTTCCCGCTGACATGTACGAGGAAGAGATCAAGGGGAAATATCCCTACCAAAAAAGCGATCTCTTCATGGGCTTCCACTGCGGCAACACCGCCTCCACGAAACTATCTTTCTGCGAGATGAGAAACCAGAAGATCATGGCGAGAAGTTTGCCGGCGGAAGTCACCAACGGCACCTTGGAAGGCGACCTCGCGCCGGGCCAGGCCACCGTCTTCAGGCTGCAGAGCACCGCGGACGCCAAGCTCAGGGCTTATTGTGCCCAGGGCGAGATACTGAACGTGCGCACGCGCTCCTTCGGCGCCATCGGCGTCATCGCCGTTCCCGAGATGGGGCGCTTCTACAGGCACGTGCTCGTGGAGAAGAATTTCCCGCACCACACCGCCGTCACTTTCTCTCATAACGGCAAAGCGCTCTTCGAAGTCTTCAAGCTTCTCGGCGTCGAGCCGGGGGAGATCTATTTCAACCGCGGGAAAGGCGACCGCTATCCCACGGAGAATCCCTTTTAAGGAAATTTATGTTCGTCGGCATAGACTTGGGGACATCCGCCGTCAAGCTTCTCCTCATGGACGGATCTGGCCGCGTTGTCGGATGTCAAAGCGAAGAATACCAGCTCAGCTTTCCAAAAGAGGGCTGGTCTGAGCAGGACCCTGATCTTTGGCTTAGTCAAACCAAAACCGGCCTAATTAAGCTTCTCAGGGCCCACGGCGACCCTAGTGTGGACGCTATTGCGGCCGCCGGGCAAATGCACGGGCTCGTGATCCTGGACGAGAACGACAAAGTCATCCGTCCCGCCATCCTCTGGAACGACGGACGCACCGCATCTGAAACGGAATATCTCAACAACGAGATAGGCAAGGAAAAGCTTTCCTGCTGCACCGGCAACATCGCCTTCGCGGGCTTCACCGCGCCGAAGATCCTCTGGGTGAAAAACAGCGAGCCGGAGAATTTCCAAAAGATCAGAAAGATAATGCTGCCCAAGGATTATCTTGTCTATAAACTCTCCGGCGCCTTCACGACAGACTACTCCGACGCTTCCGGCACGCTCCTATTGGACGTCAAAAACAAAAGATGGTCGGAAGAAATGCTCGCAATTTGCGACGTAAAAAAAGAGCAGTTGCCTCTTCTGCGCGAAAGTTATGAAGCGGTGGGCAAAGTGTCCGCTCAGATCAAAGCGGAGCTTGGCATAAAGGGCGAGGCCATAGTCGCCGCGGGCGCCGGCGACAACGCCGCGGCGGCCCTGGGCACCGGCGCCGTGGGCAACGCCAAGTGCAACATTTCCGTCGGCACCTCCGGCACCGTTTTCATCACCAGCGACAAATTCTTGGCGGACGAAAAGAACAGAGTGCACGCCTTCGCCCACGCGGACGGCCGTTTCCACCTGATGGGCTGCATGCTTTCAGCCGCCAGCTGCAACAAATGGTTCATGGACGAGATCCTTGAAGAAAAGGACTACGCCAAGGCGCAGGCAAAGATAAAGGATCTGGGCGAAAACAAAGTTTTTTTCCTGCCGTATCTCATGGGGGAGAGAAGCCCCCACAACGATCCTTTTGTGCGGGCCATGTTCTACGGCATGAGCCTGGGAACCACCAGAAGCGAAATGTACCAGAGCGTTCTGGAGGGCGTGGCCTACGGTTTGAGGGATTCCCTGGAAGTGGCCAACAGCATGGGCCTCGAGATAAAGAAAGCCACCCTCTGCGGCGGCGGCGCCAAGAGCCCGCTGTGGCGCGCGATCCTCGCCAATATTCTGAAACTGGAGCTTGAGATCCCTGAAAGCGAGGAGGGCCCGGCCCTGGGCGCCGCGATCCTGGCCGCCGCCGCTTCCGGCAAATACGAAGACCTCGCTTCCGCCACGAAAGAGATCGTCAAGATAAAAGAAACTGTTCCGCCGGATCCGGAACTCGCCGGAAAATACGACGCCGGCTACGCCTTCTATAAAAAACTCTATCCCGCTGCGAAGGGATTGAAGGGAGCATAAAAAAAGCCCTTGCTTCGAGCAAGGGCTTTTTTGTTTCAGGGATCGTAAAGATCATCTGGTGGCTTCGAAGGAGCCTTCCTGTTTGCGGCCGTCGTCAAGATAGACGCCCTTGAAGCTCTTGGGCGTGATGGTTCCCTTGATGACGTCGGGCGTGCGTTCATTAGGTTCGCTTCCGGTGAAGCTGGTGCCCTGGACGGTGCCCTGGTAGAAATCGACATCGCTGTCGCCGTCGGCTTCGGTCTTCGTCAGGGTGAAGGTCGCGCTGCCGTTCTGGGCGATGGAAACTTTGGCGGTCAGGGTCTCCACCTCGCCGTCGTCGTCAATATATTTGCCGGTGTAGGTGTAGTCGCCGCTCTGCAAGACGGTGGCAACTTTCTGCAGGACCTGGGAGAAGGAGGCGTTGGGGTCGCTTATGGCTTCCTTTATGGCTTCGGTTTTGGAGACCGCGTTTTGAACCGCGGAAGGGGAGCCCTGAAGTTTGCCGCTGAAGGTCGCTTCTTTGAAGAAGCCGTCGTCGTATTTGGCGCCCTGGAGAGTGCCGTTCGCAACGGTGCCCTTGATGGTGTCGGGGGTCAGCTCGATGCCGTGGTGGAATTCCTTGGCGGAGAAGGATCCGTTCTTCATGGTGCCTTCGTACAGGCTGGAGTCGACGTCGCCGTCGGCTTCGGTCTTCGTCAGGGTGAAGCGGGCGGCTCCGGTGGTCTTGTCGGTGAAATCGACGGTCAGGGTCAGGCTTTTCACTTCGCCGTCGTCGTCGATGTACTGGCCTTTATAGACCTGCTGTTCGACGGAAGCAGCGGTTTCGTTAGCCGCGGCGGGCTGGGGTTGCTGAGTCTGCTGAGTCTGCTGGGGCTGGACTTCGGTGGCCGGAGCGGTCGGAGCGGTCGGAGCGGCGGGAGCAGCCGGGGCTTCCGGTCTTCTGTGGCCGCCTTCGCCGGTCCTGATCCAGGCCAGGGTGTTCTCGTCTTTGTCAACGATGGAAGCGCGGAAATTGTCTTTGCCAAGTTTTCCGACAAGCGCGGTCTTGCCGTCCTTGTCCTGGGCGATGAAGCTGCCGAAAGAGACCGTGCCTTTGAAGGAGTAGGTCTGGGGTTCGGCTTCCGCGGTCACGACCTGGAAGGTGCTGCCGTCGCTGCCGGGGATGACGGTGACGACGCAGGCGACTTCTTCCTGGCGGTTTTTGGAGAATTTGCCTTTGAAGGTCTGGATGTCGTCAGCCAAGGCAAGGCTCACGCTGAGAACGACGAGGATCGCTAAGATCTTTTTCATGGTTAAACTCCTTGTTTTGGACGAAATCAAGCTTTTCCTCAATTATAACAAAAAAAAGACGCGCAGGAACGCGCGTCTTTTTTTGGAGCGGGCGATGGGGATCGAACCCACGACGTTCAGCTTGGGAAGCTGACATTCTACCGCTGAATTACGCCCGCGAAACTTTTAAGACAAATTATTTGCCCTGGATGGCGTCGAGGGCTTTGTCAAGTTTCTGGCCGGGGGTCGGCTCTTTTTTGCAAGCGGAAAGGGCCAAGAGGGCGACGAGAACGATAAGCAGATATCTCATACTTTTCTCCTTAAGATTGGTTAATAGGTGAAAGTTTTCAATATCATTCTACAAATTTTGATTTTTACAGTCAAGCGAAGGGGCAGGGCTGTCCGGAGGTCCGGAAGCGTTCTTTAGCATGCCTTTCCAGAAAGGTATGGCTTATGGTAAAATAACATATGGATAGACCTATATTACGCATTAATTAAGGAGACCTTAATGAAAATCAACCACATGGCGCTTGCCGCGCTGTGCGCTTCCTTTTTGCTTCTGGGAGGGTGCGCGGTCATGAGTTCAATGAAGACCGTGACGGAGTGCAATTTCGCCTTCGCCGGGCTGGACAGCTTCAGCTACGCCGGCGTGAAGCTTGACAAACTGGCCAACCCCTCGTCCCTTTCCCTCACCGACACCATCAACATCCTGACGGCCCTCAGGGACAAGAACGCCAAGCTGACTTTCAACGCCCTGGTTGACATTGACAATCCCAACTCCGGCTCCGCCTCCGTGGAAAAAATGGACTGGAAGCTTTTCCTGGAAGGGAAGGAGCTTTTGGCGGGCGTCAACAAGGACACCATAAAGATCGATCCCAACAGCAAGACCAAGGCCACCATCCAGGCCAACATCGATCCCTCGAACGTCCTGAACGGCGGCACCCTGGAGGACCTCTGGACGCTTTACTGCAAGCTCTCCGGCCGGGAGACCTCCAAAAAGGCGAACCTTATGCTGCAGCTTAAGCCCACGGTGGGCGGTCGCAGCTACCCCGACTATCTCAAGCTGGAGAAAACTTTGTAAGGAAGACCAAGCGTTTTCGAGCGCTTAAAAAATATTAAAAAAACAAAAGATTAAGGACAAGAAGATGAGTTTCCAAGAACAGGTCATTGGAGTCTGCGGCGCCGCCTGGGGCGACGAAGGCAAGGGTAAATTCACGGACGAATTCGCCGGCTCCGCCGACATCGTGGTTAGGGCCCAGGGCGGCTGCAACGCCGGGCATACGGTAGTCTTTGACGGGAAGAAGCTGAAACTGAGCAACGTGCCCAGCGGCATTGCCAATCCCGGGACGATAAACATTATCGGCAACGGCATGGTCTTGGATCCCCAGGTCCTCATCGAAAGGGAAATGAAGGATCTCGCGAAAGTCAGCATCAACTGTGAGAACCTTTTGATCAGCGGCGACGTGAACCTCATCATGCCCTGGCACCGCATACTGGACAGGGCCCAGGAAGTGGCGCTTGGGAAAAACAAGATCGGCACCACCGCCAGGGGCATCGGCCCGGCTTACATGGACAAGATCGCCCGCAGCGGCATCCGCCTGAACGATCTGGAGGATCCCGATTTCTTCGCGGAAAAGGTCAAAAAGCACTGCGAGCAGAAGGAAAAATACGTCTTCAGCGTCTGCGGCGCCACCAGGGAACAGTTCGTGGAGTGGATGAAGCTGCCGGATCAGAGGGGAGGCGAATGGCTGACCGCCGACGGACATTTCAACGCCGAGGCTATCATCAAATCTTACCTGGAATGGGGGAAAATCTTGCTGCCCCGCTGCGTGGACGTGAGAGTTTATCTGAGGGAAGCCTACAAGGCGGGTAAAAAGATCCTTTTGGAAGGCGCCCAGGGGCTTCTCCTGGACATCGACCATGGCACTTTCCCCTTCGTCACCAGCTCCAACTGCTGCGCCGGCGGATTTTTGACCGGCACGGGTCTCCCGCCGCACTGCATAGACAGGATCTACAGCGTGATGTCCGCTTACATGACGAGAGTGGGAGCCGGACCATTCCCCACGGAACTGGGCACGGAAGAGGAGATCTCCGTGGAGAGCGCCGACAAGCGCATGAGCTACGAGGAATGCAAGGAACTGGCCAAGACCGCCAACGACGACTACACCTACGGCAAGATACTGCGCCACATCGCCGGGGAATTCGGGACCGTCACGGGACGCCCCAGAAGGACGGGCTGGTTCGACGCCGTGGCCTGCCGCCTGGCGGTGACGGTCAACGGTCCGGACATCATTCTCTCTAAGCTCGACATCCTGGACGTGATGCCGAAACTGAGGATCTGCACGGCCTACCGCTACACCGGCCCGGCCACGCGCTTCAACGGCAAAGCCCTCGGTACCGGCGACGAGCTGACGGAATTCCCCACGGACGCCAGGATACTCAAATACTGCGTGCCGGCCCGCTACGCCGAATTCAAGGGCTGGCAGGAAGACATTACCAACTGCACCTGCTACGAGGAACTGCCGGAACTGACCAAGGCTTATCTGAAGGGCCTGGAGCAGGAGACCGGCTGCGTCATAAGAAAGGTCTCCGTGGGCGCCAGCAGGGAAAAGACTTTCTTTGTCAAATAAAATAAGGGAAAAATGAAACTAGCCTGCAGCACGGATCTTCTGACGCCGCTCAGCGACGACCTTGGTTTGGCGGTGCACAAAGCCGCGGAAAGGAAATTGCCGGGCCTGGCGATCTCTTTGACGCCGGCTTCGCCTTTCCACATGGGCGTCCTGGAGCCGGGGAACATATCTTTCCTGAAGGAGGCGAGGGCCCATCGCGTGAAGGTGATGTGCCTTTACGGGCTGACGCTTTTCGGAAAGGAGCCGGAGGCGGAGAAGAGTTATCTTAAGAAGGCCATTTGCTATTCCCACGCCGTGGGGAGCGAACTGGTCAGTCTGCGGGTTGGTTTCAAGTCCGGGGAAAAGCCCGTGGAATCGCTGCGGGAGACCATTGCGGAGGCCGCGGATTTCGCGGAGGATCTGGACGTCTGCTTGGGGATAGAGCCGAGGAGCGATTCGGCCGTCGACAGCCTGTCCGCCGCGCTGGATCTTATTGACTCCGTGGACAGCAGCCATTTCGGGCTCGTTTACAATCCGGCCTTCCACCGCTTCTCCGAGGAAAAGATGCCCGTCAACGCCGCGGAGGTGGTGAAAAGCTATCTTCTGATGGTGGTTTTGACCCCGGAGGAGGGAACGGATCCCAAGGAGACGCACCAGGCGCTGCTGCTTCTGCACAAAGCCGGCTTCGACGACTACGTCCTCTGCCACGCGGAGGGGCACGAGGCGCAGCATCTTTGCGAGGCGCGGGAGCAGACCGAGGGTTTGCTCAGCTACCTCAAGGAACTGGAAAAAGAGGACCGCTTCACCTCATGCTGACGACTCTTCTTGTGATCATCGCAGCGGGCGCCGCGCTCTGGACTTTTGTTCCCGGCGTCTTGTGCTATTTCAAGATCACCCGCCAGGCCGGCAAGAAAACTTTTTCCAGCCTGCCCGGGGATTTCGGGTACGCCTACAGCGAGATGCGGGTGAAGGGCGAGGGCGGCGTGGAGCTGGCGGTCTGGTATATCCCGGCCAAGGACAAGAAAGGCGTCGTCATAGCCAGCCACAACCTGGGCGGCAACAAGAGCAGCGCCTTCACTTACCTCAGGCCTTACGTGGAGGAGGGCTATTCCCTGGTGATGTACGATTTCCGGGGCCACGGCGACAGCGAGAAGGCTTACTGCACCATGGGGTATCACGAGACCAGGGACCTTTCCATCCTGACGGATTACGTGGCCTCGGAGCTGGCGGAAGGCTTGCCGATCTTTTACTGGGGCTTCTCCCTGGGGGCGACCATCTCGCTTCTGGCGGCGGCCCAGAACGGCAAGGTCAGGGCGGTCATCGCCCACAGTCCTTTCGTGAGCCTGCCCCAGGTCCTCAAGCATTACGCCAGGACCTTCTACCACGTGCCCAGCCGGGCCTGCGTCTTTCTGGTGCTCTCCCTTCTGAAGCGCTTCCAGGGCGTCAGGGCGGAGGAGGTGGACGTGGCCAGGGCGGCCAGGCACCTGGAGGACATGCCTATCCTTCTCATAGGCGGCGCCAGGGACCGCCAGGTCCCGGAGGAATGGCTTATGCGCCTCAGCGCGCTTTTGCCGAAGGCGGAGCTCCTTCTCGGCCCCTACGGCCACTGGGAGCTGCCCTTCACGGAAGTTTACAACGTTTCGTCGCGTCCGGACATTGAACGCGGCATTGCATTTTTAAAGGAACATACATGTTGATGCGATTGCAAAAATATCTCTCCG
This sequence comes from bacterium, assembly GCA_017554565.1. Classification (GTDB taxonomy): domain Bacteria; phylum Auribacterota; class UBA3054; order UBA3054; family UBA3054; genus UBA3054. The sequence goes on from JAFZID010000115.1 coordinate 11,925, forward strand.
AGCACGGGATCTGCTCCCGTCGCCGGGCCGAGGAGCATATCCTGGCCGGCCGGGTCAGGGTGAACGGGGAAACGGTCACGGTCCTCGGAACGAAAGTCGATCCGGAAAAGGACCTGGTGGAGTACGATCAGGAAGTGGTGGAAACGCCGCAGAAGCTGCGCTACGTGATCTTGAACAAACCCTACGGCATAGTGACATCCTGCCTGCAGAAGGGGGAAGTGACGATAAAAGATCTGGTGGACGCCAAGGAAAGGCTCTTCCCGGTGGGAAGGCTGGACAAGGACAGCGTGGGATTGGTCCTTCTGACCAACGACGGCACCCTGGCCTACCGCCTGATGCACCCGAAATTCCTGCACGAAAAGGAATACGTGGTGGACACGGAGGATCCCGTGACGGAGGGCATGCTGGAGAAGATCGCCAAAGGCGTGAAAATAGAAGGCGTCCTGACGGCCCCCTGCAAGGTGACAAAGATCGGACCGCGCCGCTTCAGGATAGTCTTGAAGGAAGGCAGGAACCGCCAGATCAGGAAAATGGTCAGCAAGGTGGGTACGGAAGTGGTGAAGCTGGAAAGGATCAGAATAGAGAACGTGAGGCTGGGCTCCCTTCCCCAGGGGGCCTGGCGGGATCTGAATTTCGAAGAGGAATACGAGCTCTTCCAGCGGGCCGGATTGGTAAGGCACGCCGAAGCGCTGAAGTCGGCCAACCGCAAGAGCCCCAGAAAGGAGCCGGAAGTCCATATGAGCGAATGGGCCGGCAAGCGTTTGGAAAAGAAGGCGGGGGCCTCCGGACATGAAGAGGAGCCCGAAGAGAACTTTTTCCCCGAGGATTTCGAGAAGGGCGAAGAGGACGTCTCTTATTTCGGCGGCGAGGAGGGGAACGCCTCCGGTTTCGCCGGCAGGAAGACCCGGGCGAAAAGATCCCGCGGCCAGCGCCTGACGGACAAGGAAAGCCCCGAGGATCTCAGATCGGAGATCGACCACACCCCGGAAAGAAACACTCGGGAAAGAGGGGAAAGATCCTTCGGCGAAAGGAAGAGGACCCCGCGCTCCCGGGACGGCTTCAGGCGCCCCGCCAGGGCCAGAAACATGGAAAAAGGCGCCAGGCCGGGCTCCTTCAAAAACAGAAGGGAGGAGGAAGGCTACCATGAGCGTTACGGAATGGGCAAACCGGCCCGGGACTTCGAGCGTTCCGGCGGAAAAGAAGGCCGCCCCCGCTTCGGGAAAAAGCCCGCTTCCGGCTTTAAAAAAGAGGAAGGCGGAAGAAATCGTTTCGGCAGCAGAAAACCGGCCGGCCGCTCCTTCAAGGGATCGGCGAGAGGCGGTCTGAAAAGAAAAAAGTGAGGTGAACAATGGAGAAAAAACCTTATTTCCTCTATGAGCGCTACCCCGCCCTCAGGGAATGCGAAGAGTCCATAGAAGCGGCCGCGCGGATCCTTGGGGAAACTTACGCGTCGGGCGGCACGATCTACTGCTGCGGCAACGGCGGCAGCGCCGCGGACTGCGAACACATCGTGGGCGAACTGATGAAGGGCTTTTTAAAGAAGCGCCCCCTTGCCGCGAAGGAGACGGAAACGCTGGCTTCCTTCGGAACGGAAGGGGAGTATCTGGCCGCCAACCTTCAGGGCGCCATACCCGCCGTTTCTCTGGTCAACTCCGTGGGGCTGGGGACGGCTTTCGCCAACGACGTGGCGCCGGAATTGATCTTCGCCCAGCAGATCTACGGCCTGGGCAGATCCGGCGACGCCTTGATAGCCGTCAGCACTTCCGGAAATTCCAAAAACGTCATATACGCCATATTGGCCGCCAGGGCGAAGGGCGTGAAAGTGGTCGGCCTGACCGGAAAGAGCGGCGGGAAAATGGCGTCTCTCTGCGATTGCACAGTAAAAGCGCCCTCCGACAGCACGCCGGAGATCCAGGAATACCATCTGCCCATCTACCACTACCTCTGCCAGAAGGTGGAGAAGGATAATTTTCCTGAATAAAAATCATTTTCATGGGCACGCTTTCCTACAACCTTAAGATGCTCTGGCGCCTTTTCGGCAAGCGCAATCCGGAGTTCCACCGTCAGGTCAACGAACTGGCGGAGTGGCGGGACATGGATACGGAGAGCCGCCATGTGGAGCAGATCCTGAAGCTGGCCCATACTTTGACTGTGGCGAAAAAAAGCGTTTACTACCGCGACATGCTTTCGAATTTCAGGCAGAAGCAGAACGCCATAGATTTTTTAAAAACGCTGCCGTATCTGGAAAAGGAAGCGCTGCGGGCCCGTCCTGAACTTTTCCTGACGGGGGAGAAGCTGACCGTCCCGGCTTACACCAGCGGCACCACCGGAACGCCCCTGCAGCTGAGGCGCAGCCTGCGCTCCGTCGCCAGGGAAGAGGCGGGCTTCTTCTCCTGGTACTGCCAGGCCGGCTGGCGTCCGGGCTGGCCCATGATCGTCTTGAGGGGAGACCTCGTGGTGCCCCAGGAGCGCCAGGTGCCCCCCTTCGGCGTGCATGATTTCATCGGCCGCCGCTGGGTCTTGTCCTCCTATCACATGTCCGACGCCACGCTGCCCTGGTACATCGACACCATCCGCTCCTCCGGCAGCATCTTCATGAGC
>JAFZID010000116.1 GCA_017554565.1 bacterium
CGCCCCCAGCCCCACGTAGATGTTGACGCAGGCGGAGCCCACGCGGAAAGCCATCAGGCAGGCCAGGGCCGCGCCGATGGCGTAAACCAGATAAACGCCTTTGGAATCCGGCAGCGCGTCGTCGTGGTGCATTCCGTAGAAGACCAGCTGCTCCACCCAGGAGGCGGAATGCTTGAGGCAGCAGCGGGTGACGGAAAGCAGATCCTGCTCCGCGGAATAAGGGATGGAAAGGCCGCTGTTGATGAGCATGGTGGGCGTGACCGGCTGAAAGCGCCCGGAATAGCAGCGCCAGAAGGCCAGCAGCGCGCAGAGCATGGCCAGTAGGATAAGAAGATAAGTTTTCCAACCTACTGAACGCATCTGATCTCCAGTTTTTGCAAGCCGAGATTGCGGTCAAGGCCTTTGCCTTCGTCGCGGTCGTTGGTGAAGCGCAGCGTGAAGAGGGTCGGGGATTCCTTGATGTTGAACTCCATCTCGTAGGGCTGGAACTTGCGGTCTTCCGAGACGATCTTAAGCCCGGAGGATTCTTCTCCGACCCAGATCTCCGCCTTGCAGGCGGGATCGAAATTCATTTCCCTGGCCTTCTCGTGGTCGGCGCCCTCGTCCCTGGCGTAAAGCGTCAGGCTGTATTTGCCGGGAGGCAGCCAGAGATAGCCGGCGGCGCTGCGGCCGTTGAGCATGACGATCTCATCGTTGGTCCTTTCCACCGCGGCGTCCTCCATGGGCACGAGCCAGTAGGCGCAGGGCAGGGTATAGGTCTTGTCGGGGGAGCTGGAAAACGTGCCGGTCAGGAAAGCCACGCTGGGATGGTCGGGATAATTGAAGCCGAAGGTCTGAAGATAATTGCGGGCGATGACCTGGTTGCCGGCCATGGCGTTGAGCCGGGAGAGGAAGTACAAAAGATAGTTGTTCTCCTGGGCGCTTTTCATCACCCTCTGGATGTTCTGGGTGACGGTGTGGGTCGCGAAGCGGTAGGAGGGGTCCAGGGAGTCCGTGTAGAAAGCGGCCGCAAAGTCCTGGGTTTGGCCGATGAGGGCTCCGATGAGGGCTTCCTTTTCCAACTGGCGCCTGGTGAAGTCGTTGCCGGCCAGCTTTCCCTGGGCCTCGTATTCCCTTTTGCCCGCCAGGTATCCCAGATCGTAGATCCTGGCGGCTTCGTCGTCGCAGAGGGAGAAAGCGCGCATGACGGCGCCGTAGGCGTCCTGGCCTTTTGCCTTGAGCCTGTTGGCGTCCCTGGTCACGAAGCGGGTCTTGCTGACGGCGATGCCGATCTTGGCGCCGCCGAAAACGACGGAGTAGAAAACAAAGCCCACGAAGAAGATCGCCAGCAGGTTGTAGCTCAGCTTTTTGGAGGACTTGTGATCGCTGGACCCGCTCTCATGCTCCTCGCCGGCCCTGGGCGGGCAGAACCTGGTGACGAGGAAGAAGAGAAAGACGGAGGCCACAGGCTTGAAGCAGGTCAGAACGGAATAGAAGACGGCGCAGCCGCTTCTCAGCATGCCGGCGGTCTCGGTGATCGCCAGGAACATGAAGCCGTTCAGAAGCACCAGATAAACGCACCATTCCGTTATGGAGATGGATTTCAGAAAGCTCTTGGCGCGCTGCCGCTTGACGAAGAAGGAGACGACCACCACCAAGAAATCGATGAGAAGCGCCAGGCACACCAAAAGGGCGTAAACGTAGTAGAAGACCGCCGTCTCCTTGGCGGGATCGAAACTGCCCGCCGTCAGAGGGTCGCAGGCGTAAACCACGTAAACTATGCTGAGCCCCAGGAGCGCCCGCCGCCAGAAGGCCGCGTGGAATTCCTTGCGGTAGCAGAGGAGCAGCGCGAAAACCACGAGCCCCAAAACGGCCAGCCTGACGTATTCCTGGAAAAGCAGGAAATAGGCGCAGGGGAGGCTGGCTACCAGTATCGCGAGGATGCTGCTGAAACAAATTGTGCGGCTCTTGTCCGACATGGGGCCTCCTTAGCTCTTGGCTTCTCCGTCTTTTTTGTCTTTTTCAGTTTTGGACTGCTCCCTTTCCTTCAGCAGCTTCTCATAGGCTTCCAGGGCCTTGCGGCGGTTGTCGGCGGGATTGGCGGCCGCGGTCTTGGGCTCCTTGGAGGAGGACTTGCTGCCTTCGCTGCTCGTGTAGGCGCTGCGGTAGGCGCTC
>JAFZID010000117.1 GCA_017554565.1 bacterium
GAGGAATAGTGTATCAAAACATATTCCCAAAAGTCAATACCCCCTCCGCAAGGCCCCCTCGGGAACCCCGGGAGATGATTTCAACTTCCTTGTCCGAAAAGAGGCGCGCCAAGCTTTTCTCTCTTTCGCTTTCCCGTTTTTCCAGGCAAGTGGCGACTATAATACTAAAGACTTTTCCCAAAGTCAATACCCCCTAAGCGCACCTGTTCACTCGCTCTGATTCTTCTCTTCCTTCCGCTGCAGATAGAATATGCTTTTCTGGTTTTCGATCTCCCTGCGCAGCTCTTCTTCACTGGGAAGATACAATTTATACATTGAAGCGAACAACTGTTCGCTGCCTTTCATAACAGAGTATCTCGCTATATCCTTGTCCGTTTCGGAGCACAAAACGATTCCCAACGTTGGATTATCACCCTTGCCGCGTTTCAGTTCGTCATACATACGTATATACATATCCATTTGCCCGACATCCTGGTGAGTGATCTTTCCTGTCTTTAGATCTATGAGTACAAAACATTTCAAAATATAATTGTAGAAGACAAGATCAATGTAATAATCCTGCTTTTCCGTGTGAATGTGCTGCTGACGAGCCACAAACGCATAGCCCTTACCCAGCTCCATCAGAAACTGCTGCAAATTGCAAAGTATGGCCGATTCAAGCTGTGTCTCTGTCATATCAATGTTGGATGACAAATTGAGAAATTCGGCAACAAGCGGATTTTTCACATATTCCAGTTTGTCACGCTGATAATCGAATGTTACCCGCTTCATTTCGGCCTCGACCTGATTCTTGTGCTGAGATGACAGCAAGCGATGATAATATTGTGTTTCCACGTTGCGTTGGAGAGTGCGCACCGCCCACATTTGATCAACAGCTTCCTTTTCATACCATTTGCGTGCTTCAGGATTTTCAATGCGTAGCAAAATACGATAGTGAGACCAGGATAAAACATTTGAAGATTGTCGACACGCTGTGTCGACAATCTCTGGAAAGTACTTGTAAAATTGAAGAAAAAAGTAAAGATTTGAACGATCAAAACCTTTCCCGTATTCTTTCGTCAAGTTTGCGGAAAGCTTTTTGATGATCTCCAGTCCATATTCGGCGCGGCGCTCTCCTTTCATCTCTTCCTCCGCTATTCTGCGACCCAGCAGCCAGTTTCGGCGCACAAGGGCAAGGTTGACCGCCTGATAGGCGCTTCTGCGAGAAACCTCTATGATCTCGCGCATATCCCGCAGGATATCCCCGGTAAATTTGTACTTTTCTAGAGAAGTGATTTCAGTACCACTTACATTCGAGTTTTTCTTTGTTTTTTTCATACGCAATATTCCTCCTTTATATATAACGGACAAAAATCGGAAAAAGTTGCGCGGAGGTATTGCGAATACAAAGAAAGCATTTTCCATGCAGCACGTGGAAAATCTTTTTCGATCAAGCAGGGAAGCAAAAACAAGAAACCCCTTTTTGAAAAAGCCATCTTGTGAACGCCTGTGTCTTCAGCCGCTCGCAAGCGTAGCTCGCCGGAGGCCCTATAAAATCAAGGCGCCGCGGGCACTTGTGTTTTTTTCTTTTTTGAATAAAATATATGTAACATATATGCAAGATATTGCTCGCGAAAAACTTTCAAAATTTTTAACTTAGCAAATGAAATAAAAACATGACGAATAAAATGAAAAAATGGTTATATGGTGTGGCTCTGGGTGCTTTGTTGGTGGCCGGCAATGTCGCCGGTATCACGGTACAGGAAGTCTTGAATACCCCATATGAAGAATATAGAGGCAATTCAAGTGATTTCTTTAAGATTTTTAAGGGCTATTACAGAGGCAAATATAACAAAGAAAGCCATACCGTTGATCCCGATGGGACGCGTCGGGATTCTTTTCTTTATACGATATCTTGCCCAAAGCTGGTGACTACACGTTGGAAATATAAAGAATGGTATAATGGGGAAGAAAACCAGACGATGTATGGTATAGATAATGATGAATTGCTTAAGGATGTGTTACGAGGCGAATATAAGGAAACAACCACAACTCATAGACAAGAGAAATACATATCCGATGGGATTGGGACAACAAACTATACTAAAAATATACAAGAAACCTATACGGTTAAACCCCTTAAAAAGAGTGCGCACCCCATGAGTCCTTTGGTTGTGGATGATTGGTTTTCAGACCACCATACTGGAATGAACCTATCTGCTAATTTTTATGGGACTGAGCATACGGCTGTGACCAATATTATATCTGATAATGAGGCCTATATCACGGGGACCATCCGTCAAAGTGGGTATATAAACGAATATTATGGTTTTATTGTCGAAGAGCCGACGTCTTTGGTGCGTACTTATACACAACATATCACAACAGATGCCGATCATGTCTATGTGACACAAGATATTAACGAAAAAAGCCAGTTTTTTTACAACGAAGAGCGGTCTTTCCAAACCCAATACACAGCAAAATACAAAAAGGGTCGTTGGAAAAATGTAACAGAGACGATTTCAAATGTTGCTCAAGGGTCCGCCTTGCCTTGGTTGATTAATTACTACAACTCTCTCAAACAAAACTCGCGCTAGTTTATTTCTTCGGCGCGATTTCGGTTTGACCGCCCATATAGGGTTGCAACGCTTTCGGGATTAAAATCCGTCCGTCGGCCTGCAAATTGTTCTCTATAAACGCTATCAGCATGCGCGGTGTCGCTACCACCGTGTTGTTCAGCGTGTGCGGGAAGTACTTCTTGCCCTTGTCGTCTACGCGGATCTTCAAGCGGCGCGCCTGAGCATCTCACACCGTCCACGACTTGTCAGCGGATCATAAAGGGCGGCACAAAGTATTCAAAATATCCGTCATCTGCCTGGGGGTGACTATTCGCTCATCATTAGGAAAATGCCTAGTGTTTCCTGTTATTAGATAAATATCTCTTTCGTCTTTTAAGCTTACGAAAGCTTCATAAAATTTTTTATCGTCAGCATCCTCAAAATGTGCGCTGAGTCTTAAAGGAACGATATTGTCTCCAAAAATATTGAAAGTCTTTATGACATTGTCGACATATGATTTTTCAAAGCAGAATTTAGCACGCGAAAGAACTTTTTTATACTCCAATAGAATTTCTCGACTGAAAACCGGACGAATCTCTCCTGATAATACTAGCGCTAATATTCTTCCTGGTATAGACTCAGGCTTTATGGCAGCTGAGACAATAACGTTTGTGTCAATTACCGCGAAGCATATCATTTCTTCTCTTTTCTTGCCGCCGCAATTTCAGCGTTGATCTCCTCGAGCGTCATTTCTGAGATCCCGTTTTTCTTGGCCGCTTCGCCCATTTCCCAGAGAGCGAGCAAGCCTTCTTTTGCTTCCTTGCTTATCTTCATGCTGAACGGGAGCCCGTTTTCCTGTATTAAGCGGAGCATGCACATCCTAAGATAAACGGACGTGTTTAAGCCGATCCGCTCCAGGATCAGAGCCGCTTGCTGTTTTTCTTTTTCACTCATACGAAATTGTATTAAAGCGTTCGCCATAATTGTCCCCTCTTTTTTTAATTATTAATTCGTGGACATTATAGCAGATTATGCATACATTTGCAATACATTGTCATTCAAATGATTTCAGGTTTTTCACACAGCCTTCCTTCTTTAATATAACGGACAAAATTCGGGAAAAGTTGCGTGGAGCTATTGCGGATACAATGAAAACCTTTTTCACGTGGCACATGGATATTTTTTTGATTCAGCGGAGAAATAAAATCAAAAACGCCTTTTTGAAAAAGGCCATCTCATGAACGCCTTAATTTTCAAGCGCTCGCAAGCGCGGCTCGCCGGAGCCCCTGTAAAATCAAGACGCCGCGGAGACACGCTCTCCCCTGGGGAAATGCCTACTGTCACATAATGGAAGAAAGGATTGAACGATCCAAGAGGAAGGGAATGACTCCTACGTAGAGGATGCCGTCTTCGTCCATGTATGGCTGAGCAAAGCCGTTTTCAATAACAACTTTCCGGAAAAAATCCTCGGTGTGTTTGAGAGAATAAATTTCCTGGGCTCTTTTTTTCTCGTCGGGAATCGCGTAAGCGGATTGAATATACAGTTTGCGCATACCAAGATTAACGACGAAATCTATCTCCGTTTTATTCCTAACAGTCAGGCTGTTTTTATTTTTTGAATACGTTTCGACGATGCCGACATCCACATTATACCCTCTCATCATCAATTCGTTGTAGATGGCGTTCTCCATAAGATGACCTTTTTCGGGCTGGCGGAAATTCAGGCTGGCGTTCCTTAAACCGAGATCCACGGCGTAATATTTCGAAGGTGCGGACAAATACTTCCTTCCTTTGACATCCCAACGTTTAGCCACATTAAAAAGGAATGAGTCGGCAAAGTATCCAAGATAAGCGTTAATAGTATCGGCGCAGATATCGATCGAGCACTCAGACCGCAATGTATTTGCTATTTTTTGAGGATTAGTCAATGAGCCAACACTGGATGACAAAACATTAAGGAGAGACATAAGAACACTTTCGTCTTTGCGAAGCGAATATCTTTCAATAATGTCTTTCAGATAGATCCTCTCAAACAGACTTCCGAGATAACGCGACCTCTCAAAATCATCTGCAGCAGTGACGGCCAGGGGCAAGCCGCCCCAAGTCAGATAACGATCCCAAGCTTCCGCCTTCTCCATTCCGTTGGCCGCGTAAACTTCTGAAAAACTAAGCGGCCAAACACGGATCTCTACTCCGCGGTCGCGGAAATTAGTCGCTATGTCGCGGGAAAGCATTTCCGAATTCGAGCCGGTGACATAAACATCAACGTTTGCTTTTTTCATGAGCGAATTTAAAACGTCATAAAAAGTCACGGCTGACTTTTTCTGTATTTCTTCTTCCGGCGGCTTGCACATTTGAATCTCGTCAATTAAGACATAGGTAGGCAGACCGTCTTCCGGCAAACGAGATTTTACCCAAGCCGAAAGGGCTTTGGGCGTTCTCAGGTTCTCCGCGTCGTCATCGTCAAGCTGCACGAAAACAATGTGCTTGTCATCCACGCCTTCCAATAAAAGTTTTTCCCGAAACAGATTGAAAAGGAGGAAACTCTTTCCGCAGCGACGGACCCCGGTAATGATCTTAACTAGGCCGTTACCTTTAAGGCGGCCCAACCTTTCAAGATAAAAGTCACGTTGAATTATCATGTTCTTGTATATTTATTTTTTGTGTAAAGACACATTTTTATCGAACAGATAAATTGTCTCATAAATTTAGCCCAATGTCAATAAGTAATTAACGTGGTCAGTCTATAATCCAAAAAAATGTGTAAATACACAGATTTTTAAAATATAGGTCGACCGATGGTTTGTCAGCGAGCGGCTTCGATGAGTTTGTTGATCCTTGGGCGCAAAATTTCCGTGCCGGAAAGAGGAATGACGCAGCGGCCTTTGTCGCTAGCAAAGGTGGCGTCGGCGAAACGCTGTCTGGCTTCCTCGCCCTTTATTTTTTTCTCTTGCTCTAGTTCAGCGATATTTTTAAGTATGGTTTGCTTTTCTTCTGGGGAGGCCGTCGGGAGCTGTTCGGCAAGAAGACCTATCTTGGCGAGATAACAGGAAGCGTCGATCCAGCCTTCGAGTTCCCAAAAAAGTTTCGCGTCAGTCTTTGGCAGTTCTTTTTTCAGCGTCTCGGCCGCCTGGAGAAGATCGGCGAAAGCTTTCGGGAAATCAGTAATGCCCTCCGATTCCAATTTCTCGTACCAGGCCCTGTTGGGACCGGTGCCGGAATTGTGGCGAGCTAGTGTCAGCATGGCGGACGCGACTGGCTCCGGATAGAGCGCCTTGAAAGAATCTTCCCAGACTTTTTGGGAATTAAAGTTCTTAGGATCTTTCGCCCATTGGGCAAAGGAATAGACGCCTATCTTGCTGGCTTCGCAGTTCTCCATCGGATTAAGCATAATGCCGCTGAAGGGAAAATCCGGAAGACCGTAGAGGCGGCCTATGATGAGGTTGGACCGGGAATAGTCGTTGACAGGCCAGTTCCACCAGACCAGAGGCGGCCTTTTATAATTGTCAGTTGCAAATTTTGCATATTCAGGATCTATGTCGCAGCAGACTTTCTGCCCGGTCCAGACGAGCATTATTTCGGGATCCATATGTTCGCCGAGATAGCGGTCGTAGTCGTTGGCGCCGTCGCCGTGATAGATGTTGGGGCAGACGATCAGAGGACCGCAGTCCTCTTTCTTCCTGAGGAAATCACTGACTATGTCGTTGCAGATCTTGGTGTGCATTTCGGCGTCAGGTTGGCCGTAGTCGTCGAAGAAGACCGCGAGATAACGGAAGCCCATCGCGTACATATCTTCAAGTTTTGCGAAGACTTTTTCCTTTTTGCCTTCGTATTCTTCTATGTTTTTGAAGGCGGAGCCGAGGTGGATGGCCCAGTAGAATTTTACGTTTGATCTTTTCGCGGCGGCGAGGAGTGTCTTGAAGTCTTCCCTTTCCTTTTCGGGATAAGGTTCAGCCCATTTCTCGGTGTGATAGGGATCGTCCTTGGGTCCGTAAACGTAAAGGTCGAGGCCGTTGTCGCCAAGGAAGGTTATCATGCTCTTTCTTCCCTCGGTTCCCCAGGGGCGGCCGTAGAAGCCTTCCACCACGCCGTAATAGTTGTCGTTGTTGTTTTGTTTTTCGCAGGCCATAAGTCCCATTAGCGCTAGAAGAGTTAAGAGAAGTTTGGTTTTCACTTTTTCTGACAGTTGGGGCAGACGTGAGTGCCGCGCTGGGCGACCACGGTTTTTATTATCGTTGTGCCGCATCTGGGGCAGGGCTTGCCCTGGCGGTGAAAGACGTAGAGCGTTTCAGCGTTGTTTCCGTGTTTCCCATCAGCGCTGATGAAGTTGCCCTGGGTGTGGCCGAGAGAGGTGCCGGAATTGGCGATGCCTTTTTTGAGTACGGATTGAATGGCGTCCCGGAGAGCTTCGGCTTCTCTCATGGTTATGCTGGCGGCGGGGCGCTCCGGATGGATCTTGGCGAGCCAGAGGGCCTCGTCCACGTAGATGTTGCCGAGGCCCGCGACATGCGACTGATCCAGGAGCCAGGCCTTGATGCAGAGCTTGATTTTCTTGTCTTTGGGCAGAAGATCGAATAGCAACTTCGGTGTGAAGCTTTTTTCCAAGGGTTCGGCGCCGAGCTTGCCGAGGATCTCCTCCTTGTCTTTCGTCAGGTTGAAACGACCGAATTTCCTGATGTCGTCGTACCTTAAGGCCTTCCCGTTGGAGAAAGTGATCCTGGCGCGCTCGAAGCGGCCTCTTTCCTCCTTCGCGTCGATGGTCACGAAATGTCCGGACATCCTTAAGTGCGAGATGAAATAAGTTCCGTTGTCCAGCGTCGCCACGATGTATTTGGCGCGGCGGGAAAGATCGGTGATCTTCCTGCCTTTCAGGGCTTGTGAAAAATCTGCTTTGTCCATGGGCGCGACCAGGGCCGGGACGAGGATCTCCACGTCCTTGATCGTTTCGCCGACTAGCTTTTGCTTTATTATTTCGTTTACGACGGTCTGTACTTCAGGAAGTTCCGGCATAGTTTTATTCCGTGGCGGGATACTCGTGATCCCTTATGTGGTGACGATTGAAAAGATACCAAATCATGACTAAAAAGGAACAAATGGCGCAGATCCTGACCGCCTCCCTGAGCCCGATATGGTCGGCCAGGAAACCCGTGAGCTGGCAGCCCAGGGGGACAACGCCAAGCAGGATGGCGGCGTAGAAGCTGATGAAGCGGTCGCGGTACTTGTGCGGCGCGATAAGCTGAATGAGCGTGTTGGTGGAGGAAAACAAAAGTATCTGTCCGAGTCCCATGAGGAACATGGCGAAGCAGGAAAGTTTTAAGCTGGAGGAGTAGGAATAGATCATTAGTCCCGTTCCGGAGGAGAGCGTCGCCACGATGAAATGATAGTTGAAATATTGGAGCGTGGAGCGGCTGGCCATATAGCCGGCGGAAATGATGGCTCCGAGGGCCAGGGAGCTCTGGAGCATGCCCAGAAAACGCGAATCGCCGTGCAGAATATCCCTGGCGATGGCGGGCGTCAGAGTGTTGGCGGTGATGGCCGTGGCGCCGATCATAGAAAGCGTCAGAAGAACGACTCGGACGGGCGGGAAAGTCCAGGCCGTCTTAAGGCCCTCCCAAAAATCGTGGGCGGCGTTCTTGCCTTTCTCATAGACCGGCAGCACGAAATCCATAAGATGGAGCGCAATGACGGCCGCGAAATAGGAAAGCGAATTCAAGAAGAAACAGAAGCTTTCACCGATATGGGAGGGAACGTCGCTGGGGAGGGAACCCTGGGAAAGGGCGGTCCCCCAGTTGTCCTTGATGAGACTGATGGCGAAACCGCCGATGGCGGGGCCCACCAGTCTGCCAAGGTTGAAGATCATGGAGTTCAGGGCGATGGCGTTGCCGAGGTGCGAAGGCTCCTTCACCATGAAATAAATGAGGCTGTGGCGCGTGGGCATCTCGATCGAGGTCAAAATACCCATGAAGGCTGCCATGACGAGCAGAAGACCGGGCGTTATGACTCCCGTCAGGGTAAGCACGGCGAGTATGAGGGCGTGCAGGGAAGACAAAACCAGGACGGTCATGAGAAGGCGGCGCTTGTTGAAGCGGCTCATCAGTATTCCCGCCACGGGGCTCAATATGAGACCTGGCGCCTGGGAAAGCAGAAGGATCGTCCCCAACATCGTCTTGGAATTCGTAAGATCGTAAACCAGCCAGCCCATAGCCACCGCCTGGATCTGGCTTCCGGTGCAGGACACCAATTGGCCAATGAAGAACAGACGGTAGTTGCGGGACTGGAAAGCCCGGCCGAAATTTAGAATAAATTCCTTGATCTTACCCACGAACATACAATTGATTATTTTACCACAAAAACCGCCGCGCTGTTGAAAGGAAGAGTCTGATTTTCGCGCCTTTTATCAACTTGCGTTTTTACCAATAAATCAATATCATTGAATAACTGTAAAGTTTACTTTAAACGCCCCGATTAATCCCCCCACCAGATTAAATAATGAAGCTAAAACTTCTGCATTATCTCCCCTTGCTTTTTATAGCGCCCTGCCTTATGAACGCCAGCGAAAAACTTGAAGAACAAAACGGAAGCGTACGCTGCGGCAACGCCCGTTTCTCCCGTCTTTCGGACGCCATGGTAAGAATAGAGTTCGATCCCTCCGGCAAGTTCGACGACCGCCCGACTCTTAGAACGCTTTCCATGCCGGAAACCAAAAAATTCGACGAAGTCAAATTCATAGAGGGCGGCGTGGCCATGAGGACGCCCTACGTCAAGATCTTCTACAAGGACGGCCCGGAACTGACGAAAGACAGCCTCAAGATCGAATGGGAAAAAGGCGGCATGAAAGGCGAATGGCGCTACGGCGACCTTGACCCGGAAAACCTGGGCGCCGTCGTGGGCATGGACCACGTTTACGACGCCATGGTCGGGAACGGCAAAGTCTTCCCGGGCGGCGACTGGAAATACGAGCGCTACGGCGAACTGCCCTTATTGTACATCTCCAGCACGCTGCACGACTGGCGCAACGCCAACAAAGCTGAATATAAGCCTGTCGGAAACGACATCTGGTGCATGTTCAGGGATTACGACGAACTGCCGAAAGGCATGCAGGAGATCTGCGACGTCGCCAAGACCGCCCCTCCGGGCCCGGTCTCCAAAGCAGGCTACTTCCTTTTGGACGAAAGCTGGATGTACATGTACGACCGCGAAAAGGAATGGCTCGACACCGACGTAAGGGAAAATTACAAGAACCTGTTCTTCTTCTGCTACGGCAAGAATTACGGCGACGCTCTTAAGGAATTCACCGCGCTCTGCGGAAAAGTTCCCATGCTCCCCCGCTGGGCCTACGGCTCCTGGTACTCCCGCTTCCATCCCTACACCGCGGAAGAGATCAAAGAAGTCGTCAGAAAGCACAGGGAGTGCAAAATGCCCCTGGACGTTCTCATCGTGGACATGGACTGGCACATCAACGGCTGGTCCGGCTGGGAATGGAACAAGGAGAAGTTCCCGGATCCCGAAGGATTCTTCAAATGGGCCCATGAGAACGGACTTAGGGTGGGCCTGAACGTCCACTCCGAAGGCATACCGAAAAACGACGAGGCTTTCAAATCCATGGCGAAAAGCCTGGATATGGATCCCGACAATCCTCCCCCGCTCGCTCAGAAAGACTGGAAGGAATTCCGGGAAAAGATGGGCATCTCCATCTGGAACCGCGGTCACAGCAGCGACTCCTTCTCAATGGATTACCTTGACAAGGGCGTCTGGGAAGCCTTCGAAAAATACACCTACGATCCCAACGACGCAATAGGCGTGGACCTCTGGTGGGAAGACAACTGGCAGGGCATCATGCCGCACTTCAACTTCAATCTCTGGATGGATGAGCTGATGTTCCGCCATCATCTGAAGCAGGGCAAGCGCCCCATCGCCCTGAACCGCTACGCGGGCCTGGGCTCCCAGCGCTACCCGGCTTATTTCTCCGGCGACACCGCCTCGCACTGGCCTGTTTTGAATTACGAGTTCGACGTGAACAGAAGGGCCGCCCACGAAGGCATGAGCTACTTTTCTCACGACCTGGGCGGCTTCAAGGGCGAAATAACGGGCTTCCATCCCGGGCACATCTCCCCCGAGCTTTTCGTCCGCTGGGTCCAGATGGGCGCCCTGTGCCCCATCATGAGAGTGCACAGCGACCACGGCATCAGGGAAGCCTGGAACTACAACGAGGAGACCGAAGAGATCATAAGGGAAGCCTACCAGCTCCACCTCAAGCTCGTCCCCTACTTCTATCATCTGGCCAGGGACGCTTATGAAACGGGCATGCCCATCCACCGCCCCGTCTATTTCCTCTTCCCGGAGGATGAGGAAGCGTACTCCTTCACGCATTCCTACTTCATCGGCGACAAGCTCTTCTTCGCGCCTGCCGGCACTCCCGGCGGATTTATGAAATTCAAGCTGCCCAAGGGAACGTATTACCACTATACGACCGGCGAAAAATTCGAAGGCGGAAAACCCATCAAGAAGCAGGTGGCGCTCAACGAATTCAACCTCTTCGTGCGCGCAGGTTCCATCATCCCCAATATGGACTACGTCGAGAGCGTTGGCACGTCTCTCCCGGATCCCCTGGTCCTGGCGGTCTATCCCGGCGGCAACGATTATATAGAGATCTACGAGGACGACGGCGAATCCCTTGATTACGACAAGAACTACTCCAGGCTGCCAATAAGGCTCGAAGACGACGGCAAAACCGTCGTAATTACGCAGGAACCCGTAAAGGGCGGCTTCGAATCCATGCCGTTGAAGAGGAACATAAGGATAGACCTTTACTTCGTCGGCGAACCTCGGGAAGCCGTCTTAGGCTCCCAGAACGCCAAAATAAGCTACGACGAAAACAAAAAGTGCTATTCCGTTCTCATTCCCGACCTGAACGTGAAGGAAAAACACCAGTGGGTCTTTTCCCTTGAACAATAACAGATCCTGCATTGAATATTAATCCCTAAACTTTGAGGAGTTTTTTATGCATCCCGCACTATATGTCATCCTGGCGATCTTCGTCGTCATAGTGATCTTCAAGGCTATTGTTATCGTCCCCCAGAAGAGCGCCTACATCGTGGAGCGCCTGGGAAAATACCGCATGACCCTGGAAGCCGGCTTCCACATCATCATCCCCTTCATCGACAGACTGGCCTACAGGCTCTCCATGAAGGAAATGGCCATCGACGTGCCGCCTCAGCAGTGCATCACCAAAGACAATATCATGGTGGACGTGGACGGCGTATTGTACCTGCAGGTCATGGAGCCGACGAAAGCCGCCTACGGCATCGACGACTACATGTTCGCCACCACCCAGCTGGCCCAGACCACCATGCGAAGCGAGATGGGCAAGCTTGACCTCGACCGCAGCTTCGAGGAAAGGACCACCATCAACTCCGCCATCGTGGAAGCCGTGGACAAAGCATCCGACCCCTGGGGCATCAAGGTGACGCGCTACGAGATCAAAAACATCACGCCGCCCAGGACCATCAGCGACGCCATGGAGAAGCAGATGAGAGCCGAGCGCGAGAAACGCGCCATGATCGCGGAGTCCGAGGGCGAACGCCAGTCGAAAATAAACCGCGCCGAGGGCGAACGCCAGCAGGCCATCGCCCTTTCGGAAGGCGAAAGAGCCAGAAGAATAAACGAGGCGGAAGGCCAGGCCAAGGAGATCATGCTGGTGGCGGAAGCCCAGGCGGAGGGCATCAGAAAAGTCGCCCAGGCCCTGAACGAGCCCGGCGGTCTCGCCTCTGTCAACATGCAGCTGGCCCAGAATTACCTCGCCCAGTTCGGCAACCTGGCGAAAGTGAACAACACCATGATCGTGC
>JAFZID010000118.1 GCA_017554565.1 bacterium
CGCTGTGCAGCGCTACGGTGACGCCCACGGCGGCCGCCACCTGGAGCTTCTTTTCGCCCTTTCCATCGCCGCTGTCCTCGCCCATCACGGCCTTGCCGCTCTCCTGTTTGATCAGGCTGCCGCCGTCCTGCTGGCTCTTTCTGCCCATCATTCTCCGGCCGCCCCCGTTCATAAGGATGCCGAGAAGATCGCCGTAGCGGCCGCCGCTCACGCTGATCAGCCTGAGATAGCGGGCCTCCGGGCCTTTTTGCACCCGGGAGCGGGCCACCAGCCAGCCTGTGCCGGCCGGAGAAACGATCAAAGGAGCGGATTGTGTCCGCGCCACCTGGCTGGCCCTTGCGTAGTAAAAAGCCGCCAGGCAGGGGTCGGCGTTGGCCGCCTTCTCCAGGTCGCACAAAGCGACGTTGCAGCGGCAGGCCAGAACGAAAGCCGCCCCGGGAGAGAAAAGGGCGTCCTTTTCCCAGCCGCGGCCCGGCAGAACGTCGGAACTGTCCTTCAGCTCGGCCAATTTCAAAGCCCAGGCCCTGATGATGAGATCGTCGCCCTTGGAAAATCTTCCCGCCATTTTGAACAGGTCGTCCGCGCTGCCGGCGAAGACTTCCGCAGCCAGGCAGTAGTTTTCCAAAAGGGAGTTGCTGACGCCGACTTCCACGGCGACTGGCACCGCTTCTTTGTTGAGGGAGAGCAGAAATTTCTTCATGCCCATCTTGCCCTGGGTGGATAAGTCCATCCTGCCGACCGCCACGCCGGCGAAAACTTTGTAGGCCGCGCCGAGGGCCTCCGCCGCCTTGTCATCGACGTCAGGCTCCCGGCGGGAGGACATGTTCACGAGCCAATCGTCCGCTTCTCTTCTTTCAAGAGGCTCCAGGGAGGAGCGCAGCGCGGCGTGTATTTTGGCAAGCGTCGCGAAACTTCTGCGCTGGGGCATAAAGGCCGGATAGCCGGACCTGAGCTCCCGGTAGCCCGTCACGGCTTCCCTGATCTTGTAAACGTCCTTGCTTTTCAGCCCGAGCAGCGCGCAGGCCCAGAGGGAGGCGATCTTTTTCTCGGTGTACAGGACCGGCTCCACCCGCCTGTCAACGCCCTCCGCGCCGGCGTTGGCAACGCGCCGGATGGCGGACCAAAGATTGACGCGCTGGTCGCCGCCCAGCGCCACCGTCAGGTCCCGCACCCCGGTAAGGGAATATTTGCCATATACCGGCCACAAAACCTCCTCCGCCTTCAGGGAAAAGCAGGAGACGGAAAGGAGGATCAAAAGGATCGGAAAAAATACAGGCCGGTTTTTCATTGCGTATCAGAGATAACCAAGATCCTTCAGCCTTTCCTGAAGTTTTTCCTCGTTTTCCTCTTCTCCTTTGGGGCACTCCCCGTAGGGCGCCTCCTGGTAGCGGCGGACAGGATTGGCGGTCACGAATTCGGGATCCATGGCTTCCGTGAGCGGATTACCGTCCAGATCGGAGGAAAGCGGAATGCCCATCAGGGCCAGCATGGTGGGCGTCACGTCGGTGATCTCCGCGCTCAGTTCCAGACCCTGTTTGATCCCGGGGCCCTGCAGCATGAAGATCCCGTACTGCCTGTGGTCCCCTGAGCGGGGCTGGCCGTGCTGGGTGCTGGGCATGATGATTTTTTCGGCGAAACCCTGGTTGAAGGAATAGCCGGGAGCCGGCTCCAGATAAAGGTCGGAGGCCGAGAGGACGTGTTCTCCCTTGTAGGCTTCCTGGGGCTTGAAGACTCTCGTTATGACCTGCGTTCCGTCCTCGTCCCTCATGTCCAGAAGTTCATGAGCGATCTTATCCTGCAACCGCGCGTATTCCTCTTTTTTCACGACGCCGCAAAGTTCCCTGCCCTCCAGGTTGAGCCGCAGGGAACGGGCTGACATGGAGGAGAAATAAGCCTTTGTCTTGGTCCAGTCAACGGCGCTCAAAGCCGTGGCGGAACGAACGGTCTCGGCTCCCGCGCCGGCGGAACCGCTTTTTTCCAGCTGGGCTCGCCTGAACTTCAGATAAAAGCCCCACACTCCGATCCTGTCCAGGAAAGCGGCGGTCTTCAGTTTCCAGGCGGGAACGGTTCCTTCCTTCACGGCGTCCTTGCCTTCCTTAACGACAAGATAGCCCTTTTCCCTGAGCCAGTTGTTGACGTAAATGTCTTTTTTAACTTCTCCGAAACCGTGGTCCGATATGATCATCACGGCCGTCTGTTTGTCCAGGGAATCCAGGAAGGGGCCCAGCAGTTTGTCCAGGAAAACGAAGTGGTCCCGGAAGAGCGTCGCGTAGGGCCCGCTCTTTTCAACCATGTTCTCCTTCCAGAAGAAGTGGAAAAGCCTGTCCATCTCCACGAAGGCGAACATGGCGAAATGGGGCTTCAGCTCGCGGTAGAGTTCCGTGAAGACTTTGAACTGCTCCTCGCAGTGAGCGTTCACCTGCTCCGTGAAGGCCTTGAAATTTCCCTCGTGAAGAAGCCTCGAGGGCATGTCCACTTTGAAAGAGGGATGGGCGCTCAATATCTTCTTTTTGAGTTCCGGGGGAAAAGCGTAAGCGCAGTCCCATTCGGGAGTGCCGAAACCGGACACGAGGTATCCGTTGACTTTTTCCGGCGGATAAGTGTGGGGCACGTTCATGACGAGCACCCGGCCGCCCTCCTCGGAAACGTAATTCCAAATGGCCCGGCAGGCCCTGTCCTTCCTGTTGGTGAGATGCAGGTCGTAATCCTTCCCGCTGTAGGAGAAGAAATCGAAAACGTTGTGCTTGCCGGGATTGCGGCCGGTCACGGAAGAAGTCCAGCCCGGCGGCGTAAGCGGCGGGCAGGTGCTGTCCAAGGGCCCGTGCGCTCCGGCGTAAAGGCGGCTGAAATTCGGCAGCAGCCCCTCTTTGATCAGAGGTTCGACGACCGACCAGTCGGCGCCGTCCAAGCCCAGGATAAA
>JAFZID010000119.1 GCA_017554565.1 bacterium
ATACCCTCGCCGGACGTCTGCGTGCACATCGCGGATTTCCTCTCCCAGTTCACCTCCATGAAATGGGTGGCGGTGGGCGGCATGTGCGGCCCGACGCTGCACGTCGTCCTTAGGGAGAGCGCCATAGGCGCCGACGTGGGCAAGATCGCCAGGCTTCGCCTGTCCCATCTCGGCAGCGCCGGCGGCCACAAGGGCAAATCCAGAGCCGCCATCCCCAGGGAAAAGGTGGAGGAGATCCTCGGGAAGGAGCCTTCCAGCCTGGCTTTGACGGAATGGCTCAGCACCATTCTGAGGCAGAGCAAATCGAAAAGACAATAAAAGGCAAAATAAATTTTAAGGAGAATTATGGCTAATCGCGGACTTATCGTCGTGGAATCGCCTTCCAAGATCAAGACCATCCATCAGATCGTCGGGAACAAGTACGTCATCAAAGCGACGGTGGGGCACATTATGGAAATGCCGAAATCCCGCCTGGGCGTTGACGTGGAGGAAGGGTTCAAAGTGACGCTGAAGCCCATCAAAGGCAAGAGCAACATAATAAGCGACCTGAAGAAGGCCGCGCAGGAAGCCGGGGAAGTTTTCCTGGCCACCGACCCTGACAGAGAAGGGGAGGCCATCGCCGAACACGTTTACGGCATTCTGCCCCACGGCAAAAGGATCCACCGCATCATGTTCAACGCCATCACTCCCTCGGAGATCAACAACGCCCTGGGGAACCCCACAACCATCAATTTGAAACGGGTGGACGCCCAGAAGGCCAGGAGAGCCATAGACCGCCTCATCGGGTACCTGCTTTCCCCGGAAGCCTCCTTTTACATGGGCGAGAAGAATTTCTCCGTGGGCCGCGTGCAGAGCCCGGCGGTTGGCCTTATCGTGGAAAGGGAAAGGGAAATAGAGAATTTCAAGCCCACGCCCTACTGGCTCATCAAGGCGGACTACGCCGCGGGCGGCCAGGTCTTCACCGCCCAATTGAAGCAGGGCCGGGTGGAGGACGAAGCGGAGGCCCAGAGGATCTACGAGCGGCTCAAAGCCGCGGAGAGCAGCATAGTGAGATCGGTTGAAAAATCGGAAGTTTCCCGCAACCCCATGCCGCCTTTCATCACCTCCACCTTCCAGAGAGCGGCCTTCCGGGCTTACCACTTCAATCCCAAGATGGCCATGGAGCTGGCCCAGGTCCTTTACCAGGGCGTTGAAATAAAAGGCCGCCAGGTGGCTTTGATCACTTATATGCGCACGGACTCCACCAGGATCTCCAAAGAGGGCATGGACATGGCCCAGAAACAGATCGAAAGGATGTACGGCGAGCAGTATTACCAGCGCCGCTTCTACAAGAGCTCCAAGGGCGCCCAGGACGCCCACGAGGCTATTCGCCCGGCCCATCCGGAGATCACGCCGGAATCCGTCAAGGAATATCTGACGGAGCCCTGCTACAAGATCTACAGCCTCATCTACAAGCGCTGGCTGGCCTCGCAGATGAAGCCGGCGGTCTATGACAAGACGAAAGCTCTCATAGACTCCGACGGCGTGGAGATGGAAGCGGAGGGAAAAGTTTTGAAATTCGAAGGCTTCCTGAAAGCCTACGGCTACGACCTCAGCGAGGACGAAGGCGAAAGCGAAGACACCCAGCTGCCGCCTCTCAGGGAAAACGACAGCCTGGAGATGAAGGAAGCCTACTGCGAACGCAAGGAGACCCAGCCGCCGCCCCGTTACAACAGCGGATCCCTGGTGGAGAAACTGGAGAAGCTGAACATCGGACGCCCCTCCACCTACGCCACCATCGTGGACAAGATCCAGGAAAGGCAGTACGTGGAGGAACTCAGGCCCAAGCGGGAGTTCAAGCCTACGGAAAGGGGTTTCAGGCTCTACGACTACCTCAAGGAAAAACGCCCCCTGGTCATGAACTACGACTACACCGCGGACCTGGAAAAAGATCTGGACGAGATCGAGGAAGGGGAGAAGGATTACCAGACCGTTATGGACAAACTTTTCGAGCCCCTCAGGGAAGTCTATTCCAACCAGTCCGGCTTCGCGGTCAGCAAGCCCACCATGAAGCAGCTCGACATGGCCGCCAGGCTGGCCGCCGCCTGCCATAAGGAGATACCGGAAAGCGCTCTTGTCAACGCCAAGGAACTCTCCAAGTGGATCGACGAGACCAAGGAAGCCGGCGGTTCGTCGCTGGTGCTGCCCCCCAGCGAGAAGCAGCTGGCCTATGCGGAAAAACTCTCCCAGGACACCGGGCTTCCCATAACCGACGAAATGCGCCTCTCCGCCGAGAAGATCTCCAGCTTCATCGACACCGCCTCCAAGATCCTGGAGCACAACCTGAAGATGGCCATGCGTCCTCTGAAGATCAAATACGTGGCGGACGAGGAGCAGCACACCAAGGAATTCGGCGTCATCAACATCGTGGGCGTCATCGACGAGAAGGACAAGAAGGCCGTGGGTCTGAAGACAGGCGCCAGCCAGGTCACCTGGATCCCCAGGAGCCAGATCACGCTTCTGAGCGACGACTCCATAACATTGAAGAGCGAGTGGGCCGTGGGCATGTTCATCGAGAAGAAGCCCCAGGCCTCCCGCTTCGGCAAAGGCAAAGGCTCCGCCAAGGCCGGCGCCAAGAAGACCGCCGGCAGAAAGACCGCGGCGAAAAAAGAGGAGGCGGAGAAACCCGCCGCCAGGAAGCCGGCCGCCAAAAAGGCCGCGGCCAAGAAACCGGCGGCCGGAAAAGCAGCCGCGAAAAAGCCCGCCAAGAAAGCCTGAAAACGCTAAATGACGGAAGAATTGAAAATCAAGGCGGAACGTTACGAAAGGATCAGGAATATTTTCTTCCTTTCGGACCAAGTCCTCCTTTTCCTTTTCCTGTTCCTTCTTCTTTACGGAGGAAAGGCTTCGTTGGCCCTGAGGTGCTGGCGCTGGACGGCGGAACTCTGCCGCTCCAATTTCTGGCTCTCCACTTTGCTTTTCGTTTTCCTTTTCGAGGCGGCCTATGTGATCCTCACCCTTCCCTACGAATACCTGAAGGACTACAGGGTGGAATTGAAGTTCGATCTGACCAACCAGACCTTCTCCGGATGGATGGCGGATTTCTTCAAAAGTTCCTTGCTTTCCGTCCTGCTGCTTATGGCGGCTTTTCTTTTCTGCTACGCCTCCATGCGCTACGTCGGCGAATACTGGTTCCTTCTGGCTTCCGCCGGCTGGATCGTTCTGCAGATCGTCCTGGGCATGATTTTCCCGGTCCTTATCCTGCCGCTTTTCTACAAGAGCGAGGAACTGAAGGAGCATCCCTGCAAGGAAGAGCTCCTGAAGCTCATCGACAAAGCGGGGCTTAAGATCACGGGCCTTTACAGGCTGGACATGTCCGAGAAGACCAAGAAGGCCAACGCCATGCTCTGCGGCCTGGGGGCCACCAGAAGAGTGATGCTTTCCGACGGCCTTCTGGAATATCTTCCCGAGGAGATCGTGGCCATAATGGCCCATGAGATCGGCCACTACAAGAAGCGCCACATCTGGAAACTGGCGGCGCTGCACACGGTCCTGATTTTCCTGGGGCTTTTCATTCTTTCCCGCGTCCTTTCCTGGTACTGCGGCTTCTGCGGCCTGGAACTTTCCGAGGCCGGGACGCTTCCCGTTTTCATCGCCGTCTTCTCCCTCTGGCAGCTTGTGATCATGCCTCTGACCAACGGCTTTTCCAGGCGCTGCGAGAACGAGGCGGATCTTTTCGCCCTTGAGAACGCGGACAATCTCGCTTTCGCCAGCGCCCTGAAAAGGCTGGCGGCGGAGAATCTGGCGGTCATGGAAGTCAACCGCTTCATCGAAATATTTTTATACAGCCATCCCGCCACCGGTAAACGCGTGGCGCTGGCGGAAAACTACAAGGCAAGATCATGAACGACATTCAATCCCTCAGGGGCACAGTCGACATCCTTCCTCCCCAGAGCTCCCTTTGGAACGAAGTGGAGCGCAAGGTCAGGGAGCACTTCGAACGCTACGGCTATGAGAACATCAGAACGCCCATAATCGAGCAGAGCGAATTATTCATGCGCTCCATCGGCGAAGACACCGACATTGTGGAAAAAGAGATGTACACTTTCTCCGACCGCAAGGGGAGAAGCATCACGCTGCGTCCGGAAGGCACGGCCTGCGTCGTCAGGGCGGCCCTGCAGCACGAGCTTTTGGGCCAGAAGATAAGGAAGTTCTACTACATGGGCCCCATGTTCCGCTACGAAAGGCCCCAGGCCGGCCGCCAGCGCCAGTTCCATCAGCTGGGCGTCGAGATGTTCGGCACCTACAGCCCCCTGGCGGACGCCGAGACCATCTCCATGATGGTGAGGTTGTTCGAGATGCTCGGGCTCAAGGGCGTTTCCGTGAACATCAACACTCTGGGCGACAAGGAGAGCCTGGAAAAATACCGCGGCGTCCTGAGGGAAAGGGCCAGAGCCAACTTCGACAAGTTCTGCCCGGACTGCCAGCGCAGATTGGAACGCAACGTTCTTCGTCTTCTGGACTGCAAAGTTCCCACTTGCCAGGAGATCTTCAAGAACGATCTGCCCAGCATCAAGGACTGCCTCAGCGACGAGGCGAAAAAGCACTATGAGACCGTTCTGAAAGCGCTGGACGACATGGGCATCAGCTACGTCGAGAAGCCCCAGCTCGTGAGAGGCCTCGACTACTACACCCACACCATTTTCGAAGTCACCCACAACTCCCTGGGCTCCCAGGACGCCCTGGGCGGCGGCGGACGCTACAACGATCTCATAGAGAGCATGGGAGGCGTCCCCACGGGCGCCGTGGGCTTCGCCATCGGCGAGGAAAGGCTGATGATCGCCCTGGCGGCCATCAGGCAGCAGGAGGAGGGCGGCCTGCCCGTGGATCTCTTCATGGTCTCCATGGACGAGGAAGCGATAGGGGAGAACCTTGTCCTGGCGGACGCCCTGCGCACCCTGGGATTGTCCGTTTCGCTTCTGCCGGAAAAAGCCTCCGTCAAATCCCAGTTCCGTCAGGCCAACGCCTCCCAGGCTCCCTTTGTCCTGATCAGGGGAGGGGATGAAAGGGCCAAGGGCGTCTGGAACTTGAAGGACATGCAAAAAAGCACCCAGAAGGAAGTCACCAAGGAAGAAGCTCTCGCTTTCTTCAAGGAGATAAAGAAATGAACAGATCAAGGCTGACCAACATTATCCTGACCACCATCCTTGTGATCGGCGTCGCCATCCTCGTCGTGCAGATGCAGAACGCGAAAGAGAAGCGCAACATGAAAGGCGCAGAATACGAGACCACCGCGGCCGAGATGAAAGCGGAGGGGAAAGACGCCCTGGACGTCATCTTCTCGAGGAAGAGCGTCAGGCATTACACCGAGCAGGAAGTCGAAGCGGACAAGCTTATGACGCTGGTCAAAGCCGGCATGGCCGCGCCCACGGCCATGAACCGCCAGCCCTGGGCTTTCGTCGTCGTGACCAACATGACGCAGCTGGCGGCCATAAACGGCAAGCCCGGCCTCATGATGCTTCAGAAAGCCAAGGCCGCGATCTTCGTCCTTGGCAAGAAGGACGAGAAGTTCTGGCAGCAGGACTGCTCCGCCGTCACGGAGAACATTCTCCTGGCCGCCGAAGCTTTGGGCCTGGGCGCCGTCTGGTGCGCCGGGTATCCCTTGCCGGACCGCACCGGAAGCTACAAGGAGCTTTTGAATTACAGCGACGACTACGAAGTGCTTTCCCTCGTCTCCATAGGCTATCCCACCGGTGAAGACGAACCCAAGGACAAATTCAAAGAGGAAAAGATCCACTGGAACCGCTGGTAAGCTTCAAGAGATGTTTCGCGCGAAGTATCTGATACCTCTGCTGCTTTTTGCGGCCTACCTTCTCCTGGAAGCCGGCTACCTCGCCGGAAAAAGGATCGCTCCGGACTATCCGGACGTGAAGGCCGTAGATCTCTCCGAGGCCATTTCGGTCACAAGCGGGCGGACGGTCTATCAGTTCTATCCCCTGGATATTCCCGAGGGAGGCACGATCCACGCCAATTTTTTCGGGACCCTGAAGGGCAAGGCGGAGAAGCTGCCGAAAATGTACTTCGGCATTTTCAGCGAAGCGGAAAAAGAAACGCTTCTGAGTCCGGACACGTCGCCTTTGCATTTCAGGAAAGCGCTTGAAAAATCTTCGGCGATGGAGCACATCACTTTCCAGCGCCGCCGCAATTTGAAGGCCCAGAAAAAAATCAGCCAGGGCGGAAGGTATTATCTGATCGTCGCCAACCTGCCGCCGACCGTCCTGAAAGGCGAGAGAGTCTTTTATTTCCTGACGAATCTCAAGGCGAAGGCGAAGTGTTTCTGGCCTTACGCGCTCATTCTGCCGCGCAATCTTGTCATCGCCTGCCTCGTTCTGTTCTTCGCCTTCTGTCTTTATCCCAAGTTTGGAAGGGCCTGGCGTTTCGCCGTCGCTTTCACGGCCTGCGGACTTTTGGCCTTCATCGTTTCCGCCACGCCCCATAATGTTCTCAACGCCGCCGTGCACGGCCCGAAATCAAAGGTGATGCTCCGCCAAAAGGTCGAAAAGGAGCTCAGGGACAGCGAAACGGTCCTGAAGCTGCCCCTCAGGGACTGCGCGCCCTACGCCGCCGGTTTCATCAGGATAAAGGGGCGTCCCTTGGATCCCGCCTCTCCTTCCCTCGTTTACACCGACCTTTACAAGGCGTTCCTCTACGACGACCCGCACACGGAAAATTTGATGTGTTTCTTCGGGAAGGGGAGTTCCGAAAAAGTTTTCGTCTTCGATACGGTCCACTCCTTCTTCGACGAAGTGGCTCTGCGCTTCTGGCACGAGGGGCGGGGCGGGGCGGCTCTCATCGAGAGCGTTTATTTGGTCAACGTCAAGCTTCCGCCCGTAATTCTCCAGGCCCTGCTCGGCATATCCCAGTTTTTCCTGCCGTGCTTTTGGGTCTTGTGGGCCGCTTTTCTTTTGACTTTCTGTTTTCTCCTGGTGTACGCCAGGCGCGATATTTATTCCAAGGCGGCGACTTTCGCCCTGGCGGTGGTCTCTCTTTCGGTGCTTGTGGCGCCCGTTTATTCCTTAGCCTCCGAAGAGCCGCTGTTTCCCACCACCAGCGACCGCTGGATCATGGGGTTGAGGCCCATGTCCTTTTACGCCCTTCTTTGGCACAACGAGCCGGGGCCTGGCGTGAACGTTGAGGAGCTGGAGGCTCCCAACGCCGGCAGCCTGACGGTTGCTTCCTTCAACGACCACGTGCTGGCCGGACGCAGCGAGCTTTATCCTGACGACTCCGACACCTTCCAGCGCTTCTTCACGCGCTTTTTCAGCAACGTCAGGATGAACGTGCGAAGGGAGATGGTGGAGCTCAAAGGCCTCCGTCTTGTAAGGCTCAGCAGCGCTTATCTGATGATGCGCATCGTCGCCTGGATCTGGCTCGTATCGCTGATCCTGGGTTCCCTTTATCATGCGGTCTCGCTTATTTTCAGGAGGGAGAAGGCATGAAGAAGCTTTGGGGTTTTTTGAAGACCGCCTGGCCTTACCTTCTGCTGGCGGCCCTTTTGGCCTTCGCGTTTTACCTGCGCTTCTATCACCTTTCCTGGCGGGGGATGACCTACGACGAATGCCTGACCGAGGAAAGGTCCCACTGGTCGCTCTGGCGTCTCTGGCGCTTTTACATCACCAGCCGCGCTCCCGTCAACGCGCTGATCTATTACGTGGACGGCCATCTTTTCTCCCATTTCTGCAAGACAAGCGTCCTGAGGGAGTGGCAGATCAGGCTGCCCTCCGCCGTGGTTAGCTTCCTCACCGTTCCGCTGCTTTTCCTTCTGGGCAGGCGGGCGAAGGACAATTGGAGCGGACTCCTTCTGGCCGCTTTCGGCACGGTCTCTTTTCTGCTTCTCACCCACGCCAGGGAGGCGCGCTATTATTCCTTTGTCTGCTTCTTCACCACCTGGCTGTTGCTGGAAGCGGTCGCGATTTTGAAAAAGGCCCCCGGGGATAAGGATTCCCTGAGGGATTACGCGCTGTACGCCCTGGCCGCCATAGGCGGCATGGGCTCCCACCAGGGCTTCTACATTCTTTTCGCCTTCTCCAACGTTTTCCTCTGCCTTTACGCTTTTTCGCCCCTTGCGCTGCTCGCTTGGGAGAAAAGGCGGGAATTCAAGGGACTCGGCTTCAAGGGCTCTCTGAACGTTTTCAAGGAAGCTTTCGAAATCTTCTACCGCAAGTTCATTCTTCTTGTGCTGCCCTGCCTGGCCTACTGTTACCAGTTCCTGCTGGTGACCGGTGCGGACAAGCCCTACACTCCCACGGGACACGGCAGCGCCCATCTTATCTCCGAACTTTCCTTCCGGGTGGTGGGCGGCATCTGCGAAAGGCTCTGGGTGGGCGTCCCCTTCGCCCATGTCGCGCTTTACGTTTCCATCGCGGCCTTTGCGATCCTGCTCTTCACAAAGCTGAGGCTGACGGCGGTCTATTGTTTCTTTGTGAAACTCTCCACTTTCGTTTTGCTGAGGATCGTGACCCAGCGCTTCACCTACGAGCAGTTCAGAGACAAGTACATCATTTTCGTCCTTATCCTCGACATGCTGCTTCTGACGCTGGCCCTGAGCAGCGTCCTCGGCTGGCTCTGGGATCTTGCGGGCAGGATCTTGAGCGATAGGGAAGGCAGGCGTGAAGCGATCGCCTCCTGGGGGCGCGCCCTCTCGCTTATCGGATTCTCCCTTCTTGTCTGCCACGAAGGCCTGGCGTACGCGGAAGAGGAAAAACTGTTCGACGAACAGCTGGAAGGCGTGAGATATGTCTTCGACTATCTGGAGACCGCCTACAGTCCCGGCGACATCGTGATCTTCCAGGCTGAGCCGAACTCCTGGATCCACAAGAACTGCCTCTACGAGCAGAGCCTCAGGCCCGAGACCAAGAATTGGATCGTTAAGGAATCCATTCATCTGCCTTTCATGGGAGACCAGATCAAGAAGAAGGGGAGTTATATCTGGTGGATCCTGATGTACAGGCCCAAAACGGGATTCATGCCGTACTTTTACCACGACATGCGGGCCTTCGGCTCGGATGTGAACGACAAGAACGCCATGGTCATGTGCCGCTCCGCGGAAAAGGTCAAGACTTTGGCGGACGCGCTTTATCTGACGGCCGAGCTCTTCCGCTGGACTTATCTCCACAATCATATCCAGTATGAGAATCACCTGATAGAAAGGGGGCTCAGGAACGCGGACACCAGGGACGCGGTCTTCACCAACGTCATCGCCAGGACCCTGGAGAAGGGGGCGGTCTATACGCCTTCCGTGGGCGACATCCTGGAGGATCCCAACCTGGAGTTCTACGCCTACCGGCTTATCAACGAATGGTACGCCGATATGAAAAACGCGCCCGAGAAACCGAGACGGGTTCTGATCAATCCCCTGGAAAGGACCATTTTCAATTATCTTTCCAGCTGCGCGGGCAAGAATCTGCTTACGGAAGAAAAGAACCGCAACGCCCTGATGCGTCTGAAGCACGGCTGGTGGTTCTACGACAGGATATACCGCTTCACCTATGAGGAATTCAAGCGCCCCTACATCGAGCCGGGCGCATTGGAAG
Source organism: bacterium (assembly GCA_017554565.1). Classification (GTDB taxonomy): domain Bacteria; phylum Auribacterota; class UBA3054; order UBA3054; family UBA3054; genus UBA3054. Next base: position 9,573 of record JAFZID010000119.1, read on the forward strand.
GCTACCTGACGCTGGACGAGATCTACAAGAACAGAGCTCGCTTCGACGCGGCCTACCTCACTCTGAATCCCGACATGGCGAAGGACTGGAACAAACTTTTAAAACGCGCCAGAAACGCGGCAAACGAGAAAAAACATGGAAAGAAATTACAAAATAATCCCTGAGCCGAAGCGCATAGTTTACGGCGACAAGAGCTATTCCATCAAAAAGCCTTTGAGCGAAAGGTTCCGCACCGAGATCGCCACCGCCTGGCACGACTTCCCTCATACGGCGGAAAAGGTGCTTCAGGACAACGGCGTCAAGATCCGTTTCTTCGAGGTGCCCAATCTTGGGAAGAACGCCTACACCATCAAGGTGACGGAAAACGGAGTTTTGGTCTCCGCCGGCGGCTACGTCGGGCTCTCCAGCGCCTTCCAGACCTTCCTGAAGATCCTGGACGAGACCACGGACAGCATCCGCTGCATGGAGATCGAGGACGAGCCTGACTGCCTGGTCAGGGCTTTCCATCTCGATCTTTCGGTCTATAACTACAAGATCGAATACGTCAGGAACCTTCTGGACAAACTGGCGGCCCTGAAATACAACGCCGTCATCATCGATTACAGGGGCATGTTCCCGTATTCGCTGCCCTACGCCTCCGCCTTCTACGGCTACAGCATCGAGCAGGTCTCGCGCATGGTTGGCTACGCCAGAAGGCTTGGCATAACCATTATTCCGCTGCTGCCGGCCCTGAGGAGCGTTAATTTCATCTGGGACCTGGAGCCTTACATCTGGATCTCCGATCTGCCGGAAGTGAAAAACGACCGCCTGGCCAAGATCAGAACGGAATTGAAGGAAGCCAGGGAGCTCATGAAAGGCCTCTGCCGGGATCTGGCCAAGGCCCACGGCGGACAGTATGTCTTTTTGGATTTCGCGGGCAGGGAGGAAGACAACTCCTTCACCCAGGAATTGAGCGAAGCGCAGGAGGAGTACGCCCTGGAGCTCTGCGACGTTTTGAGGGAGGAGGGGAAGCTCCCTGTAACCTGGTCTGACATCCTGAACGGCTCGCTTCTGGACAAATGGCCCAAGGGAGGCGCGGTATTGATGCGCGACAACCGCGAACTGGACAGCGCCGACCGCTTCCAGAAAGCCGGCCAGAACGTTTGGAACAGCTATTACGCCCTCTCTTTCCCCGCCACGGAGGTCAGCATCCGGTTGAAATCGCACCTGCAGGGCCTCTGGAGCATCAAGCAGGACAGGAACGAGCAGGGGGGCGTCGTCCTGGCCTACAGCAGCCACAACGGACAGAGGCTGGACACCCCGCTGGCGCCGCAGCTCATGCAGGGCGCCATGAGAATGCCCATAGTTTTGGCCTGGGAGGCTGTTTACAGGGCCGGCGCGCTTCTGTGGCGCAAGGCTTCCACGGAG
>JAFZID010000120.1 GCA_017554565.1 bacterium
GGAAGACGGTCAGGGGAACGTCGCCGGTTCCCGGAGGCATGTCAACGAACATGTAGTCGATGTCGCCCCAAACTACGTCGGACCAGAACTGCTTTACGACGCCGGCCACGACAGGGCCGCGCCAGACCACCGGGTCTTCCTCTCTTTCCATCAGGAGGTTCAGGGACATTATCTGGGTGCCCAGTTTGGAAGCGACGGGCAGCATCCCGCCTTCTATGGCTTCGGCCTTTTCCCTTAGGCCGAACATCTTGGGAATGGAGGGGCCGGTTATGTCGGCGTCCAGTATGGCGGCTTTGTCTCCGCGCCTTTGGGCGAGCACCGCCAGCATGCTTGTGACGAGGGATTTTCCCACGCCGCCTTTGCCGCTCATAATGGCTATCACTTTCTTAACGTTTGATCCCGGATTGGCGGGGGCTCTGAAATCGTTGGGATCCTGTTTGCGCTCGGAGCAATTTTCTCCGCAGCTCTCGCAATTGTGACTGCAATTTTCGCTCATAATAATTTCCTTGATATCTTAGATTGAGATAATGTCGAAACGGGAGGGCGTAAGCACTCTGGCATCCGGGCGCGCGGCCTGGATGTTTGCCGCCAGATCCATAATGGATTTTTCTTCGCCGTGGACCAGCACGAAGGTCTTGCAGCGGTCGCCGACGTTTTTGGCGAAATCCAGAAGGTCTTTCGAATCCGCGTGCCCGCTGTAGGTGTTCAGGACGACTCTTTCCGCGTTCATTCTGTACATCTTTCCGAAGATCTTGATCTCTTCCGCGCGGTCGACGATGCGGCGGCCCAGGGTGTTCTCGGCCTGGTAGCCGACTATCACCACGGCGTTCCTGGGATCCTCCACGTTGTTCTTAAGGTGATGCAGGATCCTTCCGCTTTCGCACATGCCGGAAGCGGAGATTATGATCATGGATCTGGGATCATCGTTCAGGGCTTTGGATTCCTCCACCGTGCCGATGAGGTGGACGTATTCGCTCATGTACATTTTTGAACGGCTCCTGGCAAGTTCAAGCGTCTCTTCACCGTAAGTCTCCGGGTGCTTTCCGAAAACTTTGGAGACTTCGCAGGCCAGGGGGCTGTCTATGTAGATGGGCAGTTTCGGAACGATATTGTTGCCGTTTGTGTCCACTTTGTTATACAGCTTCATCAACGTGTAAACTACTTCCTGAGCTCTTTCCAGGGCGAAGGCGGGGATTATGATCTTGCCGCCTTTTTCATAGGTCCTTCTGATGACGCCCGCCAGGAGGTCTTCGGACTGGTTGATGTCCTTGTGGCGGCGGTTGCCGTAGGTGGCTTCCATGACCAGGGCGTCGATGTCCGTCAGCTGCTCGGGATCCCTGATGATGGGAAGTCCTTTCCTGCCCAGGTCCAGGGCGTAGCCGACTTTGATTTTTCTTCTGCCCTCCTTGATGTCGAAGATGTGGGAGGCGGAGCCCAGGATGTGTCCAGCTTCATAGGATGTCACGCCGATGTCTTCGGTCAGCTGGATGCGTTCGTGATACTGGTGGGGGATAAGATATTTTAAGGACGCCTCGGCTTCCTCCTCGCTGTAGAGGGGAGCGATAAGCGGGTCGTTGGGATCGAGCTTGCGGCTCAGGTATTCCGCGTCCAGTTCCTGGATGTGGGCGGAGTCCATCAGCATCAGTTCGCAGAGGTCTTTCGTGGCGGCGTGGGTGTGGATGGGACCTTGAAATCCGTTTTTCACCAGAAGGGGAATGTTTCCGCAGTGGTCGATATGGGCGTGGGAAAGCACCATGCAGTCCACGGGTTCCATGTTGACGAAGGTGGTCTCGTTCTTTTCCCTGGCTTGCGCCCTGCGGCCCTGGAAAAGCCCAGCGTCCCTTAGGACCCGGCTTTTCCTGGTGGAGAGGACATGGGTGGAGCCCGTCACTTCCATGGCTCCGCCTAAAAACTGAATAAGCATGTATCCCCCTAAGCTTCTTCTATTCTTTCAATATCGGCGCCGAGCTGGCGCAGCCTTTCGTCGATCTTTTCGTAGCCGCGGTCGATCATGTAGATGTTGTCTATGCGGCTTTTACCTTTGGCGCACAGGGCGGCGATCAGCAAAGAAACGCCGGCGCGGATATCGGGGCTGGTAATTTTTTCTCCTCTCAGCTGCGCGGGCCCTATGACGACAGCCCGGTGCGGATCGCACAAAACGATCCTGGCGCCCATGCTGATGAGGCGGTCGATGAAGAACAGTCTCGATTCGAACATTTTCTCGTGTATCAGGACCGTGCCCTTGCACTGGGTGGCCACGGTCAAAAGAAGGCTCAGTATATCCGCCGGCACGCCCGGCCAGATGGCGCTTTCCAGTTTCGTGATCATATCCCGGAAGCCCGGATGGATCTCCATTTCCTGTTTGGCCGGAACGAAGATATCCTCGCCTTTGACCTCGAAAGATACGCCAAGCTTGGCGAAGGCTTTGGCCAGCACCGGAATGGCGGCGCAGTTGCCGTTCTTTATGGTTATGGCGTTCTTGGTGGCGGCCGCCAGGGCGATGAAACTGGCCACTTCGATGTAATCGGTGTCGATGGTGTGCTCGCAGCCTTTTAGTTCGGTGACGCCCTGGATGATGAGCCTGTTGCTGCCTATGCCGGAGATCTTGGCTCCCATTTTGTTCAGCATCAGGCAGAGCTGCTGGACGTGCGGTTCGCAGGCCGCGTTGTAGATGACGGTCTCGCCGGAAGCCAGCACCGCCGCCATGATGAGGTTTTCCGTGCCGGTCACAGAGGCTTCGTCCAGGAGCATGTCCTGCCCCTGCATGCCGCTTCTGTTAATTAACAGCAGGCCTTTTTCATCATCATAGATCGTGACGCCCAAAGTCTGCAGGCCCAGAAGGTGGGTGGTTATGCTTCTGGCGCCGATCTGATCGCCGCCGGGCAAGGGCAGGCGAAGCTTTCCGCAGCGGTGGAGCAGGGGAGCGGCCAAACAGATGGAGGCCCTGATCTTGGTGAAGTAGTTTTCCGGGATGTCGCCGGAAAGGATGCTTTCCGAAGTGATCCTCCAGGTGTGGGGATCTTTTTCATCTTTTTCTATTTTCGCGCCCAGGGCTTCCAGAAGCTCGGCCATGACCTTGATGTCGCCGATAAGCGGCACGTTGTGCAGCGTAACGGTCTCCGAAGTCAGAAGACAGGCCGCCAAAACTGGCAGCGCTTCGTTCTTGTTGCCGTTGGCCGTGATAGCGCCGGAGAGCGGCTTCGATCCTTGTACGATGAATGATCCGTTTGCCATAAATTATCCTTTATTTCAGACGAAAAGTTTGCTGCCTATTCTGAGATAATCGCTTCCTTCCAGCAACGCCAACTTATAGTCGTGGCTCATGCCCATGCTAAGTTTCACGCAGCTGGGAACGCTCGTTTTAATTTCATCCCGCAATTTTCTCAGCCCTGCAAAAACGCCCTGGATGAGCTCATCGTCCTCTACGAAGGGGGCCATGCACATCAGGCCGTAAAGTTCAAGGTTAGGCAGTTTGACGACGGCTTTCGCAAGCGCAGGAACATCCTCCGGAGAGAGACCGTATTTCTGCTCTTCACCGCTGACGTTCACCTCCAGCATTATTCTTACAGTCTTGCCCAATTCACCAGCGCAGCGGGAGATTTTTTCAGCCAGTTCCAAAGAGTCCACCGAATCGATACAGTCGCAGTATTCGACGGCTTTCCTGGCTTTTCTGCTCTGCAAGTGTCCGATCAAGTGGAGCTCTAATCCGGGATACCGCTTCCTAAGCTCGCCGTCCCCGTATTTCCTCTCCACTTCCTCCACGCGGTTCTCGCCGACCAAGCGCGCTCCGCAATTCAAAAGTTCCTCGATCTCCGAAACCTCATGCAGCTTCGTTACGGCGACAAGGGAGGCGCGATTCCCGATCTCATCGATCAAATTTTTGTAATTAACCGAGATATTACTCATATTTGAAATTATACCATAATGGCCCAAGGACTTCATCAGAGCAAGTTTTAACTATTTACATGTTTGACATATATCTTCCATTTCTGTAATATAAATATGTAACATAAGGAGACGTTATGATTAAGAAATATAAGAACGTTATTACAATGCTTTTTTTATTTGGTTCCTTGTCTTTGTTTGCAAGCCATGAGAATCTATATCCCAAAAATTTTGAATTAGACGATTATTTTTCAGAATCTTTTTCACGCTTAAAAGAACAAGTATGCGGAATACAGTCGCAGTATGTTTCCGTTACATCAAGATTGGCAAAAATTGAATATGACATCCCGTTAAAGTTTCAATGCTTTTCTAATTTATTCCAAACGGCCAATTCCAGATTTTATGTTGACAACAACGCGTATATTTATTATGACACTTACGAACTAAGCGATTTTGAAAAGTTTTTTCTTTGCCAGGAAGGCGATTTTTACGGTAATTTTGATTCTTCGACTCAATTTGCTTCTTTGGCCAATTTAATTGCTGTTTCAAATCAAGTTGTGAGATTGGAAAAAACTATTTCTTTTTTGACCTCCAGATTAAACACTCTTTCAGATGCCATTTCCTCTATGTCTTCTAAGCCATCTGTTTCCAAAAATTCTTTATCAAATCCGGCTGCAGTTTACAATAGTCTGGATAGAATGTGTAGCGATTTGACTTCCGTGATAGAAGTAAATGACGACGGCAGTGTTGTAATTGCAAAATCATCTCCCATTGTTGGCGATATAGAGCCCGTCACTGGAGCAAGCTACTGGCAGCCCGCTGTTAATGGTGAATGGAATAAAGCAGGCAATACATTTCGCGTTTCACGCGACACGCAGCTTGAAAGTGTGACTTTATATTGCGATAACGTTTCCAGGATCATATTGCCACAAAATGTTTACATAGCCGCTTGCCAAGTCAACTCTGGTATCCCTCAAATAGTGGAGTACGCTGCCGCTTCAATAAACACTTCGAATTTTCCCAGAATCACCTATTCGTTTTCGTCACCCGTGCCAATTTTAGCGGATAGAGACTATTTGCTTTGCGTGAAAAAACTTGGCAATGCTCCGCTTTACGTATATACTTGCCAAGATATAAGGTTCGGCGAATTCTATAAACCTTATGGCGCTCCTGATGAGCCTAGGGGAGGCGGAGATGACGCAGGTTCAGACGACGATTATGTACCGACGCCTCGTTCCGGTCTTACTCCCCAGCAATTTTTTTATGAATACCTGAGCGCTTGTTGGTCATTAACTTATACAACGCAAGAAATTTGGTCGATTTTCAAATTTACAGATGACGAGAGTTTCACATTCACCCATGAAGGATTGATGGTGGAAAGTGGTAATATTACCGTAGGTGGTTCTGAAGTTATTACCAGTTCAAGTCTTGGAGACATGTTTGTTTCCGTGCTTCAAGATCATCTCGACGCGCTCAATTCAGAGATAACTTGGAACATGTTTTGCGATGATCTTAAAAACAGGCTTATAACAATTGCCGGAGGAACTGTTACAGGACCTCTGACAGTTAGCAATCTGAAGATAAACGGAAGCGGAGATTGGACCGTAGGAAGCACAAATAATCCCAGCGATATCGTGATAGCTCATCCAAGCGGTAAAATAAGCGCTCCGAATGGGGATTTGAATCTTTTAGCCATGGAAGGAGGAAACATCCAGGCTCAGTCTTTCCTTCAGCTACAAAACACGACCCAATGCGGGATAATTGAAATACCAATTAACATGGCTTCTTCATCACCCGTCACTTGCTCTGGATTGACAAGCAACGCAATAATATTATTGACGCCACGACAGGAAACCACAACTGCTTACTGGACGGAAATTAATGCAACTAACAGCACGTTTAAAGTAATCCGTCCTTCTGAAGCTGCTAATTCTGAAAGGCTTTTGTTCAATTATTTGATTATAAGAAAATGAAACGGTTTTATTTTTTGTTTTTAATATTTGTTTTATCTAAATTATGTTTAGCGGAGGATTATGTTAATCCTCCAAAAGATCCACCATATACAACAAATATTTGCATACGATTGACTCCGAATTCTCCAAGTTTTGAAATATTATTGCAAAAAAAGTATTTTCCTAGTTATAGAGTTGATTGTCAAATACAAGCGGTCAGTTGTGATTGGCTAGTTATAACCAACGGGATTGAGAGCGCCGGAGAAGTTTTTGAGTCATTTGTAGTGTCTGCAAAAGAAGCGCATTTTGATGATCCTGATGCACGTTTCGTTTTTACCACGACTGAAACAGGAATTGTAGAAAGCAACGGTGAATACGGAGAGTTCAATCCTCGTATGAACACGCAATTCACCAATATTCCTGGTGATCGGACAGTAAATTGGATAGTTCAATGGGACTTAGCTCCTGGCAATACTTCTAATGAAGGTGATATACCGATTATAAGCGTCGGATTACCGGACGATAGTGTGGAAAAATACATTCTTTACGGCGAATGCGATGATGATGCAGTATCTATAATTGACTCGGACTATTTAAGATTTACTCCAACTGAAACGTCTGGAAAAATTTACGCTGCTTTTCCTACCCCGAGGCCCCAATGCAATATAAAAATTAGTTTGATACAACTTAATGCTAACAATGAATATGTTACATTGGCTTCATGTACTCAATATGCATCAAACAGCAGTTTCACTCCATTTTTAACATTTAATAATTTAGATATAACTAAAACGGCATTTGTTGAAATTTGTTTTTATCATAATTCCAGCCAGTATAATGTTGATTATAAAATTGCGGTTTTAAACTGTCAAACCGTTGGAGAGACAATTAATTGGTTATCGAACGGAGTTGCAATTACGATTCCACAAAGCACAGGAACGGCCTATATTTCGTTTCAAAATTTAAATAGCACTATGTGTATCGAAGTGCATTCCCAAAACGATTTTTCAATAGAATTTTATGATGAAAATTTCAATAAAATGAATAATACACTTAGAAGATTATATGATGAATCGTCAGATTTATATAAAGTACGCAAACAAGTTAATAATTTAAGCATAAACGAGAATACCATAGCAAAAATAAAATTAAAACAGATGCTTGGATTTAGTTGCCGTGTTAAACTCAGCAGAATAAAACCTGTAATATTAATCCATGGTATAGATGCATGCCCAAGGACTCCTAGGGATAGCACATTTTTTGGAAGTCTTAAAGAAAACAATCCATATTGGGACTTGCGTCCTTATGAATGTTATGATTTTCCGTGGAGTTCAATGCTGAGTATAAAAGAAAGATATGTAGGTAAAAATATACTAAGTGATTTTATACAGTCAAACCGCGGCGCTCATGATTTAAAATCTACCGTAGTGGCTCATTCCGCAGGATGCATAATGACATACTATGAATGTCAGGAACACAACGTTTCATTTCGAAATAATGTGGACAATATTGTTTTTGCCGGTCCGCCTTTGCTTGGCTCGTATTTGGCTGATCAATCAATATTATTGGCACCAATAGATTATGCAATTAAACGAACAAGCCATAAAAACATGAATCTGATTGCCAGAGGAACTGAAGAAAACTGGAAAAGAGGGAATACTCCGTTTTTGTTTGATCGTCAAAGAGTAGCAGTCGTTATAGGCTTAAGAAAATATATATATGCTAACGAAGCTGGATATTCGATCGTTGATTCGCTGAATAAGTATAAAGATTATAGTTTTGTTCCAAAGTACCAATCATTTTTGCAAGACAGAGCAAATAATGCTTTTTTGCATATAGATATTTGGTGGGATGTTATAGCTGACAGTATTGAAAGTTTATCTGAATATATGACCGGCCTTCTAGCGAAGTGTTATATTTCTTTCCATAGTAGCGAATTAAACAAACGTAATCGATCAGACAGCGCTGTTGGCACATATTCGGCTTATCTTAATAGAAATCAATTTTTTAATGGCGTTAATTCAAAATTTACTGATAACATTCATAGTGGGATACAGCGTTTTTCTTCAGATAATGTAGTTTTTTTTGATGCTGTAAGTGATCGTTTGGCTATAATTCTGCCAGAAGGAGACTGATTATGAGAATTAAATTTGCAATTATCTATTTCTTAATTTGTGTTTTTACATTTAATTCATATTGCAAAATGGTTTTAGACTTTGCGACCGGGGAATACTACCAAATCAGCGATGATGAAGCCAAAGCACGAAAAGAATCGGAGGAAAAAACGAAGCAAGAAGAGGCAAACTTTAAAAGCGTCAATAATAAAAGAAAAGCTCTTCCGCAAATGACTTTGCCTGAAGACGAAATGTCGAAAGAGGAGTGGGAAAAGGAGATAAAAAAGAACCCTTGGCAAAAATGGGTCTTTTTGAAAGAAAAGCCTATCATGCATGATTTTGTCAATACTTCTTCCAATGTTGTTGTTATTACATTTTTGGATTACGAAGGAGCTGATAGAGACGGGATAAAAGATATGAAGGTCATAAGCGAAAATTACCGCCTTTGCTGTGTTCTCCATCCCGGAGACAAATATGTGGAAACACATGACGGAAAAAACGGATTTCGTTTTGCCAGATATCTTCAGGCTCATCAATATTGTGAAGAAGCGAAGCAATATGGCGGGTTGAAATATATGGATTGTTTTCGTGATTTTGATGAAGATGGGCTTGACAATTGGGATGAACTTAAAGGAATTAAATTAAAAATAAAAATTGACAATAAAACAAAAGAAGTTTTGATTTTCCCTAATCCATGTAACGGTGACACAGATTTTGATGGCATAAAAGACGGGGATGAAGTTCATGGCAAAAACGGTTTCGTAACAGATCCTACAACACCAGACACTGACGGAGACGGTATTCCTGACAAAGAAGACAAGAACCCTCTTATTTCCTGTAAATCTAATAATCCGCAAATTATTCCAGACGAGTGGGCGGAATATTGGAGCCGAGGTGATAAGGAATTGCAAAAAAAACTATTGGATGCTAACGGCGATTGCGACCAGGACGGGCTCTCCAACTTTTATGAAAATCAATTCGAAACTGATCCAACTACTCCAAACAAGGAAAAAATAATTATTTTTCCAAAGCATTTATCACTTCGAAATGTTAATGATAATGAATACGAAAGCGAATTTAACATTTTGATAAACACCAATGTTATGACTGAAATAAGCGTGAGCTCAGGAAGTTGGAATGATTTCAGTAAGTTTTATCCTAGGATAAAATATATTTCAAGTACGCCATTGAATGAAAAATTAGTTAAATGGAAAAGTTTATATAGCGAGGCGGTAAGAGATAGCAAGGCGCATTATAAGTTTGCTGTTGTGCAGCCAATGACGATCCATAAATTCAAAATATCTTATAAAAAAGATGGATGGTTTGAGGACAAGCATATAGGAATTCAATGTTACAATGTTGATCACAGCGAAGACAATTATAAGCTTATAGAAGAAAAAAGCATAAGATTTTTGACTAGATTTGGTAAATTTCATATGCCGGAAAAAATGTCAGAAATACCCAAAATTATAAAACCGTCTCCGGACAGTTACTTCTTTTACGGGGATTCCATTATTTGCGAGTGGACAGATGTTAATATAAAATATCCATGGCAAACTTATATGCCTTTAAAAGTGCTTCAAAAGAATAATGTTTTTCTTGATAAACATTATAGCTATAAAGATTCATTTGTTAATGATCCGGGATGGGCTCAAGAATCTTATAGGAAAAATTATGTCGTTTGTAACCTTGATTATTTGAATGATGAATTTTTATCCGTTTCTTTAGGAGTAGAGATACGACATGTTCAAAATATATACTTGCTTGGAGAATACGTTCCCGTATTTAGAACACGAAGACTTACGGAAGATTGCAGTTTTGTTTTTAAACCGGACACCATGCGCAGTATTCGCTTGCAGGCTAAGTATGGAAAAGAAAAATATAAAAAGATACTTTCAGAGGAGAATGAATAATGAAAAGTTTATGTTTCTTAGGATTTCTTCTGATAACGGCCTTTCCTTCGTTTGGGGAAAACAAAGTAGCCGGAATAGAGATTATGCAGACATTTAAAAACATATCATCCTTTTCTTCTTTGAGTTTAAATTACAATGTAGAGTTTAAGGATACAGTTGTTTTTTATGCGTTTGGAAAGATAATTATTCAAGTACCCTCTTTTATTCGCGCTTTCTTTCCTTTCTATTGCTCGTATATGAGAAGCGAAAACGAGACTTGGATCGTTTCGCTTATAGGAACTAATTTTAAAAAATACGATTATACGAACATTTATTCGGATGGAATACTGCCATCGTCGGTTGATTTTTCTGTTGGCTATATTAGTTTAATGGGGAATCTTACTTTTTCTGGATTGTATTTAAGTCAGAATTTAGTTGGTGGAAAAACAATAACAAAAATGGGCCCGTTTTATGAAGACACTATGCATTTCATAGAAGTGGATTTTGATTTTGCCGAACAGAGATCAAGTGGGTTCGATAACAAAACTTTATTTTCAAGTTTTGGCAAGAAATATCCTAATTGTAGTTTTGTCAATGATACTCCGACAGACATAGTTGTAAAGGTCATACCGCCTAACAATCCTCATTATGAGGAATACTGCGAATTTCTAAAAGGAGTTGAGATTCGTTCTAACAATTCTATAGTAATGACAAATTGGAATGATTGTGCTACTGAAATTAAGCTGAGGGCCGGTGAAACTTTAACAATGCCGGATACCAACAACGTTTTTCATATAGAAGCTAATATGAGCGGGGATGATGACGAGGACGGTTTGTCAAACGAGGAGGAGATTTTTTTATATTGCACAGATCCAGCCAATAGCGACACTGATAGTGACGGGTTGGAAGACGGATTTGAAGTTTCTGACCAAACTGTCATTCTACTAATTACAGACAATTGCAAAACCAACAAAATTAATACCATTCCTAATTGGCATGATACTGACGATGACGGAATATTAGACGGCGATGAAGTGTTGGGAAAGTATCCGTATGTTTTTGATTCGGTAACAAACTTTTTTGTAACAGATCCCACTTCTCCTGACACGGATGAAGACGGATTAACGGACGATGTTGACGCTCATCCATTGGATCCTTGCAATAGTTCAGACGCTACTGAGATAAATGATGATTGGATGAACTATTGGAACGATATAGCGCAAAAGGCAGGGATGTCATTCCTTGACCTTAGCGATCCCTTAGCAGACAGCGACGGTGACGGTATTGATAATCTAACCGAAATGATGAACAAGACCAATCCTATCTTTACTAATGGATTTAGAAAAGTCGTGTTTGAACCATCGGAAATTCATTTTTCTTTAGGAGAAGGTGAAAGTTATACGAATATTTTTTATTTGAATGTTTTTTCGTCTGACACGTTGACGGGCGCGGTTTATGTTAGCGAAATTGATTGGAAGCCTTTGCTGGATATGGAAGGATTGAGCGTTTATTGGGAAGATTGCCCGCTGGATCAGAACAACGCAAAAATGATAACGTTTTCCGCAAAATATTTTAAGAGGTTAAAATTCACATTATTATTAAATTATAGTGATATGAACTATTCTGTGCGTGATCAGGAAATTAAAGTTATAGATAGTATTGGAAATTTCGATGAAACGCTGAATTTAATATGGGATTCCGAAAGCGGCCATGTTATTAACGAAGCGCCTACAAAGCCAATTTTGCTTGAACCGATCAACGGTGCTGACGTGGTTTTAGAACTTCATGAAATAACTGAAACAAATCAAGTTTATGAACAGGTAAACTTTGCTTGGCTTCCTGCAATTGATCCTGAAAACGAGACTGTATCACATCATATTTATTTATATGACAGCAGTTTTGATTTGGTGTTTGATAATGTTGTTGACGGCACTAATAAATTACTTTCAACTGAATTTGTTCATTTTGAACGCGGATATTATTATTGGCAAGTAGTTGCGACAGATCTTCATGAAAATAGTAGATCAAGTGATACTGGCAATTTCTTTGTATTTATATCCGGAGATGAGGATCGAGACGGAGTTGACGACAATTATGAAATAAAAAGAGGATATGATCCTTTTGATCCGAATGATTATCCTTTGACAGTTCTTTCCCCTGATAATTTGGATGATGGAATTGTGGGACGCAAGTATTTCTATCGTTTAAAAGCGGATTGTGGCAGAAGGAAAAAATATGTTTGGCAAGCATCTGATGAAAACGCTCTTCCGCCTGGCATATATTTGAACCCTGCCGGAGAATTGAGGGGAACTCCAATATCCGAAGGAGATTATCAATTCAAAGTTTCCGCCTTTGATGGCAAAGACATTTTCAGCAAAACTTTGCGCATAAAGGTTTTGCCTAAAAGAGACGGATTGATATTAAGGCTTGGAAAAGGATTATTAAAACAAAGGTGAACATATGAAAAACATTTTTATCATTACGTATGCAGTTTTAACGTTTTGCTCGCTAACTTGTCTGGCGACTTTTATAAATGAAAAGGAAGCTCCCTGCGAACCTTTTTTTACCCATCATGAAGGCAACGTGATATCAGGGACGTATGATAACAAGGTGATTTTTGAGGTGATATGCGATACCGATGAAGAGATCCGTTCCGAATACAATACCAGTGATATTTTACAATCGGCTCCCATGACGCAATTGCGAACGATAGCTTTTAACGACAAAGACGTCCATAAGTTAAAAGTTAATTTGTACTTAAGTCAGGAAGCGGGCGTGATGCGCTCCAAACGAGCGTCCGGCGGAGAAGCGATATTGGGGCGTGTCGGAGACCCCTTGATACACGGCATAGCAGGGATCTATGATATAAGGAGAGACTTCCTTTTGGAATGGAGTGGCGGGGAATGGGAATGGTGTGATAAATCCATGGAAAGGGACGAAAACGGCAATCTGAAAGCCAGTTTTAACATTACCGTTTCCAATTATTACTTTAATCTCATTTTCCGGCCAAATTATTACAGGTCGGTTCTGAGCTATAAAAATTATAAGCCGTGGCTGAGAAGGCCTAATTTAAAGAGCGTAAATGGCTGGTGTTCATGGAAAGCGTACGGGGATAAGATAAAAATGGAAAATATAGAAGAGACAGCATCTTTTATTAAAAAGCATTTTTATCCTTACGGAATGGATCTTATGCAGATAGACAATGGGTTTCAAAGAATGGCGCCTTCGATTGAAGGCAGCGTATCTTTGGCTGAAAGCTGGATGAGGCCGAGTTCCAATTTCCCGGAAGGACCTGCTTCTGTCGCAAAAAAAATATCTTCTTATGGGTTGCGACCAGGCATATGGATATCTCCCGGAATCGATAAATATGCGCCTGGAAATTCATCAAGGGAACTTCGCTGCGTTTTGCCTAACGGCCGCAAGGCTTATTCTTATTGGATAAAAACGATCCTGGATATGTCTGATTATACGATCACCAATTGTTTCGTTCCAACTTTTCAAGCGTTTAAAGACGCGGGGTTTGAATATGTCAAGATTGACGGGTTAAGGCATGTTTTCTATGAAGGTTTGCTTTTGGCCTATGGTTATAACGAAGCGACCAGACGCTTAAGAAACTTTTGTTTAGCTACCAGATTGGCCTTGGGAGATGATTTTTACATTTTAGCCTGTTGGGGCATTATGCCAGAAGTGTCCGATTCTTTTGACGCCTGCCGTGTGGCGAGCGATTGCGGGGACACTTGGCTGGATCATCACAGGCAATTATATTATTTCGCCGAAATGTTCCCCTGCAACAGAATATTGTTTGTTAACGATCCGGATCATATGCTTCTGCGAACGGACGAAGAATGGGGAAGATCAAAAGTGTCCACAGTTTCTCTTGGCGGTGGTTCTTATATGTTCAGCGACAAACCGGAGGACCTAAACGATGAGAGAATCTATATCTTGCAGAGAGGATTGCCATCGCTGGAAACTTATCCCGCCGAAAGCGGACATATGCGTCTTGATCATATTACTAATTACGTTTCCGAAAAAAGCGATGCAAGCGAAGAAGAATCAATGCGTCTGATTGGCGGAAATACGGATTCTGGCGTTGACAGTCCTTTCTCAACGCTGTGGGCTGTGCATTTTGCCAAGGAATACGATTCCTGGTGCGTGGTGACCAGGAACGCGCTGTGGTCACTTGGCGAAAGCGTGGTAGGGCTTGAGAAACTTGGTCTGGATAGCAGTAAGACTTATTTGGCTTACGATTTCTGGGAAAAGAAGTTCTTGGGCGAGATAAAGGACGGACTGCCGATGAAGGAGTTGAAATACGGAAGCTGCCAGGTTGTCAGCTTGAGGGAGAAACTTGACAGGCCGCAATTGTTGGCCTCGACTCGCCACGTCAGCATGGACGCGGTGAGCGTAAAGGAAATCGAGTGGAAAGATAAGGCGCTTAATTTGAAGCTTGACTGCGTGGAGGGAACAAAAGAGATTTATTCTTTCCATGTCCCGGTGGTGTTAGACCTCGGGAAAGTTGAGTGCGAAGGCGGGGAGGCGAAGGCCTCGGATATTGGATCAGATGGGTTGCTGGAAGTTGAAGTCAGCGCCCAAAAGAAAGACGTTGATCTGCGCCTTAAATTTAATTGATCCATATCTAAAAGCCTGTATTTTCTTCAGCTCCCGTGGCTTTTCTGCCAACGAGTGTTTTTTCGCTATTTCGCCCTCTTTTTTTGCTAAAATAAAGAAAAATCTATTAATCGCTAAAAAACATTATTAAATGCCATGAAAAAACATCTTGCCTTGCTTTTTGCGTTTGCTTGTTTGTTTGGCGCGCTGAGCTGCGCCGCCGCCGTTACTGTCAACAACTTTGAGGAAGGGGAAGTCCTCAGCTACTGCGTGCCGCTGTTGCGCGGCCAATGCGCCGCCGGTGAATTGGAGTGCAAGTCTCTGAACGAGACGACAGGGGAGGAGGTTCCCGGCGCCGCAAGATCCGGACGCTACAAAGTCCTGACGCATTTGGTGGAAGGCGAGAACACGATCTTGGTGACAGTCGGCTCCGAGAGCAAGAGAATAAAGCTGACTTACCGGCCGGCGGATACGGAGTATCTTACTTACGTCTATATTATGGTGGACAAGAACGCCGACACTCATTACGTCTCCAACCTTCCGGAATCCGAGGACCCGCAGTTTTCAGATCCCGACCTCTGGAAGAAGAAACTGAACACCTCCGTTCTTATCAACCAGAGCTATACTGCCGATAGCGCTTACAGGTTGGGCTACGGACACAGGACCTTCAACCTTGCAATGGAAGGCAACAACGTGCACATCCAGGTCGTCACCAGCCAGTACACCAGGGCGGAACTGATCCAGCGCTGCACGGTGGACGGCGAGTTCGACGGCGGCTTGATCTACGACCACTTCGTCGATCTGCTCGGCTCTGACAGGGGCGGCGGCAAAAGGAAAGTCATCGGCATCGCCAACACCGACATGATGGTGAACGGCAAAGTCATCGGAAGCGCGGCTCTGGGCGGAGGACTTTTGGGCATGTTCGGCTCCACCGGCTTGTACTGCTGGCCCGACAGCCTTCAGAACGTCGTCGCGGCTTTTAGCGACACTTATCCCACCAAGCCTTCCATGGACGACTCGGAAGGCAGAAAAGTGAGCTTCGGCCAGGCTGCCACGACCTTGGGCGCCTGGCTGCACGAGGCGGGTCACGGATTCGGATTGCCGCACATCGAAGGCAACACTTATTACGGCGTCATGGCCCGCGCCTACGCTGTCATGAACCGCAACTACACGGTGGTGGAGCCTCCCAACGCCAACCGCTCCACGCCGTATTATTTCAACGCCAACGAGGAATCTTCCTGGAGCATCAACGAGATGCACCGCCTTCTGACTTCGCCTTTCTTCAGGGAACAGAAAGGGGAATTGCCTCCCAATAACATCAAGCTGAAGATGATCAACACAAAACAGCTGAAGATATCCTCGGAGAACGGCATCGCCTGGTACGGCTTCTGGCCCAACTGGCAGGACTGGATCCTGACGGACTGGTGCTTCCCGCAGAATCTTGACGGCAGCGTGAAAGAGATCATATTGAATGTGGACGACATCATCAACACCTGCGGCAAGAGCAAGACCACTTACGCCGACGTGACCGTTTTCGACATTTACGGCAACGAGAGAAGCATTACCGTGCGTCCGGCGCAGGATGTTGTGAAAGAGAAGTTCTGCGGCTTCGAGGCCGAGGAAGGCTATCATCTGGGCGACGCCGACGGGCAGATGGGAATGTATTCCATGGGCGGCGACGGCGAGATCAGAGAGGAGAGTGGGAACTACTACCTGCACTCCTACGACGGCTATTGGAACGGGATTTATTTTCCGGTTTATGTCGGCGACGA
>JAFZID010000121.1 GCA_017554565.1 bacterium
AAAGGCCGCCTCATGAAGGCGGCCTTTTTCGTTTGAGCGATTTCAATCAATCGTTGTTGAGGTAGAGTTTCGGCCAGAGTTTGTACATTCCGAAACCGCAGGCTGCGACCAGAACCAGGAGGCAGGTGGCCGGAACGGGCTTGCCGTAGATGTAGAGGCCGGTCGAGAAGAGCAGGCTGTAGACCAATATAGTGCCGAGGATCATGCAGAGGATGCCCTGCGGAATGGTGTTGGGCACGGCGTATTTGTCGATCTGGTCACCTTCCTCGTTGGCTTCCTTGATGACTCTGTTCCAGCCGGGGCCGCCGGGGCAGATGTGACGGTAGAAGGATCTCAGAGTCTTGGTGTCGGTCGCAGGCGCGACGTAGGCAAGGATGACCCAGACAAAGGTCGTCACGGCCACGTTGACTAAGTACGGCAGGAAGGTGTATTCCTTGAAGAGCTCGGGTTCCCAGAAGACGAAAGTCGTGGAGATGATGAAAGAGAGCGTCATGGCTGCGATCTCGCACCAGGCATTGATGCGCCACCAGAACCAGCGGAGGATAAAGACCAAACCCGTGCCGGCGCCGAAGCCGACCAGGATCTTGAAGGCGAAGGTCGCGCTCTTAAGATAGAGGGAAAGCACGCAGGCCAAAACCATCAGTATGACAGTGGCGACGCGGCCGACCAGGACCATTTCCTTTTCGGAGGCCTGGGGCCTCAGGAAGCGTTTCCAGAAGTCGTAGGTGATATAGGAGGAGCCCCAGTTCAGGTGCGTGGAGATCGTTGAGATGTAGGCGGACATCAAAGACGCGACGACGATGCCTTTCAAACCGTGCGGCAGCATGGTCAGCATCGCGGAGTAAGCCAGGTCGTGACCGGGCATGGTGTGCGGGAAGGCCGCTTTCAGAGAATCCAGCGTCGGGAAAAGCACCAGGGAGGCCAGGGCCACCAAAAGCCAGGGCCAGGGGCGGAGGGCGTAGTGCGCGATATCAAAGAAAAGCGTAGAGCCCGTGGCGTGCGCTTCATTCTTGGCCGCCAGGACGCGCTGGGTAAGGTAACCGCCGCCGCCGGGCTCGGCGCCGGGATACCAGGCGCTCCACCACTGCACGAGTACGGGCATCAGAAGCAGCGTGATGAGCAGATTCAGGCTCTCCTTGTCGAAGCCGACGCCGGGAGTGTAGATGTCAAAGGAGGGCAAGATGGCCATTTTCGACTGGACCAGCTCGTTGCTTAAGACGGCGTCCAGGCCGCCGGCGCGGTTGACGGAAACGACGGCCGCCGCCACGGAACCGACCATGGCCACGACGAACAAGAGGCAGTCGGTGATAAGCACGCTCTTAAGGCCGCCCAGGACGGAGAAGATCGTGGTGATGGCCGCGGCGTAGATGACGGTCTCCCAGGGTTTCAAGCCCAGCATGACGCCGCCGATCTTGATGGCCGCCATGGAGACGGTGGCCATGACGATGATGTTGAAAAGGAAGCCGAGATAGACCGCCCTGAAGCCGCGCAGGAAAGCCGCACTTTCGCCGCTGTAGCGGAGCTCATAGAATCCCAGGTCTGTCACGACGCCGGAGCGGCGCCAGAGCTTGGAATATATGAAGGTCGTCAGCATGCCGGTCATCAAAAAGGCCCACCAGCTCCAGTTCTGGGCCACGCCGCCCTGCCTGACCATGTCGGTCACCAGGTTCGGGGTGTCTGTTGAGAACGTCGTGGCCACCATGGAGAAGCCCAGGAGCCACCAGGGCATGGAACGGCCGGAAAGGAAGAAGTCCTCCGAGGACTCGCCGGCTTTTTTTGAAACGATGATGCCCACGATAAGCGTGAAGACCAGGAAACCAATTATGATACCCCAGTCCAGGGCGTTCACAGGAATAAATTCGTATCCCATAATTTCCTTAAAGGTAAAAGTGAAGCGGTTGATAACAATAAAATCAAATAAATTCTAGCAAAAGCGACTTTGCCCGTCAAATCAACAGGAAATCAAAAACAGCTCTCAAAGAAAAGAAAAAAAGGAGAGTTTGATCATCCGGCGAGGGCCGGGAAAAAATAGATCAGCAGCCCCAGGACGACCCTGCTCAGGATCCCAGCCAGAGTGTCGTCCAGCATGATCCCCCAGGCTCCGGGGAGGTTTTGCAGCTTTCCTATGGGCCAGGGCTTCAGGATGTCGAAAAAACGGTTGAGGAAAAGGCCGGCAAGAGCCGTCCAAAGGCCGAAAGGAACGCCCAGGAAGGTCAGGAAGGCCGCCGCCGTCTCGTCGATGATAACTGAGCCGGGGTCGTGCTTGCCAAGGTCTTTTTCGGCCTTTCCGCAAAAAGCGAGGCCGAGCAGGAAAAAAACGACCGCCAGGATCACCTGAATAAGGACGGGATCTTTCGCGAAGGTCGTCGCGTACCAGAGAAGCAGCCCCCAAACAGTGCCGACTGTTCCGGGCATGATGGGGAAAAAGCCCGTGAAACACATGGTGGACACAAAGACCGCCGGCGTGTATTTGCGGCTTTTGTCGGCCTCAGGCATTGTCCAGATAAAAGCTTTTGTATTTTACAAGGTAGTAAAAACCGGAGAAGAGCGTCAGAATGCTCACCAGCCAGAAAAGGACATGGGTGGCGATCCGGAAATATTCCATGTAAGGCCCGCCGAAATTAAGATCGCTGGAGAAGACCAGATAAAACAGCATGGTCACGATGGCGATCATCTGCCAGGCGGTCTTGTGCTTGCCGATGGCGTGGGCGCCCAAGACCGCTCCCCTGCTCAATCCGGCCATCCTGAGGCCCGTGACCACCAGATCCCGGCCGACGATGGCCACCACCATCCAGGGAGCCACTATGCCGTTTTTCCAATACATGGCGGTGAAGCAGATAAGGACGGAGCAGACCAGGATCTTGTCGGCCAGAGGGTCCATGAGTTTTCCGAAATCCGTCACAAGGCCGTGCTTGCGGGCGATGTGTCCGTCAAGGAAATCAGTCACGGAGGCTATGGCGAAAAAAGCCAGGGCCAGCGTCTTGGAATAGGGAAAATCCTTCAGAAGGCAGGGCATCACCACCAGCGGCATGGCCAGGCGACAGACGGTCAGCTTGTTGGGAAGGTTCAAAGCAAGCCCTCCAGCATGGCCGTGCCGGTCACGTCATAGCTTGCGGCGCCGGTAATTTTAACGGGAATGATGGAGCCCAGGGGGATCTTCCTGGCGTTCCTGATAATGACTTCGTTGTCCACGTCCGGAGCGTCCGCCGTTCTTCTGCCGAAGCCTCTGTCCTTTTCCTTGCGGTCCAGTATGACAGGTATGGTCTTGCCGATGCAGCTTCTGTTCTTTTTCAAAGAGATCTCTTTCTGGGCGCGCATCAGAATGTCCGCTCTCCCCTCTTTCACTTCCTGCGGTATGGGATCTCCCAGGGGAAAAGCGGGAGTCGCTTCCTCCAGTGAGT
>JAFZID010000122.1 GCA_017554565.1 bacterium
GACGTTGCGGCCGCCCAGGAAGAAGTCCTCAAGGTTTTTGGTCCTGCGCATGGCGTAAACGCCCGTGGTGACCAGAAGGATTATGAAGGCGACTAGGAGGATGGTTGTTAAGGATGACATTTTTTATTTTTCCTTGGGTCGATTGTCGATTACGCGGGCCGCTTTGCCGGTGAAGCGTTCGATACTTTGCGGCTGGACCAGATCCACTTCGAAGTGGATGCCGGTATACGAGCGGATGGTCTCTTCCAGTCTGTTCTTCAGCATCTGCATCTCGCTCATCTTGTCGGAGAAGAAGGCGGGGGCCATCTCCACTTTCACCACCGAGCGGTCGAGGGAGCCGGGGCGGTCCAGGACGATGAGGAAGTTTGGCGTGACGTCCTTGCACTGCAGCAGGGCTTCTTCCACCTGGCTGGGGAAGACGTTGACGCCCCTTATTATCAGCATGTCGTCGGAGCGGCCTTTTATTCTGCTCATTCTCTTGGTGGTCCTGCCGCAGGGGCAGTCGGTGTCGCTGATGAGGTAAGCCAGGTCTCTGGTACGGTAGCGGATCATAGGCATGGCTTCCTTGTTGAGGGCGGTGATGACCAACTCTCCCAGCTGTCCGTCCGGAACGGGCTCCAGCGTTTCGGGATCAAGGCATTCCACCAGGAAGTAGTCCTCCTGGATGTGCATGCCGGTGTGATAGACGCATTCGCCGCTGATGCCGGGCCCTATGACTTCTGAGAGACCATAGTTGTTGCAGGTGTTGACCTGAAGCTTATCCTCGATGTAGAGGCGCATGTCTTCGGTCCAGGGCTCGCTGCCCAGGAAGGCCACTTTCAGATTCAGGCTTTCCCTGGGGATCTTCTCTTCTTCCATGTATTCGATTAAGCGCAGCGCGTAGGTCGGAGTGCAGACCAGAAGCTCGGGCTTGAGGTCCTGGAGGAGCGTGAACTGGCGTCTGGTGTTGCCGCTGGCGGCGGGGATGATGGAGGAGCCGATCTTCTCAAGGCCGTAGTGCAGGCCGAAGCCGCCGGTGAAGAGGCCGTAGCCGAAACTGATCTGGGCGGTGTTGCCGGGGCGGGCGCCGCCGGCGTACAGGAAGCGGGCCACCATGTCGGACCACATCTCCAGGTCGTTTTTGGTGTAGGCGACGAAGGTCGGTTTGCCAGTCGTGCCAGAGGAGCCGTGGAAGCGCAGGACTTTCTCCTTGGGAACCGCCATCAGTCCCAGAGGATAGTTGTTGCGCATGTCGGTCTTCGTGGTGAAGGGAAGATGCCTTACGTCGGCCACGCTCTTTATGTCCTCAGGCCCTATGCCGATCTCTTTGAATTTCTGAGCGTAGAAGGGGACGCTCATCACTTGCTTGACAGTCGCTCTCAGTTTCTGGACCTGAATGTTCTCGATCTCATCTCTGGATAAGCATTCCGCCTTATCCCAAATCTTGTTTTCCAGTTTCATTTTTAGCTCGTCTTATTTATTGGTGTTGAAAAGTTCATGCGAACTCAATACGCAGAATCCGTTGGAAATAAGCTTCTGGTAAGCTTTCTCGGTGTCGTCCACGCGGTAGAGGAAAATGTGGCGGTTGGCGAAGGCGTAAACGTACTCCACGTTGATGCCTTCCTTGTTCAGGATCTCGGCGACCTGCGCCAGCCTTCCCGGCTGGTTGTCGATCCTGACCGCCAGGACTTCGGCGATGTTGACGATGAAGCCCTCTTTCTCCAAAAGCGCTTTCGAAGCTTCCGCATCCTCCACGATCAGGCGCAGGATGCCGAACTGGGCGGTGTCGGCCAAGGTTAGGGTATAGATGTTTATTCCGGCCTCGCCCAAAGTTTTGCAGATGCTGTAGACGTGTCCGGGCTTGTTCTCCAAAAAGAGGGAAAGCTGTTTTACGGTTTCCATTGAAAATACTCCTTTGGTTGATAAAAATAAGTTTCTAATCTTATATAATAACATACCGGGCAAGAGAGTGGTCCTGCCCGGTATGAAAAGCGCGGAAATTTGGCGCGCTTATTTGTTGCGCAGATCGGTCACGCGCTTGGCTTTGCCCATGGAGCGCTCGAGGCTTCCCGGCTCCACGGGAGTGACCGTGACGGCCAGGCCGATGATGCTCTTGATGGCGTTGCCGATCTTTTTCTGGATGACCTCGATGGAGCGGATGGTGTCGCCGAAGAGTTCCGCCGAGAGCTCCACCTGCACTTCCAGGGTGTCGAGGTCGCCGTGGCGCCTGACGATGATGTGGTAGTGCGGCTGGACGCCGGGGATCGTCAGGAGGGCCGCTTCGATCTGGCTCGGGAAGACGTTGACGCCTCTTATTATGAGCATGTCGTCGTTCCTGTGGTCGATGCGTTTGATCCTTCTGATGGTGCGGCCGCATTCGCATTCTCCCTTGACGATGACGGAGATGTCCCTGGTGCGGTAGCGGATCATGGGCATGCCGAACTTGTGCAAGGTCGTGATGACCAGTTCGCCTTCCGTTCCGTCAGGCAGCGCTTCGCCGGTCTCGGGATCGATGATCTCGGGATAGAAGAGGTCTTCGAACATGTGCAGTCCAGTCCTGGCGGGGCAGTCCATGGCCACGCCCGGTCCGGAGATCTCGGTAAGGCCGTAGATGTCCCAGGCCTTGATGCCGGATTCCTCTTCGATCCTCTGGCGCATCTCATTGGTCCAGGGCTCGGCGCCGAAGATGCCGTTACGGAGTTTCATCTTCTTGAAGTCGTAGCCCAGCTGCTTGGCTTTCTCGATGATGTGGAGGAAGTAGCTGGGGGTGCAGCTTATGCAGGTCACGCCGAAGTCGCTCATCAGTTTGATCTGGCGCTCGGTGTTGCCGCTGGAGATGGGCAGGACGGTGGCGCCCAATCCCTCGGCGCCGTAATGCAAACCCATGCCGCCGGTGAAAAGGCCGTAGCCGTAGGCGTTCTGGATGATGTCGCCGCTTCCTATGCCGGCGATCATGAGGGCGCGCATGGTGGCTTCCTGCCAGCAGGCCACGTCTTCTCTTGTGTAGGCGATGACGATGGGGCTTCCGGTGGTGCCGGAACTAGCCTGCAACCTGATGATGTCTTCCATAGGGACGGAAAGGAGACCGAAGGGATAGGTGTCCCTGAGGTCAACTTTCTTGAAGAAGGGCAGCTTCTGGATGTCTTTCATCTCCTTGATGCAGGTGTCGTCGAGACCTTTCTCCTGCATGCGGGATCTGAAGAGGGCTTGGTTCTTGTAGGCGTGGGAAACTATGTTTTTAAGCCTCGCGAGTTGGATGGACTCCAGTTCGTCGCGGCTCATGAAATCTTTTTGCGCTAAGGCTTGTAAAGCGGATTTTTCCATATCGTTTTTTAGTTTTAGTTTTCGTCGGAGAAGAGTTCCTCGTGGGAGAGAAGGGTGAAGTCGTTCTCACTGAGGATCTGGAAAGCTTTTTCGTTGTCGCTCACCCTCAGGAGGAAGATGCGGCGCATGGCGAAAGCGTAAGCGTATTCCAGATTGATGTCCAAAGAGGAGAGCAGTTCGTAGATCTTGGCCAGAACTCCCGGACGGTTGTCGATTTTGACCGCCAGCAGTTCGGTTATGTTGACTATCACTCCTGACTTCTTAAGCAGCTCGCCGGCCGTTTCGGGGTTCTCCACGATCAAGCGCAGAAGCCCGAACTGATTCGTGTCGGCCAGCGAGAGCGTAAAGATGTTTATGCCGGCGTCGCCTAAAGTCTTGCAGATATTGTAAGCGTGGCCAGGCTTATTCTCCAAAAAAACGGAAAGCTGTTTTGCAGTTTTCATGTGAATCTCCTCAAGGGATAGGTGAACTTGATTTTTCCTTTCTCGGAAAGATACTTTTAAATAAGTTTAGCAAAAATCTTCCGGAAAAATCCAGCGGTTAATCTATTTTTGAACCTCCCGCTCTCCCTAAGCCCTTGCAAAATGAAAATGAAAGTGCTACTATATTCGCAATCAATCACGGAAAACTATATCCAGATGAATTTCAATTTCGGCTATTGGTTCTATTTTTATTACACCGAGCTTTCTCAAGCTGGGGGAACCTTGTCGTAGTTGAATAAGAGTGGAATCAGAATACGAAAAGAGCCTGGCTTGAGCAAAGCCAGGCTCTTTCTTTTTAAGCAAATAATAATCAACAAATAAGGAAAAACTATGATAATCATCATCAAGCAAGGCGCCCAGAAAAGCCAGGTGGACAACCTCATCAATTGGCTGAAGGCCCAGAACATCGATCCGCACATCTCCGTCGGTTCCCATGAAACTCTTATAGGCTGCGTCGGCGACGTGGCGCATCTCGACATCGACCTTGTCTCCGCCCTGGACGTGGTGGCCAGCGTGCAGCGCGTGGGCGACCCCTACAAGGCCGCCAACCGCAAGTTCCATCCGGACGACTCCATAATCGACTGCGGCGGCCCTCTCATAGGCGGCGGCAATTTCCAGGTCATCGCCGGCCCCTGCAGCGTGGAGAGCGAGGAGCAGATAGTGGAGGTGGCCAAGGCGGTCAAGGCCGCCGGCGCGACGCTTCTCCGTGGCGGCGCCTTCAAGCCCAGGACCAGCCCCTATTCCTTCCAGGGTCTGGGCGTGGAAGGTTTGAAGATGCTATTGGCCGCCAAGAAGGAGACCGGCCTCCCCATCGTCACCGAGCTTATGAACTTCTCCCAGTTCGAATACTTCAACGACGTGGACGTCATTCAGATCGGCGCCCGCAACATGCAGAACTTCGATATTCTTAAAGAAGTCGGCCACAACACCAAGAAGCCCATTCTTCTGAAGAGGGGCTTGAGCTCCACTTTGCAGGAACTTCTGATGAGCGCGGAATACATCATGGCTTCCGGCAACCCCAACGTCATTCTTTGCGAACGAGGCATCAGGACCTTCGAGACGGCCACCAGGAACACCATCGACCTTTCCGTGGTGCCGCTTCTGCATCAGTTCTCGCACCTCCCGGTGGTGGTCGATCCCAGTCACGCCACCGGCGTAGCCAGGCTCGTGCATCCCGTGGCGGTGGCCGCGACGGCCATCGGCGCGGACGGCCTCATCATCGAAGTCCACAACGATCCGCCCAAGGCCAAGTGCGACGGCGCCCAGAGCCAGACGCCGGCCATGTTCGCCGAGACCATGAAGGCGATAAAGGCGGTCAGGCCCTACGCTTGCCGTTAAGGGTATAATATAAATACTTTGAGATAAATCGGAAAGTTGAATTATGGACAAGGAAAACATCAGAAACGAGATCGACGCCATCGACGACAAAATAGTCGAGCTTTATTTGAAGCGCTTCGAGTGCGTCAAAAAAGTCGCTGAAGTGAAGCAGCAGGAAAATCTGCCCGTCAGCGATCCCAAGAGGGAAAGGGAGATCCTAAACAGGCTGTCCCTCGCCGCCGGACCGGAATACGAAAACGAAGTCGCCATGCTCTTTAGTACACTCTTCAGCCTTTCCCGCGCCAAGGAACGCAAGTTCATCACGAAGGAAAGCAAACTGGAAAGCGAGATCAAAAGGGCTGTGGCCATGGCTCCGGCAGAGTTTCCCTCCCACGCCACGGTGGCCTGCCAGGGGACGGAAGGCGCCTTCTCCCAGCAGGCGGCCTCCACTTTCTTCAAGTTTCCCGCCATTCTCTTCTTCAACTCCTTCGCCGACATCTTCAGCGCCGTGGAGAAGGGCATGTGCCAGTACGGCGTACTGCCAATCGAAAACTCCTCGGCGGGCTCCGTCACCACGGTCTATGACAACATGCTGCGCCACGACTTCAGGATCGTCAAGGCCTGCAAGCTGCACGTCTCCCATGTTCTACTCGCCAAAAAAGGCGTCAGGATGAGCGACATCAAGGAGATCAAGAGCCATCCCCAGGCGCTCTCCCAGTGTTCGAAGTTCTTGCTTTCCATGCGGAACGTCAAGCAGACGCCCACCGCCAACACGGCTCTGGCCGCCAGGGAACTCAGCGAGAGCGGACGCACGGACCAGGCGGTCATCGCCTCCAGGAAGTGCGCCGAGCTTTACAATCTCGAAATTATAAAGGACGAGATCTGCGACACGCCCTCCAACTTCACCCGCTTCATCTGCATATCCAGGGAACTGGAGATCTACAAGGACGCCTCCAAGATCTCCCTTATCATGACGCTGCCCCATAAGCCGGGCTCCCTGGCCAACATTCTGGCAAGGTTCTCCTCCATCGGGCTGAATCTCACCAAATTGGAATCGCGTCCCATTCCCGGCATGGAATTCGAGTTCCGCTTCACCTTCGAGTTCGAATCCAAGCCCAACGACCCGGGCGCCATCAAGCTTTTATCCGAGCTCTCCACCGACCCGGACATCGAGCAGTTCACTTTCTTAGGAGCGTATGCCGAGATCTGATCTCAAAGAAATCGCCATCGTTGGCCTCGGCCTCATCGGCGGCTCTTTTTTCAAGGCCGCCCAAAAGGCCGGCTACAACGTCAGGGGCATCGACAGGAACGATCCTATAGAGGTCTCGAATTCCGATCTCGTCATCATCGCTCTTCATCCGACGCTTACTGTAAAATGGCTCCTTGAGCACGCCACCGATCTGAAAAAAGGCGCGCTTGTTATCGACGTTTGCGGCGTAAAGAGCGCCGTCATAAAAGAGCTCGCTCCCAAGCTGAACGGTAGCTTCACCTTCATCGGAGGACACCCAATGGCCGGGAAGGAAGTCAGTGGTTTTGAGAATTCCGATGCGGAGCTATTCCGAGGCGCTTCCATGATCCTGACGCCCTTCCAGCAGGATCAAAAGATTGCGGAAGACATTGTACCTTTCTTCAACGAACTAGGCTTCAAGGAAGTCATTTTCACCACGCCAACTGAGCACGACAAAAGGATCGCCTACACCAGCCAGCTCTGCCACATTGTTTCCTCCGCCTACCTGAGGGACGAGCTTGCCCTTAAGCGCTCCGGCTTTTCCGCCGGCAGTTTCAGAGACCTATCAAGAGTCGGCGCGCCTGACCCCGAGCTCTGGTCGGAATTGTTCCTCATGAACAAAACG
This sequence comes from bacterium, assembly GCA_017554565.1. Lineage (GTDB taxonomy): Bacteria > Auribacterota > UBA3054 > UBA3054 > UBA3054 > UBA3054. The sequence goes on from JAFZID010000122.1 coordinate 6,956, forward strand.
GAGCTTCTGCCGGTCCTTGAGAGAATGATCAAAAGGCTCACGGATTTCCAAACCGCCATCGCAAACGATGACAGAGAGAGCCTGGTCTCCCAGCTCGCGGAAGGCCAAGCCATAAAAGAAAAACTGCAAGGGGAGGAAAAATAAAATGTCAGCAATCTTCCTTTACGGACCTCCCGCCAGCGGGAAGACCACCGTTGGCAAAAATCTCTCGCTCAGTTTGGGCAGACCGTTTTTTGACCTTGACGAAGTGATCGAGGAAAAAATTGGCAAAAAAATTCCTGCCATTTTCGAAGAAGGCGGTGAAGCGCTTTTCCGCAAGATCGAAAAAGAAACGCTCCTTGAGCTTACCCAAAAAGAGAACTTCAACAGCAGCGTGGTCTCCCTAGGCGGCGGCACGCTCCTCGATCCCGAGAACCGCACGCTGGCGGAGAAATTAGGCCGCGTCTGGCTTCTGGAAGCACCTTCTCCTGAAGAATTGGAAAAGCGTTTCCAAAGAAATCCCAACACCCGCCCGCTTGGCAACAAAGCCGAGGAAAGAAAAGAGCATTACGCTTCCTTCAAAAGCAGGATCGCCAAAGCTTTCCTTCTTCCCACATCCCTTGTCATCGTCGGCGAAGGCCTTGGCCCCCTTTGTGATTTTGCCAAACTTGTGATCGCCGACACCAACGCCGCCAACTGTCAGCCGGAAGCTTTGAAAAACACCGCGCTGGAACTCATACCTTCCGGCGAAGAGATAAAGAATATCACCACCATTGAAAAGATCTGGGGCCTTCTAAACGACCACGCCATCGGCAGGAAGGACACGGTCGCTTCCTTCGGCGGGGGAGTGACCAGCGATCTAGTAGGTTTTGCCGCCGCCACCTGGATGCGCGGCATTGATTGGATCAATTTTCCAACGACCTTGCTTGCCATGGTGGACGCCTCCACCGGCGGCAAGACCGGCTGCGACCTTGCGATCGGCAAGAATCTGGTGGGTGCTTTCCATTCTCCCAGACTCGTGCTTATCGATGCCGAGAGACTGAAAACTCTCCCTGTCAAAGAACTGAAAGTCGGCAAGGCGGAAATGATCAAGCACGCTCTCATCAAAGGAAGCGAACCCAAGTTCTCCGAGATCCCGACCGCCAGGGAGATCGCCGACAATCTGCAGGTGAAAGTCGATATCGTCAGGGAAGATCCTTTTGAGCGTTGCGGCCGCCGCATTCTTTTGAACTGCGGTCACACCGTTGGCCACGCCCTGGAACTTAAGAGCAACTTTGCGATAAGTCACGGCGAAGCGGTGGCTATAGGCTGCGTCGAGGAAGCCAGGATCGCCCAAAGAATGGGCCTTGCCAAAGATAGTTTCCCTGAAGAACTCTCTGAGATCTTTTCCGCCCACGGCCTTCCCACCAAGCTTCCCGAAGGCATCACGCTCGACGACCTGAAATTAATCATGCGCCGCGACAAAAAGCGCTCCGGCAACACCGTCACTTTCTCCCTGCCCTGCGCCTGGGGCAGCGTAACAGCCACAAAGATCTCACTGGAGTAAGCGATGATCACCGGTCAAGTCTGTCTTACTCTCACCGCCTCAACGCTGGAAGAGGATTCTCTGCTGGCGAAGAAATATGCACCTTACGTTGATCTTTTTGAATTGCGGGCCGACTATCTGAACGAAGAGGAATATGAACACATTTCTGATTTCCCCTCGTTTTGTCCCAAGCCTTGCATCCTGACGATAAGAAGAGAAGAGGATGGCGGAAGATTTGCCGGCGACGAATTTGACAGAGTAATGCTTTTGGCACAGTTGGCGGATTTCGACTATGTTGATCTGGAAGCAGACCTGGAGGTCAAATCTTTGCTGAAGCTGGCTGACATGGCTGAAACAAGGATCATAAGAAGCGCGCATTACTTCGAGCCGACTTCCGCGGACGTGATCTTAAGAATGGACGAGATGGCAAGGAGTCCCTATGAGATTCCGAAGGTCGCTTTCATGCCTGAAAACGCCGGGGAAATGCGAAAACTTTTCGAGTTGGCGAAAACTCTTCCGCCAAAAGACAGGATCATCTGCGCCATGGGTAACGTAGGTTTCCCTTCAAGAGTGTTGGCTGACCGTCTCGGTTCTTTTCTTACCTTTACGTCGCCTAAGGAACTTATTGGTCACACCGGCTCAATAGGCCACATCGATCCCGAAACTCTGCTCGATGTTTACGATTTCAAAAACATCAACAGCGACACCGCTCTCTGCGGCGTGACCGGCTGGCCTTTGAACGTCACCTCCAGTCCGGAAGTGCACAGAAGTTTTTACCAAGTTGAAAACCGCAACGCTGTCATGCTTCCCGTTCCGGCGGAAAAAATTGAAGAGGCTCTCGGTTTTGCCGAAATGCTGAAATTCAAAGGATTAGCCGTCACTATTCCTCACAAGGAAGCGTTGCTCAACTACCTTGACGAAGCTGACGAGGCCGTAAAAACGATCGGCGCCGCCAATACCGTTGTTTTCAAAGACGGAAAAAGGATCGGCTATAACACCGATTGGATCGGTTTCACCAAAGCTTTGAAACATTTCCTCAAGACCGACAGCGTACAAGGGAAGCGCGTGGCCGTTTTAGGTTCCGGCGGCGCCGCCAAAGCCATCGCCTACGCTCTTCATAAAGAAAAAGCCAACGCGACGATCTTCGCCAGAAACATTGCTAAAGCCAAAGCGATCGCGGACAAATATGGTTTCTCCTGCGCAACCCTCAGCGAATTCACTAGCGACTGCAAGCCAGACATCATAGTGCAGTGCACTTCCGTCGGCTTGCAAGGTCAAAGCGCAACGGAAAACGATCCTATCCCGCAGCATGAATTCACGGGTAAGGAAGCCCTCTACGATATCATCTACAAACCTGAGACCACTCCCATTATGGCGCGCGCCAATAATAAGGGCTGCCTTACGGCAAACGGCCTCAGCATGCTCATAGAGCAGGCCAGGGAACAGAATAGACTTTTCTTCACATAAAAACCACCGATTACGTTTATGTCCTCCACTTACGGCAAAAATCTTAAAGTGACGCTCTTCGGCGAATCCCATGGGCCTGCTATTGGCTGCGTTCTGGACGGCTTTCCCGCGAACTTCACTCCCGACCTGGAAAAAGTCAAAGCCTTCATGGCAAGAAGGGCTCCCGGCTCCCAGCCAGGCTCCACCCAGAGAGCAGAATCCGACGCTTTTGAGATCCTCTCAGGCCTCTTCAACGAAAAGACCTGCGGCACGCCAATAACGGCCGTTATCAAAAACAGCGACGCTCATTCCAAGGATTACTCTAAGCTGAGCGACCTTATGAGACCGGGTCACGCCGACTACACCATGAACGTGAAGACCGGCGGCGCCAATGACTACAGAGGCGGCGGCCATTCCTCTGGCAGGATCATGGCAGGCCTTTGTTTTTCCGGAGCCCTGGCCATTCAGTATCTTGAGAGCAAGGGCATCGAAGTCAAAGGCAGGATCGTTTCCATCGGTTCTCAAAAGAACGAGCCAGACTCCAATGACATCTTAAGCCCGGAAGCCAAGGCTGCGATCGAAGCGGCCAGAGCGGAAGGGGACAGCGTGGGCGGCATAATTGAGTGCGAGATAATGGGACTGCCCGCTGGCCTTGGCGAACCGATCTTTGAAGGAGTTGAGAATAGAATAGCCCAGGCTGTCTTCGGCATCCCGGCTGTCAAAGGAATTGAATTCGGCAGCGGTTTCGCCGGTACGGCCTCAAAAGGCTCTCTTAACAACGATGCTTTCACCGTCAAAGACGGAAAGATAGAAACAATAACCAACAATCACGGCGGTTCCTTAGGCGGCATGACCAGCGGCATGCCGATAGTTTTCCGCGTCGCCATCAAGCCTACGCCTTCCATCTCGAAACCCCAGAAAAGCGTTTCGCTTTCCAAGCAAACGGAAGAAGAGCTTGTGATTGAAGGCCGTCACGACGCCTGCATCGTTCCCAGAGCGCTTCCCGTAGTGGAAGCCATGGCAGCTTTAGTCGCACTTGACCTGCTTTTAGATTGATCATGTCTCTTATACTTCCCAACGGCAAAAGAAAAGGCGCGGTCACGCCGCCTTTTTCCAAATCCCACCTTCATCGCCTGCTTATCGCGGACTTCTTAGGCGGGAATTTCCAGCGTCTGGCTCCTGATCCTACGGACCCTGATGACATCGCCGCCACCAAGCGCTGCCTCATGGCCCTGAAGGAAGACGATCTGAACCCGACTCTGGACTGCGGTGAATCCGGCTCCACCTTGCGCTTTTTGAAGCCGATCTCAGCCGCTCTGGGGAAGACCGCCGCCTACGTCACAAAAGGCCGACTTTCCAAGCGCCCTGGCCTTGATTACGAGACCATCGCTCCCGGCCTCTTCACTCTACCTGGCAACGTCTCCTCTCAGTTCGCCACGGGGCTGCTTTTCGCTCTGCCTCTTCTCAACAATGATTCCGAAATAAGATTCACCACGCCTCTGGAATCGCGAGGCTACGTTGACCTAACGCTGCAAGTCTTAAAGGACAGTAATATCAAGATAGAGGAAACAGAAACCGGCTTCCTCGTCCCCGGCAATCAGACTTACACCGCTCCCATTAATATCGAGCCTGAGCGCGACTGGTCCGGCGCCTCTTTCTTCCTGGTCATGAATTATCTCGGTTCCGAAATAGAAATAAAAGGCCTCAACGACGCCTCCCTCCAGCCCGACCGAAAACTTCTTGATCTGCTGAAAGAAAAAGGCGGAGTAAAAGACGTCTCACAATGCCCGGATATTTTCCCGCCTCTGGCTGTGGCCGCCGCCGGAACAGGCGCTCAAACGACCTTCACCGGCATCAAAAGACTAAGACTGAAAGAATCCGACCGCGTCGCCACCACCCAAGCGCTTCTCAAAGCAATCGGCATCAACTGCCAAATAACGGAAGACTCTTTCACCGTTGCAGGCACAGACAAGCCTTTCCAAGTCAAGGAAGAGATAAAGACCTTCGGCGACCACCGCATCGCCATGTCCGCCGCCGCC
>JAFZID010000123.1 GCA_017554565.1 bacterium
AACGGCGACTTTTTCGCGGCCGAAGGGGACTGCTGCGGCTCCATCGCCAGGGAAAGGCGCGGGAAAAACGGTTTCGGCTACGATCCCGTTTTCCTTCTGCCGGACGGCAGGATGATGGCGGAGCTGGAGGGAGCGGAAAAAAATCTGATCAGTCACCGCGGCGCGGCCTACCAGCGGGTCATGCCGCAGCTGCGCGCCCTGGCGAAGGCGTCCAAATAAACTTTGCGGGGAATTATGCCGGTAAAGAAAACCGAAAATAAAAGAACGAAAATTTCGCAAAGCGAAACGAAAAGGAGATCCGCGGCAAAAGCCAAGAGCGCGAAAGCCAAAACCGCCGCCGCGGGCAGGAGGATCTCGAAAAACAGCGAAGAGGTGAACGCCGCCTTCGTCAACGCTGTTTTGGTCGCCAACCTTGTGCGGCAGCTGAGCGACAGCTGCCGTGAGGACGAGAACGGCGTAAAATTTGTGACCCTGACTCAGCTCTCCACGGCGGCTTCGGAAAACATCCCCGTGGAATATATGGAAGAGCTTCAGAGCCGCGTGATGAACGAGCTGACGCTCAAAGGCATAGAATTCAGGGAAGAGGAGGCGGAAGAGGAAAGCGAGGACGCCTTCCCGGAGGACAGCGCCGACGCCGATTCGGTCAAGACCTATCTGAGACAGATGGGCAAAACGAAGCTTCTGACCCAAAACGAGGAGCGGGAAACGGGGAAGGCCATCCGCGAAGCGGAGAGCCGGATCAAGGAGATCCTGTACAGCTTCGGCAATCTGCCCGCCAGGGCGCAGGAACTGTGCAACAGCCTCCTGGACGTTTCCGAGCGTTTCGACCAGGTCGTTTCCGACGACGCGCGCAAGTGCGGCCGCGACGCCTACGTCAAAAAAATGCGGTCCGTTCGCCGGGAGATCCGCATGCTGGATCTTTCCATGCGCCAAAACTACATGCGCATGCTCTGCGCCGGGAACGCCGGCAGGAAAAAGGAGGCGAAGGAGCTGGAGGAGCAGTTGAGCCGCGACCGGGAAAAGATGGCGTCTCTAATCGACAGCCTGAGCTTCAACCCGGGCATGGTGATAAAATTCGCGGACGACATTCAGGCGATCGCGGCTTCCCTCGCGGAGGCAGGCAAGAACATAGCCGAACTCGAGAAAGCCAACGGCGAAACAAAAACCAAAAGCGAAAGGGAATACAACGCCTTTCGCATCGCCCAGGAAAAGCAGAAGATCCAGATCCGGGAGATCGAGTGCCGGATGCCGGCTGAACTTATTCTCGCCAAAGCCGCCGAACTGTCCAGATGGGCGGAGCTTTCCAGGCGGAAAAAGGAAAAGATGGTGCTTGCCAACCTGAGACTGGTGGTCTTCATCGCCAGGAAATACCTGAACCGCGGTATGGATTTCCAGGATCTTATCCAGGAGGGCAACACCGGCTTGATGAAAGCGGTCGACAGGTTCGATCACGAGCTTAATTTCAAGTTCTCCACTTACGCCGCCTGGTGGATAAACCAGGCTATCATCCGCGCCATCGACGAACAGTCAAGGACCATCCGCATCCCGGTGCACATGATCGAGACTCTAGGCAAGATCAAGAGATTCGCCAAAGAGTGGGAACAAAAGTACGGAATGGAACCTTTTCCGGAAGAGATCGCCGACGGCACCGGGATCCCTCTCAAGAAGGTCCGGGTCTGCCTGGATGCTTGCCAGCCGACGATCTCGCTGCAGGCTCCCGTGGGCGAAGACGGTGACAACACCTATGGCGACCTTATCGAGAGCAGAGACGAAACGCCCCTCCAGGCCGCCGACGCCCAATCTCTCAAAGAGGAGATCGGGAAGGCGCTGAAAGAACTCGACGACAGGGAAAGAAAGATCCTTGCCATGCGCCTGGGCCTTTTGGATCAATACGAGCCTCCGAAAACCCTGGAAGATGTGGCCGAGGTCTTCGGAATAACCAAAGAGCGCGTCAGGCAGCTTGAAAACAGGGCCATCAAGAAATTGAAGAAGTCCAAAAACTTCGCCGCCCTTTTAGCTCACCATGAAGACAGGGAGTGAACCGCATGGCGGAACGCACTGACAAGAATATAAAATCAATGTTTCATAGCGGCGCGGCCCTCGGGCCGGTCATGCCGCCAATGCGCGCCCCAAAAAAGGCGCCTAATCAAACTTTGTGAGGACCTTATGCCGACAAAGAAACCCCCAAAAACTAACGCGAGATCTTCGCAAAGCAAACCTAAAGGTAAAACTGTGGCCAAAACTAAAAACAGTCAAACCAAAAAGAGCGCGCCGGCCAAACCGGCCGCCAAAAAGCCGGCCGCAACAAAGCCGGCCAAGAAACCCGTGACTGCCGCAAAGCAGCCCGCAAAAAAAGTCGTAAAGACGGCGCCGAAGCCGAGCGCGAAGCCGGCTCCCAAGAAAGTCGTGAAACCGGCGCCGAAGCCGAGCGTGAAGCCGGCCCCCAAAAAGGTCGTGAAACCTGCCTCGAAGCCGAGCGCGAAGCCGGCTCCCAAAAAGGTCGTGAAACAAACCCCGAAGCCGGCTCCCAAGAAAGTCGTGAAACCCGTTGCGAAGCCCGCTCCGAAAAAAACCGTGAAGCCGGCGGCGAAGGCTCCCGCCAAGAAGCCCGTCGTAAAGGCTCCCGCAAAGAAGCCCGTCGTGAAGGCTCCCGCGAAAAAGGCTGCTCCCGTAAAGAAAGCCGCTCCCGCCAAGAAGCCCGTCGTGAAGGCTCCCGCGAAGAAGGCCGCTCCCGCAAAGAAAGCCGCCCCCGCCAAGAAGCCCGTCGTGAAGGCTCCCGCGAAAAAGGCTGCTCCCGTAAAGAAAGCCGCCCCCGCCAAGAAGCCCG
>JAFZID010000124.1 GCA_017554565.1 bacterium
ACCGTGGACTGGTACGTTCAGGAATACGCCAAGCGCTTCGCCGAGTGGAGGAAAGAGCATCCCATGGACGACCTCTGGGAATGCTTCCCGGAGAAGAGCCTGGAGCGCTCCGTCAAGCGCCAGCAGAGAAACAACGTCATGAAGGAAAAGGAAGGGCTCATGACCTTCCAGCCCGTCACCGCCTCCTCCGTCGCCAACAACAGCGACGCCAAGACCATCAACGACGGCGTGACCGATCCCAACCAGGGCAGAGCCTGGCGCCCGGCGTCCGACGTTCAGGAGTCCAGCTTCGAATGCGAACTGAAGAAGCCCGTCATGGCCAGCTGTATCAGGATCTACGGCCGCGGCCTCGACAAACCTAGCGTAAAAGTCTTTTTGACCAACGAGGACGACGTGGAAACGCTGGTGGGAGAGCCTGAAAAACCGGGCGTTCCCGCGAGACCTGATATTTTCGTCTGCCTCTTCCCTGACACGATGGTCAAGAAAGTCAAAGTCGTCTTCGCGGGAACGGGCTTCGCCGTTTCGGAATGCCAGCTCCTTAGTTCCGATGACATCTGGCAGAGAGGCGGCCTGAGAGGGGACAAGAAAGCCGGCAACCTGGCCTACGGCCGCCCGGTCTTCACGTCTCCCCATGAAAGGGGATACGTGGGCACCTTCCTGGTGGACGGCGAGACCTCGAGCGAACCGAACTACTGGAGCGGCGCTCCGCCTCATCCCCAGTGGGCCATCATCGATCTGGGCAAAGTCGAGGACATCTCCAAGATCAAAACTTACCTCTACACCCACGACCACCGTCACTACGGCTATTGCTGCAGGATCTCCGAGGATCTTTCCTCCTGGAAGGAAGTCGTCAAAAGAGACGACATCTGCTCCAATTACTGCAAGGAAGGGGACGACGGCTCCTTCCCGCAGGAAAAGGCCCGCTACGTCATGCTCGTAATTGAAAAGAACACCGTGAACCCCGGCGGCCACGCCGCGGAGATCGAAGTTTACTGAGCGCCTTTAAACAAAAGCGTTCCGGCAGCAGGCCCTCCTCTTTAGGAGGGCCTGTTTTTTGTTCGAAAGAGCGAAAAAAGTGATTGAATGAAAAACCGTTTTTTGATATAATAACTTTTAATTTTTAATAATAGTAACATTCGCGCCTCATTCCGGCGGCTCTTCGCCACGACTTGCGGCGTTTAAAGATAACGGAAAACCAATGAGATCAGCCTTAATCACCCTGCTTTTAGTTCTGGCCGCCGCGGCGGTCTTCGCCGAACCCATGGTCTCCCCGGAGATCGATCTTGAGAAACCCTTCTGCTACTACAGCCGCCCCACCGACCAGCTAGGCGTCATGGACGCCCCCAAGGGCTTCATGGTCACCGCCGAGGGCTACCTTTACAACCGCGCCGCGGAAATGATGTTCCTGTACGGCCCGGAGCTGGAGCCCACCCACAGCCGCAACCGTTATCTGGAAGACAATATTTACCCCATCGTCAACTACACCCTGGAGAAGCTGGGAATAAGGTACAACTTCAAGATGTTCGCTTTCACCCTCGACAGGGAAGATCCCCGGAGCCCTCTGTACGCCCTGACGAGAGTGACCATGGAGAACACCTCCAGCGGCAGGAAAACGGCCTTTCTCGCGACAGGCTTCCGGCACAAAGGGCTGACGCCCCGCATCGAGGCCTCCCGGGACTACGCGTTCCAGCGTGAATCGACCTACGAGTTCCGCGGCGACGCGGTCTTAAGGAACGACGAAATACTGGCCATGGTGCCCAAGCATCCCTCCAGAAGCATCTCCGCCACCATCGACAATCCCTACGAGGGGACCTTCCGGGGCTCCAAGTACGCCGTGACCGAGACCACGCCCGTGTGCCTCTCCCGCTACGCCATCGACCTGTATCCCGGCGAGAGCAGGGACCTGACCTTCCTCATGCCCAACGCCCCCACCAACTGGACGGCCGCCGCCACCATGCTCAACATGCTGGAAGACCCGTCCTTCTTCGACAGGAAACTGCAGGAATGCAAGGAAGACTGGGACAGGCTGCTGGAAAAAACGGTGGAATTAAAGATCCCCGAGGAAAAGGTGGAGGCCACCTTCTGGACCAGCCTCATCAACATGGCCATCAGCAGGGACGACGAGGGCAACGGCTATTATTCCCAGGGCGTCAACGAAATGCAGTACACCGGCTTCTTCCCCAGGGACTCCATGTATTTCAGCTGGTCCTGGCTCTTCGCGGGGCTGCCTGAGGAAGGCAAAAAAGTCGCCCTTTATTACGAGAAGGTCCAGCATGACGACGGCCGCTTCTACAACGACCAGGAGAACATCGGCCCCTACGCCATATTGATGTGGTACTACAAGACCAAGGACAGGGAGTATCTGGACAGGATGTGGCCCAGATTGGTGAAGAACTTCAACTACGTCACCAACATCATCGCCAACGATCCTCTGAAACTGATGCCCGCCATGGGCCCCTATGACAACGAGGGCATCACCGGCCACTACACGGCCCACAATTTTTACAACGCCAAAGCCTTCGAGATGATGGCCTCTTGCGCCAAGGAGCGGGGAGAGGAAGAGGAGTCCAGGAAGTACCGCGCCTACGCTGACAATTTCATCTCCAACATGATGTACCATGTCAACGCCGCCATCGCCACCAACGGCTTCATCCCGCCGGGCATCGACACCGGTAAAAGCGGCGCCCACTGGGGCAACATGGAGGCCTCGTACCCGACCTTCGTCATGGGAAGCCACGACGAGCGCGTCAGAAAGACCATCGACTACATCAGGAACATCGACTGGAGCGAGGAAGGGCTCATCATGTTCAACGCCCTGGGCGTCAATTCGCTCCACCACTACAACACCATGAAGGCCTCTATGGCGGATCTTTACATGGGTCGCGACGAGAACGTGGTCAAGGACCTTTACGGCGTCCTTCTGCACACCTCCTCCACCCACGGCTTCTTCGAGTTCTGCCTGGATCCCTGGTCCAACCGCGACTTCGGCGGCAACTTCGCGCCCCACGGCTGGGGGCACGTGAAATACGTCTCCCTTATCCGCAACATGCTGGTCAGGGAGGACGAGGTCAGCAACCTTTACCTTTTGTCCGCCACCGCCCCCGCCTGGACGCTGCCGGGCAAAGAGATCGTGGCCCGGCGCTTCAACACGCTCTTCGGCAACGTCGATCTGATGGCCAAGGGCCAGCCGGACGGTTTGAAAGTTGAGCTTAATCTCGACCAGAAGGGCGGCGCCTGGGGACTTCCCAGGAAAGTTTTCATCAAGGTCCCTTACTACGCCCTGAGGGCGACGGTCACCGTGGACGGCAAAGACGCCTCCATCGGTCCGGACAACTACGTGGAGATCCCCCTGACCGCCAGGGAAGTGATGATGTACTTCAAGCGCTCCAGCAAACCTTTCCCCACCTACTCCAACACGGTGAAATGGTTCATAGACGAGTACGCCAGGCGCTTCAACGAATGGCGGAAAGATAACCCCTTCACCGCGCTGTGGCAATCCTTCCCGGAAACGAAATTGCAGACCTTCGACGAGCGCCAGGTCAGGGACCAGCAGCTGAAGAGCCAGGAAGGCTTGATGACCTTCCTGCCCATGCTCTGCTCCAGCACCGCGGAAAAAGCCGATCACAAGGCCATCAACGACGGCGTCGCCACTCCGAAGACTCCGAAATACTGGGCCCCCGCGGCCGACGACCAGGAGCCCTGGTTCGAGTGCAGCCTGGAGGAACCCACCCAGGCCTACTGCGTGAAGCTCTTCGGCCTTGACATCGCTGAGGCTAAAGCCAAAGTTTACGTCACCAAAGCCGACGGCGAAGAGATCCTGGTGGGGGATTCCGCGGCCCCCGAGCTTCCCATTCACGGAACCACCTTCGCTTGCACTTTCAAGCAGACTTCCGTGAAGAAAGTCAAAGTCACCTTCGAGGGCAAGGTGAAGCGCTTCTTTGAGTGCACGCTCCTCGGGGAAAGAGACTGCTGGCACCAGGGCATTCCCAGGGCCCACGGCAAGGTGGGGGACCTGGCTTACAACAAGCCGGTCTTCACGTCGCAATCGGAAAATCCCACGGAATATCAGCTGGTGGACGGCGACACGGACTGCGCCACCTCCATGTGGAGCGGCGCGGCGCCGCATCCCCAGTGGGCCATCATAGACCTGGGCGAGGAGACGGAGTTCTCCCGGCTGCACACTTATTTCTTCCACGACGGCAAGCGCTGCTACAGCTACCGCTACAGCGTCTCCAACGACATGCACGAGTGGAAGGAGATCTTCTCCAAGGAAGACTGCCTGGCCACCAAGGACGGCGACGAGATCACCGTGGAGCCCCAGAAGGCCCGCTACGTCATGCTGAGGATCGACAAGAACACGGACAACCCCGCCGGCCACGTGGCCGAGGTCGAGATCTACGAGAAGTGATCCGGATCCGGGCCTTCTCCGCAGGGCGCGATGACCTTTCCTTGACTTTGCTCCTTTTTCTCCCTATAATAGAAATGATAATCATTCCTATATCATGAGCAGACAGAAAGAAGTCATACTGGACGTCCTGAGGAAAGTCAGGACGCATCCCACTGCGGATGAGATCCTCCTTATGGCCAGGAGGCGGGTGCCCGCCCTGGCCCTGGGCACGGTCTATCGCAACCTGAAGCTTCTCTGCGACGAGAAAAAGGTCCGCCGGATACCCATGGAGGACGCTCCCGACCGCTACGACGGCTTTACGGAGCCCCACGACCACCTTATCTGCCTCGATTGCGGAAAAGTCTATGACGTACCCTCCCTGCAGACCAAAGAGGCCCTGGAGGCCAAACTGGGCGCCAAGGTGAGCGGTTACGAGATGAAAGTTTATTTTGTCTGCCCCAACTGCCAACGGGAGGAATAAGCCATGGCGCAGGATCCCCTGACTAAAATTACCTACGGCCTTTTTGTCGCCGCCTCCAAAGACGAGAGCGGGAAAGACGTCGGCTGCATCGTGAACACCCTCTGCCAGGTCACCGTCTCGCCCCTTAAGGTCACCCTGGCGGTCAACAAGCAGAACTACACCTGCGAGGCGATTCTGAAAAGCGGGCTCTTCACCGTCAGCATGCTGGACCTGGGCGCTGATTTCGAGCTTATCAAGAATTTCGGCTTTCAGTCCTCCGGGACGCCGGGAGTGGAGAAGTTCAAGAATTATTCCTGCGCGAGGAGCGCTTCCGGGATAGTCTATCTCAAGGAGAAGGCCTGCGCATATGTGAGCTGCCGGGTGGAGGAGGCCAAGGATCTGGGAAGCCACATCCTTTTCATCGCCTCCATTTTGGAAAGCGGCATTCTTTCCGAAAAAGATCCTCTCACCTACGCTTATTACCACGCCAACGTGAAACCCAAGCCCGCCGCCCCCGCCTCCAAGGGCGGGAAGAAGGTCTGGCGCTGCAAGATCTGCGGCTATATCTACGAAGGCGAGAATCTGCCGCCGGATTTCATCTGCCCGCTTTGCAAGCACGGCGCGGCGGATTTCGAGCTGGTGGAAATAAATGATGACGAAAAACCTACTACTGAACCAATACAAAGGAGTAACACTATGGATCTTAAAGGCACCAAAACTGAAGCCAACCTTCAGACTGCTTTCGCGGGCGAATCCCAGGCCCGCAACAAGTACACCTACTTCGCCTCCAAAGCGAAAAAGGACGGCTATGAACAGATCGCCAAGATCTTTCTGGAGACCGCTGAGAATGAAAAAGAGCACGCCAAGCTCTGGTTCAAGCTTTTGAACGGCGGCATCGGCACAACGGAAGAGAATCTTCAGGCTGCCGCGGAAGGCGAGAATTACG
>JAFZID010000125.1 GCA_017554565.1 bacterium
CCCGATGATCACGTGCTCAAGCGTTCTGTAGAGTTTGTTGTCGCCGAAAATAAAGGAGAGCATGCCTATGGTGCAGAAGACCGCCACCCACTCCCCGAAGACCGCCACCGACCAGGTACCGGCCTTGGAGCGCAAAGTAAACTCTCCCAAGAGCGCGATGATGAAAAGAATCGTGAAGACAAGCGCGCCGATATTAAGGTAGCGCTTCTCCCCCACCGTCACGCTGGGCGCGGTCTTTTTCACCGGCAGTCCTAATCTTTCCCTCCGTCGCTCCAGGAGCATGCCGATGTTGCCCAATGCGATCAGCAGGATGATCAGCACTCTCGCAAGCGTCAGCGCGTTGACTCTCGTGGAGCTCCCGCCGCTCTCGCTTTCCTCGGCTTCCACGTCGTCCCCCGCCAGCTCGGGATAATTCTCCTTGAGCAAAGTCAAATATTCGCTGGCGCCGTTCATGCCGTCCAGGATGCCGACCAGCTGCCTGGTGTCAAAGTAGGGATAAAGACGCGTGCAAATCAAAGACCAGCCCGCGGCGCCCACCGGGATCTCAGGATGCCGCGGCGAGAAGATGCCGATAACGTGCTCGGACTCCACGTCGCCGCTGATCGTAATGATCATGGAAGCGTTCGCCAGAGACTTGAAGCCCTTCAGGATTGGGAGCTCGTAAGCGCTCGTCCCATAGAGATCCTGCGCCACGCAGCCTAAGAAGTCGCCTTCCAGGTTCTGCAGAATAGGCCCGATATTCGGTCCGGAAATGCCCTTGAACCCAAGGTTGGCGTAATCCACGCCGTACGTCAGCGTATAGTGTCCCCTCGCGATCTCCGAATTGATAACTTCCTCGGACGCTCTGGGCGCCATAGGATTCAGAGCCGGGCAGAAGACCACAAAAGGCTGCTTCAGGATAAGAAGATGCCTTACCAATGCGACCATCTGTGGCCTGTTCTCGCCTCTGGAACTCGGATCCCAGCTCGACAACAAAACCACCGGCACATTCGGTTTTTCCGCGTGCACTTTCTCCACGGTCTTGTAAAGACATCTGGTAGCGTTGGAGACATAGACCGGCAGCGACCACTTCACAAAGAAAGGCACCGCCAGACAGATCAGCAGCACGAGATAAATAACATTTCTCGGTATCCTCTGAAGGTCGAATCTCATTTCGCCTCCTCCCCTTCAGAAAGGTGATCCTCTATGCCCAGCCAGATCCTCCAGGAGACCGCCAAGGATGCGATGTAAACGCCTATCTGCAGCGCCCTGAAGACCGTGCCGTTCATATCCTCACGCAAGAAACGCGCCAGTTCCGGCAGCTGCAGATAGAAGAACCTGGTGTTGCCGAGATACCGCGTCAGATAATTCCCCAGGGGATCGTAGCCGATCATCACGATCAGAGCCACGCTCATCATCACAACGCCTTCCAGCGATTTTATCTTGAAGGCTCTGTAAGCGGCGTAGGTGATGTAAAATCCCAGTATCGCCAAGACCGTCACCAGCAAAGGCGTGTAGATATACGTACGGTAGAATTCCACCGCGTCGAAAGCGCCCTCCGACCGCTCCTTCGAAAACCATCCGTAAATGACGCAGATTACGAAGACCGTAACGAAGGAAACGAAGACGATAAGACTGTACTGCCAGCCCTTCTTCCTGTTCATCAGAGTCATGATATGCACTCTGAAAACGTTGGCCAAAGCTATGCCGTAAGCCGTCGCGCCCACAAGGATGAGCACAGGCGCGCAGAATTCGTTCACTATTTTTGTCAGCGTCAGCCCGCCGGACCAGGCTCCGCCCTCTATGGGCGTCCCCTCAAAGAGCCACTTTGCCAGGTACAAGAGCCCGGGCAAAAAGATCGACAGCCAGATAAGTTTCTTCTTCATATCACTTCTGCAAGGCCTGTGCGATCTTTAAAACGATTGGTCCCAGCGTCGGAATGGAAGCAAGAACAGCCGCCACTACGACGCTCACTATAACGATGACTTTCACCATGTCCTGCCCGTACAGGCTTCCCGAGAGTTTCGGGTCTCCGCTGATGCTGGCGCTGACCGCGAAGAACTCTTCGCCGATTATGACGTAATCGCAGGCCGCGATGAAAAACGGTATCTGGAACAATTGGCTGGTGCCGGCGATCTGCATCGCCCCCACCACCTGCCCTGTCTCGGACAAAAGCAATGACTCCAGCTCATAATACCCGAAATAAAAACAGGCCGCAGGCCTTTCTTTCAGCATATACCCCATGCTGGCCGCCGCGAAATACACCTGCCCGCCCGGGAAGAACCTGACGTCCGTCGGGTTAAAAGCCCTGAGCTCCCCGATCGACTTGCAGGCTTCCTCATACGTCGTCTGCAGCAGCGTCAGCGTCCTCTCCATACACACCGGGATCAAAAGTCTGTTCCTGTACCTTGCGCTCACCGTCGCGATCTTATTCAATATCGGCATGGAAGCGTACAGTTCCGGATGCGCCGTATCAGAAACGCCCGTGCAGAAAAGCGACGGCCTTCCCATCTCCGTAGCTCTGCCCACCGCTTCTTCCATCTGCTCCAATCCGGGAATTGGACGAATGTTGAAGCGGTACCCCTTTTTCGCAAGATGCATGCCCAGCGTGATCAAACTCACGCTCACGACAAAAAACACCCTTGGCACCAAATAATCAAGCCAATCGAAAGGCGCAGCCTCAGCAGCCTCGGCAACCGCCTCGGGCTCCTCGCAGAACCCCAAAACAGCCCCAAAAACCGCCAAAAACAGCAAAGCAAAATATATCCCTCTTTTACTTAACACACACTATATCTCCAAAAAGAAATTATATCAAATTCGCCCACCCTCAACCGCTTCGTCCTAAAAACCTAAAAACAAAGCCGCCCCGGGTTTCCCCGGAGCGGCCTCTGTTTTAACAAAATTCAGCAACTAACGATTCTATGCGTCAATATTTGTCATTTTCATCTAGCCAGTCTTGAAACAAATCAGGAGCATTGCTTTGCAAGAACAATGCATAAATCTCATGACCCCACCAATCTGATGGTTCGAAGTATCTAAATGGTGGGAAAATGAAATGCTTTGCCGTTTTTGTGAAAAATTCCAATGCTTTCTTATCGTCTTGTTCTACGCCCCGGCCGGTTGCATAGCAGCAGCCCAAAGCATATCGCGCAGCATCAAACCCATGTTCCGCAGCTTTGGTATACAATTCCACCGCTTTTCTGTAGTCTTTTTCTACGCCTCGGCCGGTTTCATAAAACCAGCCTAATTTGTATTGTGCTATAGCATCTCCCTGCGCCGCGGCTTTTCTGTAACGCTCACACTCACTATAGAATTGATACATCATTTGATTATCCTTGTCTACAGTATCTTCCTGTTCTGCGAATTTTCTGAACCATTCAAAGGCCTTTTTGTTGTCCTGCTCTACGCCTCGGCCAGTTGCATAACACCAGCCTAAAACATATTGCGCTGCATCACATCCCTGTTCCGCGGCTTTGGCATACCATTCCGCAGCTTTCTTATCATCCCGCTTTACGCCTCTGCAGGTTTCGTAGCATCGACCTAAATTGTACTGTGCCACATCCAATCCCTGCTCTGCGGCTTTGGTGTACCACTCTACCGCTTTCTTATCATCTTGCTCTACGCCTAGGCCCATTTCATAAAACCAGCCTAATTTGTATTGTGCCACGGGAAATCCTATCTCAGCAGCTCCTATCACTAAATCATTTAAACAATTGCCAAAAGATCCTACAGAACAATCATCTTCCCAAGCTTTTTGCACCAGTTCTGGTATATCCTTCCAAGTTGATACAGCTTTAATATGGCCTTGACAGTGTATCAAGTATAAGGCAAATTGCGCTATAGCATCTCCTTGCGCCGCAGCTTTGGTGTACCATTCCACCGCTTTTCTGTCGTCTTTTTCTACGCCTCGGCCGGTTTCATAGTGTAAGCCTAAAGCACGTAGTGAATCAACATTTTCCAGTTCTGCAGCTTTGGTGAACCATTCCATAGCTTTCTTGTCGTCTTGTTCTACACCCAGACCGGTTTTATAACACCGACCTAAATTGTACTGCGCTAAAGCATATGCATGTTTTGCTGCCTTTCCGTACCATTCAAACGCTTTTTCATTATCACGCTCTATGCCCAGGCCGATTTCATAACACCGGCCTAAATCGTTTTGTGCGATCATATGTCCTTGATCAGCGGCTTTTCTGTACCAGTCACACGCTTTCCCATAATCCTGCTCTGTGCATAAGCCGTTTTCATAACACCGGCCTAGGGCAAATTGCGCATCAGCGTTCCCGTTTGTTGCGGCTTTGGTGTACCATTCTACCGCCTTCTTGTCGTCCTGAGGTACGTCTAAACCGATTTGGTAATGCCACCCCAATTTATTTTGCGCTTCCGCGTCGCCCAGTTCTGCTTTCCTTCTAAGGGTATCCCTGTTGTTTTGGTTTTCCATGTTGTTGTCCAGTTTTTTTATTTGATGTGTTATTACATTGAGGTGAGCTTTTTCTGCTCATCCGCATATTTATGCTTAATTTTGATGATGGCATCGGTAAGATGCGTCTTTGTGATTTTCTCGTCTATCATCAGTGCATACAACGAAAGCATTATTATACCCCTATCTATTTTAGCAAAACTTCAAATCATAGTTAATCGCTTTATTGTCAACAAATTTTGACACTTAGCCCAGATTTGCGGAAGTTTATAATCGCATCCTCGGAAGTTTATCCCAGGATTTTTGCACTGAATTTTTCAAAGATAAACTTCCGCAGGCGGCCAAGCGCCCCCTTGTTTTTTGACCAATCTCGTGTTAAAATAGTTGAATATTAAACAGTTCTACATTGCGTGAGGGAAAAGTTATGAAAAAAACTTTCATCTTTTTTGTGTGCTTCTTCGCCATTCCAATTTTCTGCTTAGCCACACCCCTTTTTGCGGATGAAAGCTGCGATTGCTGCAATGTGCAGATCGGCCAATGTGCGAATTCACAAACAATTGTTCCCACAAATAAATTTGAGGAAACAAATCAAGTTCTGGAAGATTATCCAGAACAAGAAGAAAACAACGAAAAGCGCGAATCATCATTTTGGAAACGCATAAATCCAATAGAAGGTCCATTTTATATCATAGGAAGTCCTTTTCTTAGCACTATATACGTTATATCAGGAGGTTTGTTTGGGAATCAATCCGGATTGGAAATTTTTACCGAAATACCTTTAGAAACCATAGGATTCTTAACTATTGGTATTCTCGATACCTTAACCATCGGTACATTTGACAAAGAAGAAGATGTATTGAACTTTTTTTATTTCTATTAATAATCCGGTCACTCCAAAAATAGAAATTTTATAAAAACATTGCCATGTAATGAGGAAGCGTAATTTTCTTGCCGACCTTGCCAATGTTGCCGTTGACAAATTTATAGCCAACTTTTACATCAGAACGCTCAAGCATTTTGTTGAACGAGGATGACGATTCGTTTCCCGCTTTTACCTCGATAGGCACCACACCGGAATTTTTCTCAATAACAAAATCGATTTCCGATGTATTGGATTTTGGCATGTAATAACAAGGAGAATATCCTCTCCTCACCAAAGCCGACATAATCGCATTTTCATACAATCCGCCTTTAGCAGGCCCAGAAAGCGTGTTGTCAACAATTGGTAATTTCACATCAAAGCCCAGCATGCCAACCAAAATGCCTATGTCAGACGTGAAAAGTTTGAAACTATCATTGCGTTTATACGAAAAAAGAGGAAGCAAAGGTGTTTCAACATTGTAACATTGCAGAACAAGAGCGCTCTCGCGAAGCCAATCAATTGAAGATTTAAATTTTCTGCTTGATCCTCCTTTCTCAACAAACGAATATTTAAACTTGCTGTTTTCTTTAGCAAGCTGGCTAGGAATAGAAAGGTAGCAGGCGCGAATTTTAGGCTTATCAACGGTCATTGCATACTTTGCTATGTCATCCAGATTAGCATCTATTATCTTACGCTGAACATCGTATGCCGATGAAAAACTGTTGTCTTCCACAAAACTTACCACCGCTTCCGGCATCCCGCCGACAACAATGTATTCACGATAGAGACGAAGCATTTTTTCATTGCTTGAAGAAGGCAACGGCGTTAAATAATTGAACGCTTCTCTAAGTATTTCCACAGAATTATCATTGTAACCTAGTGCCCAAAGAAATTCCTCAAAATCCAAAGACTGCATCATAAGCTGACGTTCGTAGCCAACAGGGATAGATGATTCACTACGCTCAAGATTGAGTTCTTTGCCGTCATTAAGAAATGTTAATCCAAGCAATGAGCCTGATCCTATAACATCAGCCCTTCCGTCTATGGCAAATGATTTAAATGCTGTACGAGCTTTCGGACATTTCTGTATCTCATCTAGAAAAATCAAAGTTTTTCCAGGTATTAGTTTAAAATCCTGAAAAAAGACAGTTAGACGCTTGAAAAGATTATCGGCCTCAAAATTTTCCTCAAATATCTCACGGCATTCAGGTCTTAATATAAAATTGATGTAAAGATAACTTTCATAGTTCTCCTTGCCAAATTGATCTATAATGAAAGTTTTACCAATTTGCCTAGCGCCTTTAACAAGTAGGCACTCTTTTTTGTGACAATTTTTCCACTCAAGAAGTGTGTTATAAAATTTGCGTCTGAGCATTTTATAGTCCTCCAATTAGCTTTCACTTAAATTATACTAAATTTGATATTTAAATATCAAGATGCATATTTTGCGGAGGTGTTAACGTCAGCAATTGCAACTTTCGCGCCATATATTATGGTACAAAATGCATATTTCGCGGACAATTTCAAGCAATAAATGCATATTTTGCGGAGTCCCTCTGCCCCCCTTGTTTTTTGACCAATCTCGTGCTAGAATAGTTGAAAAGTAAATAATTTCATATTCAACTTTTTTAACAAAGGAGGACATTATGAAAAAACGTTTCTCTATCTTCCAAAACAAGGCTCTTTTTTGTCTCGTCATCGCGCTGATGTTCATTGCCCTTCCCCTTTCGGCGGAGGAAAGCTGCCGCGATTGCTGCTGTGAGGAAAGCAACGATCATGAATTCGAATGGACTACTCCTTTGGAAAAGATCGCCGACCTAGGATATGCTGCTTACGAATATGTTCCCTTAATGCGCGGACCGCTTCTTATCATTTCCGCTCCGGCTTTGGGCACAGGCATTGGAATGTTTGCCACGCATTGCGACTCGGTAAAGGAAAAATTATGGAAGCTGCCTTGCTTATCAGCTCTTGGTACGGGATGTGTTTTCTGCTACGGGGTGGCGCAGACATTCACATTTGGCAATCTTCAATAGGGAGGAAACTATGAAAAACACAATTAAAAAGTTCCTTCTTCTGTCCGTAACGTTCGTTTGCTTTGGCATCCCGCTATTTGCCGAAGAATGCGATTCAAATTGCGGAACGTCTGCCGATCAGCTTATGACCGTGCAAACAAACAGCGTGGCCGTCAATTGTCAAAACTCAAACACAAACAACGCGTTCCAAAGCGAAGAGGAAAGGATGAAAAGAATCCGGAGACAGAGGTTTGTTGATGGGCTTAGTTATACTTTTTTCTGTCCTCTTTATGGATTGGAGGATGGAATCATCAATATTTCCCATAATACCGAGCATCCCTTTCAAGTTATGAATAATTTGGTGCTCGCGATTCCGATGTGCACCGTGGATTACTTAATATGCGGAACGCTCAAAACAGTGACACTGGGACATTTTTGGAACGACTCTCTAATTTTTCATATAACAGGAATGGATTGCCATTTCTATTAAAGGCGTACATTATGAAAAAAATATTTGTTTATTTCACTCTTGCTATCGCGCTTGTCTTGGCGACCGTTCCCCTGTCAGCTGAGGAATGCTGCTACACTTGCTGTTGTGAACCGAAAAGTCAAAGTGAAGAAATTTGCCGCGACGAAAATGAGGAGTTCAAAAGAGAATTAGCTCTTCTCTTCGACCCAAGTATAAAGGCAGCGCAGGTCGGATTTGGGATATTCATGATATTGGCTGCCCCGATTGGGTGCTATTTACAAGCAGAGCAAGATGCTACTCATAAATATGGACGATCGGAGAATTATCCCTTCGCTCTTATCGGGTATACATCTTGGTATATGCTCAAGACTGAAAGTTACGCTTTTATCAAAACTGCAACTTTAGGATGCTTTTGCCGCGGATTGGCTTGGGACGAAAAATGGTAATATACATTTTAGGAGGCTGTTATGAAAAATTATTTTTCTTATTTCAGAAACAGAGGCGTGACCTTGCTTGCAATCGCATCTATGATCGCTGCGATTCCACTTTCAGCGGATGAATGCGCGCTTGCGGAACAAACGAATTCTTCCACTAACACGAACGTAAAAGCCGAGAGCAAACCATTAACTTATGATGTCTATGGCAATGTATGCACCAATGAATGCTGCGGACCAGTTCCCGTATGCGCCGGCCCGAATCATTATCAATCCCACAGAAATCTTGGTGATATTTGGGACGACTACCCTATCATTCAGGGGCCTTGCCTTATTCTGTTCGCACCGATTGTTTCTCTAGGAGTGATCAGTGGGCTTCTCGCTTTGGGCGGAAGTGGTGGCGCATGGTATGAGGACGCCGCCGCTTTCGCTATCTGGACCCCGGTTTTGTCAATTGGCTGCGTCGGCGTCGGCCTTTGTAAAACCTTAACTTTCGGAATGTTCCCGAAACTTTGATAAAGTAAAAAAACGGAGCGGCTTTTGGCCGCTCCGACTACGTTGTGCAAATTTTATTTTTCTGTTACTTCGTCCTTTTTGATTGCTTGCTCTGCTTTACCAATGCGCAGAAGTAACAGAGAGCCTTGTCGTAATCCATGAAGTGCGAGGCATCGGCAGCGTTGTTGACATGCTTTGCCACAGCCACCTCGGGATGGTATTGAACACCTATGAAAAAGGGCTTGTCAATCCGCTCCACCGCCTCGATGATGTCGATGCCGTCGGTCTTTGCGACGGCAGTCACTTTGAGCGGTGTTCCATCCACGCTTCGCACAGCCTGGTGATGCCCCGATGGCA
This sequence comes from bacterium, assembly GCA_017554565.1. Classification (GTDB taxonomy): domain Bacteria; phylum Auribacterota; class UBA3054; order UBA3054; family UBA3054; genus UBA3054. Next base: position 9,026 of record JAFZID010000125.1, read on the forward strand.
CACGGCTGATCGTTTCACTCTCTACTATGCGCCAAAGCAGCGATGAACAATCGGTGACAGTGACATCGTGAGCCGCAAAGTCGCGCCCGTGGTCGGCTGTTGCCTCGATACGATGCTCGTTGGCGTAAGGCAGTCCCTGAGCTACGAAATAAGCGGAAAGATCCTGTATCATCTGTGCGCCGGAAATGATGCTGAGCATCTGCATTCCTCGGCAGAGGCATAATACCGGCAGCGTAGAATTCCGTTCAAGACACCATGTCATAAGGATATAGTCCGACACGTCACGCCGTCCGTCACAGTTTCCTTCTGACTCGATACCGTGCCAGGGCTCCGGCATCTTGTATAATGTAGGACTTATGTCATCACCGCCTGTAAAGATGAGTCCGTCCAGACCGGCGAGCAAATCGGCGATGTCCTGTCCGGCTAAGGGATCGGCTTTCATTTTTTCGGCATGCTCCTTTAGCAAAACACCGTGTTCATCGGTATATTGTGGAAGAAGCTGGTCGCCGTCATATTCCATAAAGGGCGACTTTATAAGCGGCAGCGGCACAGGTTCGGCTCCCGCCTCACGCACGCTTTGTAACGTACCGACGTAGGTAATCGCCATACTGTCGCCGCGCCAGGCTATTCCGATACGGATAGGAGCGCCATCCTTTCTTACGGCATTGTCGCTGTTCGCACACGATGCCAATATTCCTGAGCTACAGATGGCCAGGATGACGACGTAGATCCAGAATCTTGCTTTTTTCATTGTTTTTTACAGCGAGAACGCTTTTACCTTTTAAAAAAATGCCGCTCGGAAGAGCGGCATTTTTGTTTTGTTTCGCTCTGTGTGGCTTTTCGTTTAAGCGCCGGCTTTGATGATGATGCCGAGGCCGATCAGGAAGAGCACGAACATGGCGAAGTTGAGAACGTTGGCTTTCTTGGGAGCGCCTTTGAATTCTTTCCAGATCAAAATGCCCCAGAGAGCGGAGACGAGGGTCGCGCCCTGGCCGAGACCGTAGGAGATGGCGGGTCCGGCTTTGCCGGCGGCGACTAAGTTAATGCCGTTGCCCAGGCCCCAGATCAAGCCGCCAAGGATACCGACCAGATGGATCGGGAAGCCGCCCTTGAAGTATTCTTTCTCGGTGATGGGTTCGCCGGAGACCGGGAAGCGCATGGCGATGGCGTTGAATATGAAGTTGGAGGCGAAGATGCCCAGGGTGAAGATGAAGAAGGCCGAGTACGGCGTCATCTTGCCGGCTTCAGGAGCCGCGGCTTCGAAGTTCATGTCCATGGTTCTGGCGACGAAGCCGTAGAAGAAGGCCATTAAGATGCCGCAGATGATGGAAAGGACGATGCCCTTGCCGATGCCTTTGGTGCTGCCGGTGCTTTCAGAAGCGTCCGCTTTCAGTTTATAGGCGAAAGCGTTGCAGAGAATGGCGACCACGATGAGGGCCACGCCGGCGAAAATAAGCACGGGATTGCCCTTGGGGGCGATTATGTAGTTGACCACGACGCCGAGGACCAGGGCTAAGCCGATGCCGACGGGGAAAGCCACGCTCATGCCGGCGATGGAAATGGCCGCGGCCAAGAGGATGTTAGCGGCGTTGAAAACGACACCGCCTAAGAGGGCGGAGCCGATGTTGGCGGGAGAGGCCTGGGCGAGGTTCTTGAGGAAGCTCCATTCTCCGCCGCCCAAAGAGCCGGCGGTCAAGCCGCTCACTATGGCGAAGAGGACGACGCCTAAGACGTAGTCCCAGTAAAACAGTTCATAGCGCCAGGTCTTGCCGGCCAGCTTCTGGGTGTTGCCCCAGCTGCCCCAGCAGAACATAGTCACGACGCAGAACACGACGGCCAGTGCGTAGTTGTTGCAGTAATACATTATTTGATCTCCTTTCTATTGGGGACGGACGATTGGGCGCCCGGACGGGTTACGGAAATAGCGGCGGCTTTCTGGGCGAAGTCGATGGCTTCGGAGCAGGATCTTCCTTCCGCGAGAGCGACGGCGAAAGCGCCGTTGAAGGTGTCGCCGGCGGCCACGCAGTCAACGGCTTTGACCTTGCGGCAGGGATAGAGTTTCTGGCAGTCGCCGCACCAGCAGCCTTTGGTGCCCATGGTGATGGCGACGTGCTTGACGCCGCGTTTTTTCAAAACTTCCGTGGCTTTGGCGGCGCTCTTGGCGTCGGTGACTTTCACGCCGGTCAGAAGCTCGGCTTCCGTTTCGTTGGGCGTGATCCAGTCGATCAGCTTGTAGAGAGAAGCCGGGAGCTTGCAGGCGGGAGCCGGATTGAGGATCACGGTGACTTTGGCCTGATGAGCGACCTTCGCGGCCCACTCCACAGTCTTGATGGGAGTTTCCAGCTGCATGAGAAGAATGGCGGCGGATTCGATCTCTTTCTTGAAGGGCTCGACGTCCTTGGGAGAGAGCGTGCCGTTGGCGCCAAGGGCGACGGAGATGATGTTCTGGCCTTTGTTGTCGACCATGATCAGCGCGGTGCCGGAAGGCTCCTTCTTATCGACGATCAATCTCGGCGTGATTGAGTCCTTTTTGAGACGGGCGAGCGTTTCGCGGCCGAAGACGTCGTCGCCGACTTTGGCGATGAAAGAGCAGGCGCCCTTCTGAGCGGAGAGCCTGGCTACGGCTACGGCCTGGTTAGCGCCTTTGCCGCCCGGGTTGAGAAGGAAATGTCCACCTAATATCGTTTCGCCCGGCACGGGGATCTTTTTGCCCGTGATGACCATGTCGGTATTGGTGGAACCTAAGACAACTATTTTTTTAGTTTTCATAAGGTTTCCCTTTTGGGTGATTATAAAAATGACGTGACTAGCACGTCAATATTTTATTATATCGGCCCCGATTATGCAAACAAAAAAAGGCAAACTGAGGACAGTTTGCCTTTTGTTTTCGCGCTTTTTTATCTAAGTTATGCGTCTTGGCGTTTTTGGAAGAACTTGTCGATCCAGTTGAAGATGGCGGCCAGGAAAGCTCCCGTGATGGAGTGCCAGACGCAGGAGACGGCGCAGATGACCGCCGCGTCAGGCATCGTGGGGAAATGCTTGCCGGCCAATACCGTGGCAAGCCCAGCGTTCTGCATGCCGACTTCGATGGAGATGGTGCGGTTCTTGGGACGCGTGAACCTTAAGGCGACGCCGGCGAGATAGCCGGTTATGTAGCCCAAGGTGTTGTGCAAAAAGACCGCCAGCATAATGAGCCAGCCGGAATGCAGGAAGTCCTTGCCGTATTTGGCGGAGACGCCGCCTACGATGAAGGCAAGGCAGATGACCGCGATGGCCGGCATGACGCCCATTAAGTTCTTGTAGGTCTTCTTCTCGCCGAAGAAGTGGTTGAGAAGGAAGCCCAGCGTGACGGGGCCGATGGTGACGATGAGGATGGACTTGAACATGCCGACGGCGTCAACATCCACCTGCTCCCCGGCCAAATAAAGGACCAGAAGCGGCGTCAGCAAGGGGGAAAGCAGCGTGCTGGCGGTTGTCATGCCGACGGAAAAGGCCACGTCTCCCTGGCACAGGAAGGTCATAAGGTTAGAGGAGACGCCGCCGGGGCTGCAGCCGACCAGAATGAGGCCGACGGTAAGAGCGGGGCTGAGGCCGAGGGCCTTGGAGACCGTGAAAGCGATCAAAGGCATCAGGGTGTACTGCGCCACGGTGCCGATGAGGATGTCCTGGGGGCGGCTGGCCAGAACTTTGAAATCTTTAACGGTCAGCGTCATGCCCATTGTGAGCATGATTAAGCCCAGGATGACCGTCTGGGTATCTCCATGCACGAACGAGAAGAGATCGGGGGTAAAATAGGCCAATACGGCCGCCAGAAGGACGAACCAGGGAGTCTCCTTGACTAAAAAGGATGATATTTTGCTTAAAACGTTCATTCGATCTGCTAAAAATTCATTCGATTAAAAAAAAGGCTCCCTTTGAGGGGGAGCCTTCTTTAGCGGCTTAATGGATATTAGTAGCCGTAGACCTTCGCCATGTCGTCGATGGTCTTGCATTTGATCTTGGGAGCCCAGCCAGCCTGGCCGAACTGGATCATGCGCTGTTTGCAGACTTCTTTCATGGCGTTGCGGGCCGGTTTCAGATAGTCGCGGGGGTCGAATTTCTCCGGGGTTTCCGCGAAGACTTTTCTGATGGCGCCGGTGATGGCCAGACGGTTGTCGGTGTCAACGTTGATCTTGCGGACGCCGTGCTTGATGCCGCGCTGGATCTCTTCCACGGGAACGCCGAAGGTCGGCTTAAGAGCGCCGCCG
>JAFZID010000126.1 GCA_017554565.1 bacterium
CTTCCCCTTTTCCTCTCATATGGCGAAGGCTGCATTATGGTATAATATCCATATATGGATATTTTTAAAAATATTGATTTACGCTGCCTGCCGCTGGGGGAGCTTTATGCCAACTGCTACCTTGTGTCAAAAGCCGGGTCCCGGGATGTCGTCTGCATCGATCCGGGGGCCGAGGCCGGCAAACTGCTGGCCGAACTAAGGGACAGGGATCTCAGTGTGGAAACGATCCTTCTCACCCACGGGCACGCCGATCACATCGGCGCTTTGAACGAGCTGAGGAAGGCTTTTCCGGATGCCAAGGTCGGCGTTCATCATAAAGACTCCGTCATGCTTGCCGATCCGGAACGCAATTTGTCCACTTTCCTGGGCGAAATAATAACCTGCGATAAACCGGAAATGCCGTTGGAGGACGGGGAGGAGTTCAGATCAGCCGGGCTTGCTTGGAAAGTTATCTGGACTCCCGGTCACACCGAAGGGGGAGCCTGCTATCTGGCGACCGAACCGGAAAGCGGGGAGAACTTGCTTTTCAGCGGAGACACGCTTTTCCATTTGAGCGTCGGACGCACGGATTTTCCCGGCGGAAGCTATCAGAAGCTAATGGACAGCCTCAAGGATAAACTTTTAACACTGCCGCCGGAGACCTTGGTCTATCCGGGGCACGGGGAAGCCACTTCCGTTAAGGAGGAAGCGGCGGAAAACCCATACGTGAAATCATGCTGATACGCGAGATATGGCGCTACCGCGCGCTTTTGTGGGATCTGGTGATCCAAGACTTCCGGGGACGCTACGCCGGCTCCGTCATAGGTGTTTTCTGGAATATCCTGCAGCCTTTGGCCCAGATCTTCATTTACGCCGTGATCCTTGCCAGGGTGGTCGGTTCCCGCATCCCCGGGCGCGTGGGCTTCCCGGACGTGGACGATCCTTACGCACTGAGCATCTACATCTGCTCCGGATTGCTTCCCTGGCTCACCCTTTCGGAGACGCTTACCAGGAACGCCACCGCTTTCCTGAGCCACAGCAATCTCATCAAGAAAGTCTCCTTCCCGCATCCCATCCTGGTTTTGTACCAGATCATCAGCGGACTCATCACGCTTTTTATTATGCACGTCATACTGCTTCTGGTCATGCTCGTGACCGGGCACAGGCTGCCGCCCTGCATCGTTTGGCTTCCCTTGCTTTATGTCCTGCAGGGCTTCATGACCTACGGGCTAGGGCTGTTTTTGGCCACCGCCACGGCGTATTTCCGGGACATGCTGCAGTTCGTCTCCATCGCGCTGCAGGTCTGGTTCTGGATGACGCCCATAGTGTATTTCAGGGAGCTGACGGAAAAGATAGTTTCCTTCGGGCCGCTGCTTCTTCTGGTCAACCCTCTTTACTATCTCTCCCGCGCCTTCCAGATCCTTTTTTACGAGAATATCGTTTATTACGATTTCCTTCCCCAGGGGCTCTGGCCTTCGCAGTCCAGCTTTCTTCCCACCTTGGGAGTCCTCCTTCTCTGCGGCGCGGTGTTTTCGCTTCTCGGCGAGATGATATACCTGAAGTTAAAAAAAGAACTGCCAGACCAAATCTGATATGGATCCCAACAATGTGATAGAAATAAAAGGCCTCAGCAAACGTTTCAGAGTCTATGACCGGCCTCTGGACCGCCTGAAAGAATGGCTGACTCCGGCGGGCATGTCTTTCCACTGGGCTTTCTGGGCGCTGAGAGACATCGACCTTGAGATCAAAAAGGGCTCTTCCCTCGGCATCATCGGCGTGAACGGCGCCGGCAAGAGCACCCTTTTGAAGATCCTCTGCGGGACGCTGGCCCCCACCTTCGGCAGCGTTGAGATCAGAGGCCGCATCGCGGGGCTTCTGGAACTTGGATCCGGCTTTCATCAGGAGTTCACCGGCCGCCAGAACATTTATCTGAACGCCAGGCTTCTGGGGCTTTCCGACGAAGATATCGAAAAGAAGCTGCCCGCCATCGTGGATTTCGCCGAGCTTGGCGATTTCCTTGACCACCCCCTGCGCATCTATTCCACCGGCATGGCGCTCAGGCTCGGATTTTCCGTCGCCGCCAACGTCGATCCCGACATCCTCATCATCGACGAGGCCCTGGCGGTGGGGGACGCCTACTTCCAGCAGAAATGCCTGAAGTATCTGAAGGATTTCCGCGCCAAGGGCGGAACGCTTATCTTCGTCAGTCACGATCCCGGCGCCGTGAAACTTTTGTGCGACAGCGCTGTCTTGCTGCACAAGGGCAGAGTCGCGGCCAACGACACTCCCGAGAACGTCCTGAATTATTACAACACGCTGCTAGTGCGGGACGACTCCGACAAAGAGTCCTTCATATTGGAACGCAAGCAGCAGGAAGCCAAGAGCAGCTTGCCTCAGCACTCCGGCTCCTTCGAGGCCCTCGTTGAAAAAGTTTCCCTCATAAGCGACGGATGCGAAACGCGTACGCTTTTCGCCGGCCACAAAGCCGAACTGAAAGTCGCCGTGAAAGCCCTGAACGACATCGATCCTCCGACCATAGGCTTCTCCTTGAGGGATCGTCTCGGCTACGAAGTTTTGGGCACCAACACCATGCTCCTTAAAAAGGAAACGCCCGCTCTCAAAGCCGGCGAGGGCTTGGAAGTCAGTTTCGATATTCCGCCCTTCCTCGGCCCCGGCGAATACACCGTGACCATTGCGGCGCATCCCGGGCGCGATCACATCGAGCACTGCTACGACTGGACCGACAGGATGCTGGCCTTCAAGGTCGTGCTGGAAGACGAGAGCGGCTGCGTCGGACTTCTTAACGTTCCCGTGGCGGCTTCGGTCGAAAGAATCGCAACGGACGGCCGCAACGCCAAGGAGATCCTTGAATCCGCCTTCGAAGGCGCGCCCCGCGAGATCGTTGTCACGGAGGAAGCGAACCGCTTCCTGACGACCGGTTTTTATCCGCCGGAAAAAATAGGGGATAGTTACGCCTGCTGGACCGGCGGCAACGCGGTCTTCGTTCTGAAGAGCGAAAAAGCCAAAGGACTCCTCGTAAAATGCGCGACCGACGCCCGCCAGTTCGAATCAGGCCCCTTGGAGCTTACGCTGACCGTCAACGGCAGGAACGGAGTGAAAAAAACTTTGACTTCCCCGGATTGGCAGGAAGCGGAGTTCCCCTTCGAAAGCGAAGAGCAGGGGATGCTCAGGTGCTCTCTGCAAATAAGCGGCACCTTCATACCAGAAAACGACAAACGCTCACTTGGCATTCTTGTTTCCAAGATCGCTCTCACATAGTTATGGAATTTACGGAACTGAAAGAAAAAGTCGCGAAACTGAAGGCGGAGAAGAACGCCGTCATCCTGGCGCACTATTACACGCCTTACGAGACACAGGAGCTCGCCGATTTCGTAGGCGACTCTTTGGAGCTCTCCAGATTGGCCGCCAGGACGGACGCCGACACGATCGTTTTCTGCGGCGTTGACTTCATGGCGGAATCAGCCAAGATCCTCTCGCCTGAGAAGACCGTGCTGACGCCCGACCCCAGGGCCAACTGCCCCATGGCAAACATGCTGATGCCCAAGGAACTCAGGCGCTACAAAGAGGAGCATCCCGACGCCGTCGTCGTGGCCTACGTCAACTGCTCCGCGGAAATAAAAGCGGAAGCTTACATCTGCTGCACCAGTGCCAACGCCGGCAAAGTGGTCGCCTCGCTTCCCAAAGACAAGCCTGTCCTCTTCGTGCCGGACCGCTATCTGGGAACGTTCACCAAAAAGAGCGTGGGCAGGGAAATGGAAGTCTGGCCGGGCTTCTGCCCGACGCACCAGCGCTTCACGCTTAAGGCGCTTGCGGAAGCAAAGGCGCTCCATCCGAAGGCCGAGTTCCTCGCCCATCCGGAGTGCCCGGAAGAAGTGAGCGCTGCCGCCGATTTCGTAGGCTCCACTTCCGCCATCATCAAGCGCTGTATAGAAAGCGAAAGCAAAGAATTCATCATCGGGACGGAACAGGGCGTTCTCAAGGCCATCAGGGAAAAAGCGCCCGGGAAAATCGTCTATCCCTTGCTGGAAGGCAACGTCTGCCCGAACATGAAACTCATGACGCCCTGGAAAGTTTTGTGGGCCCTGGAAGACAACGAATATGAGATCAAGGTCAAAGAAGAGACCAGAATAAAAGCCAAAGAGGCGCTGGACAGAATGCTGGCGCTCTGAGAGAAAGAAATGGAAAAGCAAATCAAATTCGAGATCGGAAGATCCGCCAAGGAAAGATCCCTGCAAGTCTCCTTCGGGGAATGTCAGGCGGAGCTGCGTTTCGTAGGTAAACTGAGAGGCAGGGACGTGCTGGCGTTCGACTGCTTTACGGAGACCTTATCTTTTCAGAAAGCGGAGATCAGATCCGGGCACGCGCTTTTTTGCGGCGCGACGCCCTACGGATCCGCCAAAGCCGAATGCTTTTTGCAGAACCCCGCGGCGCTGAAGATCAAAGCTTCCGTAACGCTGAAGAACCACTCGCAGCTCGACGCGTTTTATTTCGTGCTCCAGGGAAAGGAAGGGCAGAAGATAACGACTCCCTACGAATCGAAGAAAGGCTGGTACTCCGGCGAATGGCCCGCCCCCTGCGGCGTCCTGAGGGAAAAGGAAGACGCGCTGGCGCTTCTGATCGCCCCGGAAACTTTCGCCAAACGCCAGGAGTGGCTCTGGCAAATGGAGGCTGGCGAAAGGTCATTGCGTTTCGGCACGGACTACGAGCGCTCCTGGCCTTTGAACGGCCGGCAAAGAAGCCGCAAACTGGAATTCATCATCTACCTTTTGGGAGCGAACGTTTACGCGCTTCCCGGAACCCTTGCGCAGATCACCTGGCAGCTTGCCAAAAAAGAGAGCCGGCCGGCGGACTTTGATCTTAGAAAACTGGAAAAGGAAGCGCAGCAGGAACTGAAGGCTCTTATAGACAAGCTTTCCGCTCCGCCGGATCAGGCGGAAGCGCCTGTTCCTTTCGGCAAGCTCCTGGGCGCGGCCTTCGCCCTCGCCAAATGCGCGAAGGAGAACGGCCAGAAGATCCCCTCCGTCGCGGAAAAAGTCCTGCAGCTCTACAAGAAGGCTCCGCGCTTCAAATCCCTTCCCCCCGCCTGCTATCCCTATCCCGGGACCTACAAGAAAGCAGGGGATGCGGAGATCAACTTCAGCGAACTCGCCAGGGCCGGCTACTGGCTGGCCAGATGGGAGAACGAAGTGGGAGCGACGGGCTTCAGGGATGAACTTAAGAACTTTAAGAAGGAACTCATTTCGCGCCGCCACCGCGGAGGCTACATCCCGGAAGCGGTGGAAAGCGCCACCGGTCATATCAAGAAAGGCTATTCCAAGAAACGCACCTCCCCCTGGGCCGTGCTTTTCCTGGAAGAGACCGGGTGCGACAAGGAGATTTATACTCCGCTTCTCAACACCCTGACCAGGGAGCTTCTGACTAAGCGCGCCAACGCGACGACGGAAGAGCTCGTTTTCGCTGCCCGGGCCGCTTTTAAGGCCTTTGAGCTGACCGGAAGGGAAAACTACAGGGCCAACGGCGTAAAGCTCGCCTATCGCCTGACAGGGCGCCAGCAGACGTATCAGCCGCATTATCTGAAGGCGCAGGTGTTCGGTCTCCTGGCCGGAGCGGAAGCGAACGACTTTTCAGAGACCGCGCTTCCCGCCGCGCTGCCGGTATTTCTTATCGCGCAGAAGGTCAGCGGCGCGAAGATGTTCGAAGAGCGCGCTAAGACGCTTTTGGGCGCCGTTCTGAAGAGGGAAGCCTATTTCTCCTATAAGCCTTGTTCCGCGCTGCCCGATCCTAAGAGCTCGCTCACCGCTTCGCCTCTCGAGAAGGCTGCGCTTCTTTTATCCTCCTCCGAGATAAAGGAGACCTTCGGCGACGTTCACGTCATCCCGGCGCAGAAGAGAGCCAGCGCTTTCTTCGAAGCGGAGGAGCCGAAACTGGAAAAAGAACTCCTGGGCTACCGCCTCAGCATAAATTCCAAAGACAAACGCCGGATCAAGATCGTAAGCGATTCCGGAAAAGTTTGGGAACCGACCTTGAAGAAAGGCCTTAATCAAATCGAACTGTATTGACCGTTATGAAGAACTTATTTTTCGTGCTAGTGATCTCAACGCTTTCCTGCCTGGCCGGCAATCTCGCTTTCGACCTGAGGGACGGCAGCGTCCCCGCCGCGACGACGAAAGACACCAACGCTTATGTCGCCCGGGAAGATCAGGTCCAGGCCTTCACCGATGCCCAAATAGGGGACACGGTCACCTTCGCCACGCCGGAAGGCATTTTCTCCGGCACGGTCAACCAGGCGGAGACTGACATCAACGGCGTCATAGTGAGAGCCGGCAGGATCGCCAACGACGGCGGTTCTTTCGTAGTCACCGTAACTGGAGGCGAACTTTACGGCCACATAGAGAGCATCGACACGGCCCGCGACGTCAGGTGGGAATACGTAAACGGCGTGCAGTCCATAAACAACCTTTCCTTCGCGGAAGCCGACACTGACTTCCTCAACGGCAAGGAACTTCCTTCCCCGGAGGGAACGCAGGGAGCCGACATTGAAGATACCAGCATCAATTACTACGACTACAACGACGATGAGATAGATTTCGTCCGCATCGCCGTCTTCTACACTCCGAAGTCTTTGGAGTACGCCGGCAGCCACAACAGGATGAATTCTTTCATCGCGGAAGGCGTCGCCAAAGGCAACCAGTGCCTGATGAACTCCAAGATCAACGCCCGCATCCTGCTCGTGCACTCCCAGCAATGGAACTATGAGGAAGCCGGCAGCTCCTACACAGACCTCTCCAATTTCACCAACGCCAGGAACGGCTGGGAAGGCGTGCACGAAGTAAGGAACGCGGTGGGCGCCGACCTCTGCTCGATCGTGGCCTACGTTCACGACGTCGGCGGCCTCGCCTACGTCAACGGCAGCACCCTCGGCATGCCGGAATCGAGTTACAACCTGATCCGCGTCCTGCAGATGACCGGCTCCTCCTGGATCCACGAGATGGGCCACAACATCGGCTGCAACCACGCCTACGAACAGGACAGCTCTCCCGGACCGGAATCCGGCGGCGTCTTCGGCCACTCCCTTGGCTATTACTTCACCGGCGCCACCGACCACAGTCATTACGGCACGGTCATGGCCTACGACCAGGGCGATTATCACCGCTGCGACTATTTCTCCGCCACCAACGTGACCTTCAAGGGCACCTTGGTAGGCTATGAGAGCAGGAACAATTCTTTGACCTGGAACAAGATCAGGAAGGTCGCCAAGACCTACCGCATCCTGCCCACGCATACCTACGGCGAATGGGCTTACGAGGGCTTCAACTATCCCGCAGGCGAGCGCCTCGATCTCAAGACGGGCGGCCAGGGCTGGAACAACGGCTGGACCCCGGACACTGTGAACGCTTATGCGACCAGCGCCGAATCGCTGGAATACTCGGACGGCGTAAACATGCTCGCCACCACGCCGGGCAGCCTTAAGCTGGACGGCGACTCCGTCGATTTCAGCCGCATGCCGGCGCAGTCTTTTGCCGAGGGCTTCCACTACAGCAAGCTCGGCGAGACCAACATTTGGCTCTCCATGCTTCTGAAGCCCACTTCCGACACCCACGGGAGAGTCTATTTCAACTTTGTCGGCAACAACGCCGGCATTACCCACGACGACCTTTACGCCTTCAACTCCTACGATCCCATAACCGAGGTGCATCCCGTTACAGGTCAAACTGACCTTCTCTTGATCCGTTATGAAGTGAAACCCGACGGCGTTTACCCGGCCACGATGTGGGTCAATCCTAAGGTGGGCGTTGCTCCCAATGAAGAAGATGCCGTCGCCAAAGCCGAATTCAACATTTATTACTCAGGCTACAAGGACATTTACATCTACGCCTACAGCGCTAATTTCTACGTTGACGAACTGAGGATCGGATTCAGCGCCGAGAGCGTCCTCCCGGTCAAAGCGCCATTCATCACCGCCACCCAGGACGAATCTGCCGAGTCTATCACCGTAAGCTGGACTCCCGATACCGCCCAGCAAAAAGTTACGATCTACCGCGCCGGGACCAGGAACTTTTCAGAGGCTGCGCAGGTCGCCGAAGTGACCGATGCCTCGAGCTGGACCGACACCGATGTCGAAGCCGGCAAGCTCTACTACTACTGGGCCGAAGGCGAATACTCCGACTCCGAAGCCAAGAGAATCAACGGTCCCGCCCTCGGCTACGCCGGCAGGCCAACTATCACGGCCAACGCCAATGGACCTTACGTCATCCAGAAAGGCGAAGACGTCACCTTCTCAGCAGAAGGCTCAATAGGTGAAAATCTCACTTACTGCTGGTCCTGCTACAAGGATATAAGCGACTATTCTCCCTTCTACAAGGATTTCCTGAGGACCAACAACTTCTCTCCCGGCACCTATGAAGTGAAGCTCACCATAAAGGACCTGGGACTGACGAACGCCGAGCCTCAGACCGTCACCACTCAGCTCATAGTCAAGAACGCCGATCCAATCATCAACTTCGAGAAGAGCGAATACAATGTCGCCTGCGGCGTTCCTAGCGTTTTCCACGCCGCCGTAAAAGACCCGATGCCCCAGGACAAGTTCCAGTACTGCTTCAGGACGGACGACGCCGCGGAATTCAGCGAATGGACCGACTCCTCCTACTACACCGCCACCTATGACGAGCCGAATTCCACCCACACCATGACCTGCATAGTGGCCGACAACTACGGCGGCACCAACACCTGCACGACGACCGTCAAAGTCGGCGCCAGGACCGCCATAATGTCCGCCGACCCGATGACCTTAGATTTCCAGAACGACGACACGCTCCTCCTGAGAGTCGTCAATTCCGGCGCCGAACCCTACCAGCTCAACCTCAACGACGTTCCCAGAGGCTTCCAGGTCTATCCCCAGAACGTCACTATAAGCAACGGCGTTGCCGTTCTCTTAGTCAAGTGCGACAGGGAATTCATCCGCCAGAACAACGCCAGCTCCTACACCGGAACGCTCGACCTTGCCTTCACGAACGTCACGCTGAAACTAAGCGATACCAAAAACTACACCATAGCCGTCAACGCAGGCGGCCCGTACACCGTCAAGAGGGGAGACACGCTTCTCCTTTCCGCCAACGGAACATCTGCTTCCGATGGTCTCAAATATCTCTGGAGCATAGATGACGAAAGGATCGGTGAGCCCAGCGAAGAAAATTACCTCGCGTATTACACTCCCGCTGACATAGCGGCCGGCGAACACCAAGTCACGCTTTCCGTCTGCGGTTATGACGACCAGGTCCTCACCAACGCCTTCACGACTCTTACGGTCGTGGAAGCGCAGCCGGAAATGCTCTTCCATTACCTGGTGAAACCGGACGGCCAGTACAAGATCCGCTGCTTCATGACCGGCAACGGCAATGTTTGGGCCAGCAATCCGAAAGTTACGGAAGAATGGATTGATGAAAAATTGGTAAGCATCGATCTCAAGGACGACAATATTTACCGCGAGCCCATTGACGTGATGGATTCTTTCGGAAACACGAACCATTATGTCCAGGTCATAGATCTGAGAAAGGAATATCCCGATTTTGTTCTGGAGATCTGCTGCAACTCTTGGATAAATCCGTCCGAATACTCTTTGGAATACGGGAAAGACCTCAAATTGAGATCCGTGGTTACGGTACATCCGCAAACCGGCGTAAGGAAATACTATTGGCGCGAATGGAACGGCAATCCGAGCAAGAACGTTCTCAAGACTCCCAACGAAGCAGAGACTGAAGTTGAAAGACTTCTTCCCGGAGTATATTACTTCCAGCTTTATGTTTCCGACGGCAACATCCTCAGTTTGCCAACGACCGTCCGCGTCACGGTGAGCGGCACCCAAGGCCTTCTTTATACCGCCAAAGGTTCGGAAGCCTTCTTCCTCAACGGCGCCAGCATCGCCTCTGACAGGACCACCTGCATCAGCGATGCCAGCGGCACCTTCGCCTCGGACACGGCTTCCGTCACTTACCAGCGTCTTGATTCCAAGACCGCCCATATCACCCTTGAACAAGCCTGCGGATATTATGCGAAGCCCGTCCGCATTTCGGGCGATAACTGGAAGCTCATATCCGGCACGGTGGTCACCAACTTCCCCTGGGGCGAAGGGCCTATGGAGGGCGTCATAGTCACAGCCGTCAACGGCGATATGAGCTCCAAAGTCATAACCGACGCCAAGGGTGCCTTCGCCATCTTCATGCCGGAGAACGCTGGCCCCACCACTCTTACTTTCGCCAAGCAGAACTGCGCCTTCCAGCCCGTCATAGTCAGCGAATCCGCCACCCTGAAGATCGTGCCGGAAAAGAGCGAGGGCAACAGCAATTCCTATCTCTACCTGACCGTCATCGGCAAGGAATCCTCTTTCTACATGGAGGGCGTCACCGTTAACTGCTTCGGCATAACAGGACATACCAACTCCAAGGGCGTCACTTCGAACATCAGCGCACCCAAGGGCGTCAACTCCGTCACCATCTCCATGGACGGCTACGACACCATAACGACCAACTTTACTTTCGCAGGCACCTCCACCATGCGCAAAGTTGCTCTTGCCAGAACAATGGGCAGAAGAGGGGACAGCCTCGACGTTATCGTCAGGGACACGGACGCCAAATTAGTCCTGGCGGACCAATTCCGCCTTGTCTCCGCCGCGACTTCCAGCATCATCGTCAATTACGCGAACGAAGTCTCCCCGCTGCTTTCCATCCCGACGATAGCCGGGCAGAAGGTCATTATCCGCGCCCAGAAAGAAGGCTATGATAATTTCTCCGAGACCGTAGTTCTCGACAACTACGTTTCCAGGGACATCGTCTTCATTCCCGAGCCCGCGGCCGCGGCGATCATTTTTGCGCTTTTGGCTTTTGCAATCCATTCGAGAAAAAATAAATGACACTTTTCTTTGACTTCTGGGAAAAAGGCGGCTTTTTCGTCTATCCCTTGCTCTTCTGCGCCCTGGTCTCCATCTGGATCTTCGTGCAGCGCTACTTCCATTTCTGGCGCGCCACCATCGACGTGAGGGAATTCACCGGCGGCATCAGAAACCTGGTGAGAGCCAACCGCATCGCGGAGGCGGTCTCCCTGTGCGCCACCACCCCCGGACCGGTGGCCGCCATATTGCATTCGGCGCTTCTTTGCTACGGCGAATCGAAGGCCCAGATCCTGGAAGCCCTGGACAGGACCGCTCAGATCGAGATCAACAGATTGGACCACAATCTCTCGGTCCTGGCCTCTTTGGCCCGCATAACGCCTCTGATAGGCCTTCTCGGGACCATAGCGGGCATCATCAATCTCTTCTACACCATCCAGATCGAATCGCCCTTCGTGCAGCAGGCTTCGCTGGCCAAGGGATTGTGGCAGGCTTTGATCACCACCGCCCTCGGCCTAATCATCGCCATACCCGATCATTTCGCCTTCGATTACCTGACGAGCCGCGTCAGGCATTTCGTGGACGACATGTCGCTGGCCTCCTCGGAAATAACGGAGCTGCTTTTGGAAAAGGAAAATGCCTAGACCCTGGTACACAAAGACCGTAGAAAGGACTCACAAACGCCACAGCCGCATCATGGCTCTGGCGGATCTCTCGCCGGTGGTGGACATCCTGTTCATCCTGGCGGTGACGCTTTTCGTCTGCAGCGGCCTTGTGTACCGCCCGGGAGTCGCCCTGTCGCTTCCCAAGAACTCCGATCCTGACAGCATCAGGGGCGAAGTTATGACGCTGACGCTGACCAAGGAAGGTGATCTTTACGCGGAGGGGGACGACCTTCTGCCGGTAAGCCGCGAAAGAGCCCTGGAACTCATGGAACAATTCAAGAAGAATTGTCCCTCCGGAACCGTGCTTGTAATGGCGGATGAAGAATCCAAACAGAAGGACATGGCGGAAGTTTTGAAACTCATCAGGGAAGCCGGCATTGGCAAAGCCGCCTGCGCCACTTCCCCAAAATGACGAACATATAATTTTCAAAAAGGAGGTTTTTATGTTTAAAAAGATCGTGAACGACGCTCTCAATTTCGGCATGGGCGTTACCGCCGCCGGAAAAGACAAGGCGGAACTGCTGGCCAAGAAACTTCAGGACAAGTGCGGCGTCACCAAAGCCGAAAGCGAGAAGATCGTCAAGGAAATGATCTCCCGCGGCGAAAAGATCCGCGTCCAGTTCGAAAAAGACTTCCTCTCCACCCAGGCGGAGCTCTTCGACAAACTGGAAAAATTCGCCAAGACCAACAAAGAGAAGGCCCAGAAGAAGGCTGCTCCCAAAGCTAAAAAGCCTGCCGCTAAAAAAGCGAAGCCCAAATCCAAAGCCAAAACGAAAACCAAAACGGAAACCAAGTAAACTATGCCCGACCGTTCCCGCAGCATACTTGAGACCTACAACTGTCTCGTCCGCTACAAAGAGATCCTTGCCATACTCGTGAAGTATGGCTACAGGGATATTCTTATGAAGATCAATTCCTCCGGGAACAAAGATCTCAACGATGTGCTTAAAGAAGCGGGCTCCGTTCCGCCGGAGAGCGTGCAGTCGCTCTCCGGCGCGGAACGCTTCCGCCTCCTTCTCGAGTCTCTCGGCACGACTTTCATCAAGTTCGGCCAGATCTTAAGCACGAGGAACGATATTCTCCCCGAAGAATACTGCGAGGAACTTAAAAAGCTCCAGGATAAAGTCCCGCCCTTCCCGGACGAGGATGCCAAAAACATTATCAAAGAGGAGCTAGGAAAAGACGTAACGGAGCTTTTCCAGTCCTTCTCCGATAAGCCTGTCGCCTGCGCTTCCATCGCCCAGGTCTACAAAGCCACGCTCCATTCCGGAGAAGTGGTCGCCATCAAGGTCAGGCGTCCCAACATCGAGAAGAAGATCCTATCGGACCTTGCCATCATGGAGGATCTCTCCCGCCTTCTCGAAAAGCACATTCAGGAAGCAAGAGCCATCAGGCCTACCAACATGGTAAAGGAATTCGGCCGCCAGCTTCAGCAGGAGATGAATCTGCTTGTGGAAGCCAACAACCTTGAGCGCTTCAACATTCAGAACGCCAATGAGCCCAGGCTCAGGCTCGTTAAGCTCTACCGCGAGTACTGCACGTCCCACATTCTCACCATGGAGTTCATGACGGGCACCAAGATCTCCGACACCGAAAAGCTCAAAAGCCTTAACCTCGACCTTAAGACGATAGCGAAGAACGGCGCTTCGGTGATCATCTCCCAGATCTTCGAGCAGGGTTTCTTCCACGGCGATCCGCACCCCGGCAACATTCTTGTCCAGGATGACGGCAGGATCTGCTTTTTGGACTTCGGCGCCATGGGCAAGCTCACCAAAGAGCAGCGCATGATCTTAGCCGAAGGCCTTGTGGCGGTAGTCCGCCGCAAGGACGACGAGCTTTTAAGGGCGGTCCTTAAGCTCTCCGCCAACGGCGACGATATCAAAGACACCAAAGAGCTCGGCAGGGACATTTCCGACTTTGTCGATACCTACGCCTACCTTCCCCTCAACCAGATCAAGGTCGATGAGATCCTTAACGATCTCATGAAGCTCCTTTCCAAGCACGGCATCATACTTCCTCCCGAAATAACCACGTTAGTAAAAGTGCTAGCCATGCTTGACGGCACTTACCTCGCCATAGACCCTGATTTCCAGGTCATGGAAGAGATCAAGCCATACGCGGAAAAACTCGTCCTCGAGAAGTTCGACCCAAGACGCTTAGCTTCCGACATGACTCACACCTCAGCGGAGCTCTACCGTCTCTTAAGGGACCTCCCTGACGAAGCAAGATCCATAATCAAGACCATAAAGAAAGCGGAATTAAAAGTCTCCGTAAGCTCCGGCAACTTGAAGCAAGTCCTCCGCACTTTCGACAAAGACGCCAACCGTCTTTCCTACGCCCTTATAGTCTCAGCCTTGCTTCTTGCCTCCGCTCTCATCCTTCACACCCACACTCCGCCTGTCTGGCACAACATCTCCATATTAGGAATCATTGGCCTTGCTATTTCCGGCACCATGGGCCTCTGGCTCCTCATAGCCATAGCCCGTTCCGGCCACCTCTAATCTCATAAATAGCAAACCATCACCATGCTCACCGTTGCGGTCACAATCGCAGCTATTCTGCTCCTGACCTTATCGCTGTATCTTACAACGAAGATAAAATGGTTTGCCATCATCCCGCTCGCCGTCTTAACAACATACGCCTTCCTAAAAAGAGTCCTCTTCCTGGGCGACAAATGTTTCTGGTGGGATGAATTTCTAACTGAGCAAAGAGTCTGGTACACCGACCAAGAGATCTTCGAATACCCGATGACCGCGCGAGCGGTCATTTATTCTTTCATTCTGAAATTCTACGCCAGCCTAATATCAACATTCACCCACAACAATTTCCTCACCGAGTTTCAGCTCAGATTGCCCCACGCCATAGCTGGCACCCTCGCCATCATAGTGATCTACAAAATCGGCAAACAAATAAAGGACCAATTCACCGGCCTTATCATGGCCTTCCTTGCCGCTTTTTCGACATTCCTCATCATCTATGCGCGCGAAGCGCGCTATTATCCTTTTGTCCTTTTATTTTCCGCCTGCCTGATCCATGCGGTGGCGCTGATCATATACCGCCCGGACAATAAAAGAGCGCTTCTTTACTACGCTTATTATTCAATAGCGGCCATTCTTGGCATGCACACCCACCAGGGGTTCTGGCTTCTCTTCGCCGCCTCCAATGTCTTTTTGGTGATCTTCGAATTGCAAAGCCTCGTCTTCCGTTCCAAAGATCAGAAATTCGATCCCGTATTTTTGATCGAGGTCTTCTGGCTCCTTACTCTGCCCGTCGTTACGGCTTATTTCTGCATCGACAGCCTCTTTGGAAAGGGGATGAACTCAGACATTATCAAGGCGGAAAAATTAGTTCCCAGTTTAGATCTCGCTTTTTTCAAAAGCGTTCATCAGGAACTTTGGCAGGGGTTAAGGTCCGGCCAATACTTTCATTTCATCGCCCTCCCGGCAGCGCTCTTTTTGCTTATCCCCAAAAAGACAAGAGCTCTGTCCCTTTACCTCCTCACAGTTGCCATTGTCACTTTCCTTGCTTTAAGGAACATGGGGACTTTCAAGGAGCCTTTCCGGGTAAAGTACATCACTTTCCTTTGGCTGATCGAAGCCATAGGTGTTGTTTTGGCTTTGGCCAACATGCTGGATCTTATCCTGAAAAAAGTAAAGAAGCAAAACCTTAAAACCGGCATATACTGCTTCGCCCTCGCTTTCCTGGCGGCCATATCTCTTGAAGACGCCCCGGACGCCTTCAGTTTGCCCCGAAGAGAGGATCTCAAGGAATCATACAGGACCTTGACGAAAAAGCTCAACGATCTTATTCAGCCGAAGGACATTGTCGTTTCCTACGAAGAGGGCCTGGAGGCGCTGCAGTATTACAAAAGAGTTTACGCCTCCGACTGGAAGATCATCGGCGCTCATCAGATCGAAAGCCAGTATTCCGGAAATTACATTTACGACGGCTTCGCTTATTGTCTCTTCCACAGGAACACCGCCAAAGCCTCAGGCAACGAAGTTGTTGAAAGGATAGCCGATTCGGCCGGCTACTCGCTGTACAGGACCAAAAAGCCTTTGGACAGATCTCTTCAGAACAATCTTCTGATAACCATTGTCGACGGGTTCAGGGAGAAAAACGATCTGCCCGTCAGGAAGAGCGTCGACCGTCTGTATTTTACGGACAATTATCTTAAAAACGGCGACTTTTCCAACGGTCTGAACTATTGGGATACGAGCGAGATCAATGAGGATTACATGTCGATAGCCGTCCTCGCCGCCAACGATACGACATACTTAAGCGTCACCAACAATTATTCCGTAGCATTAGTGCTTTCCCAAACGATCGACATTCCGGAAGAAGGAGTCTACGCCCTGACCTTCAAAACTCACGGCTTTTATAACGGGGGACACTTCACGATAAAATCCGACGACGTGAACATAGACATTTACCGCGCCGAGATAACCAACCCCATGTTCCCAAGATTTCACAATCTAACTTTCAAAAAACCGCAAAAAGTAAAGTTCCACGTGACAGTCAAGCCGGAGGGCTGCGCGGCTCTTTATGATTTCGGCTTTTATAAATTGGAAAAGCGCTGACTTAGCCCGGACCTTCGACCGGAGACCGGGGAGCGCAAGTTCGTTTTTGATACAATGTTAAAAATAAAACCAAATATTTTTTCAATCATTAGATAATGAAATGAAAGAAGCCATTAAAAAAACCGAGATCCTCATCGAGGCTCTGCCTTACATCCAGAAGTTTAGAAACCGCATCGTCGTCATCAAGTACGGCGGATCCGCCATGGCGGAAGCCGGCGTGGACGAAGGGATCCTCAAAGACATCGCCTTCATGCGCGCCGTGGGCATGTGCCCGGTGGTGGTGCACGGCGGCGGCAAGCACATTTCCAAGGCCATGGAGAAAGAGGGGATCGCCCCCAATTTCGTCAAGGGACTTCGCGTAACGGACGAACACACCATGCGGGTGGTGGAGGACGTGCTTGTCAACGAAGTCAACGCCAAGCTCGTCGAAAAGCTCAGGGAGCTGGGCTGCCCGGCGGAACCATTGGTCGCCAAGCACACCCACACCATCTGCGTGGATAAGCTCAAAGGCCAGGACGAAAACGGAGAACCCTTCGACTGGGGCTTTGTGGGCAAAGTGCGCCGCATAAATCCCAGAAGGATTTTCGAGACCATCATGAACGGCTCCGTTCCGGTGGTGGCCCCCATCGGCCGCGACCAGAAAGGTCACGCCTACAACGTCAACGCCGAGACCGAGATGGACCACGCCGTCAGCGAGGACGA
>JAFZID010000127.1 GCA_017554565.1 bacterium
GCACTGGCGCCGCCTCAACCTCCTCCATAAGGCACGCCGGCATCCCCTGGGAACTGGGCCTCGCCGAGGTCCAGCAGACTCTCCTTAAAAACGGCCTCAGGGAAAACGTGACCTTGCAGGTGGACGGCCAGATCAGGACCGCCAAAGACATCGTTGTGGGCGCTATCTTGGGCGCAGAGGAATTCTGCTTCGGCACTACGCTCCTCATAGTCCTGGGCTGCGTTTACGACCGCCAATGCCACTGCGGCAGCTGCCCTGTGGGCATCGCCACCCAAAACGAATGCTTAAGACAGAAATTCAGCGGCAAAGCGGAATACATCGTCAACTACCTGGAACTCCTGGCCAGGGAGACTAGAGAACTCTTAGCCTCCCTCGGCCTCAGAAGCCTCAAAGACGCCGTCGGCAGGACGGACCTGCTCATAGCGGACGAAGATCTCGCCAAAGAAAGCAAACTGGACCTTTCCAAGATCCTCTACGTTGAGGAAGCCCCGAAGACGAAAGCCGCGCCCTACGTTTTCAAGAGCTTTGATCGGGAAAAACTTCTGCCCTTGCTCGACTCCGTTTTCTCCGGCAAAAGCCAGAGAAAAACAGTCAGGAAAGTCACAAACTCCGACCGCGCCATCGGCGCCGGACTTTCCGGCGAGCTTTGCGAACGCTACGGCGATCAGAATCTGCCCGACGACCTTTTGACCATAGAATTCAAAGGCAGCGCCGGACAGTCCTTCGGCGCCTTCCTCCTTTCCGGCCTTACATTAGACCTTAAGGGCGCCGCCAACGACTTCCTCGGGAAAGGCCTCTCCGGCGGCATAATCACCATATCCCCCGGCGCCTCAAATTACCCCGCCGAGGAAAACTTCATCGCCGGCAACGTCATCGGCTACGGCGCCACATCTGGCAAGATCTTCATCAGGGGCCAGGTCGGCGAGCGCTTCGCCATCAGGAACTCCGGAGCGCTCCTTGTAGCGGAGGGCGTAGGCGACCACGGCTGCGAATATATGACGGGCGGTAAAGTCGTCGTATTGGGCCCCACAGGCTCTAATTTCGGCGCCGGCATGACCGGCGGCACCGCCTACGTCCTTGACAACAAAGGCGACCTGGATCTCAAGTGCAACTTAGCGACCATCGAGCTCTCCACCGTAAAAAAAGACAGCCCCGACGAAAAAGAGCTGCTCTCCATCCTCTGGGAGCATTTCAAAAGAACAGGCTCCACCTTCGCGGAAAAAATAATAAAGAACTGGCCCAGCTACCGCCCCAAATTCGTCAAGATCGAACCATCAAAGTAATTTTTCACCTGCATTTTAAGCGTATTTTCTGACAAAAACAGGGGTATTGACATCCAGAATATTTATGGTATAATGTTCGCTTGTTAGCATACAGGTATATCACCTAACACTAACGAGAGTTAAACATGAAAAACATAAACTTCAAAAAACATAAAAGAGGCCTTCCTCTCCGCTGCGATCATACCGCGGCTCAGCAGTAAGGCGTAACACTATCTTTTTCACTTTTTACCACGGAAAAAATATGATTAGTTATTTTTCTGAAGAACCCGAGTATTCAAGCTGGGATGAATACACAAGAAAACTTGCGGAAGACGCAGTACACCAAGTTCTGACGCGCAAAAATCCCAATGCTAAAGCTTTGCGAACAGTCAGACGTAACCTTGGCTTGCCAAATGAATATTTGGAGTTCAAGCCTAAAGAACCCGAGCAATATAATCTGCCCGAGTTCAAACCATCAATACAAACAGACTATTTCAAAAAAGAAAATCCGTTTAACCAACATCCAACACCAAGCTTTAAAAACTGGGAAGAGTATTCCAAATGGCTCTTAAAAGATTTGCCAAAACCTTCTAGTATACCTAAAAACGCCAAACCACTGAAATGGTGGGAAATCAACAAAGACTATATTCATCAAAATGATTATCCAGAAATCAGATCAAGTCTACCGAAGCAGGCTAACGCTCCAGAATTAATACCATCATTTACCCCAAAAGAAAAAAGATTGCTATGGAGAACTTGGGTAAGGTACCACTTCGCTCGTGACAACTTTAATGACAGAAGCATTAGAGGCATAAACGAAATGTTATATCTCTTAAGATATCCTTACCTAAAAATGAAAGGCGCTTGGCCTCCCAAATATGATGAGAAGAACCCCGAACTCATACGCCACAAGAATGTCAACGATATAACTATTGATGACTATATGATGGAAAAACTTAATGGCGGGGATCCGAACAGATGGTATGCAAAATGGAGCGATACTGATCCAATCTATGGCATAAAGCCAAAAACAAAGGCAGGTACATTTGTGAAAGGTTATTTAACTAGGCGAATGAATCGTCATCTACCTTCAGATCTGATAATGGATCTTCTACCCATGAAATTAACGATTTTGAATAAGCTCGATAAAATTAAGGATCCAATTGAACAGGTTCAAGACTTAATTGGTGCCTATGATGACGTTAAAAAGTTTGACCAGGATCAAAAATAAAGAACCACCAATATGAGCAACGATTATTGCCGCTATCTCGAAAGATCGCCACAAACGGCAAGACGTTTGTGGCGGTTCACAGCGTAAACAAGAAATACAAAAGAACAATTAAAACTGCCGGTGGAGTAAGCGTCAAACAAAGATAGTAGATTACAAAAAGCAGCAGATTAAAAA
>JAFZID010000128.1 GCA_017554565.1 bacterium
CACCGGCCGCGACAAAACGCGCCCCCAGATCACGGAGGAGCAGGTCTTGAAAAACGCCGAGCACTATCTGGAGCAGGCTTCCCGCGTCCTGGACCGGGACAAGCTCATCGTGCGCTACAACGGCGAGTGGTTCTCCAAGATGACTTTCAAGGAGGTCATCGCGCTGCTGGCGAAAGCTACGCTTGCCAGAACGCTTGAACGCGACGATTTTCAGAAGCGTTTCAAAGAGAACCTTCCCATCCATATGCACGAATTCGTCTATCCTCTGATGCAGGGCTACGACTCGGTGGTCCTGAAGGCCGACGTGGAACTGGGCGGCAACGACCAGACCTTCAACCTGATGGTTGGCCGCGACCTTCAGAGAGAAGAAGGCCAGGAGCCCCAGGTCTGCCTGACCATGCCTCTTTTGGAAGGCCTCGACGGCGTCAGGAAAATGTCGAAAAGTTACGGCAACTATGTGGCCATAGCCGATCCTCCCAACGAGAAAGTCGGCAAACTGATGTCGGTGAACGACGAGCTGATGTTCAAGTATCTTGAGCTTCTGACCGATATTCCCCTGGAACAGATCGCGGAATGGAGGAAGGGCGTCAAGGACGGCTCGGTCCATCCCATGACGGTGAAGAAGGCCATGGCTCACGCCATCACGGAGATCTACGACGGCAAGGAAGCCGCGGACGCTGCGGTGGCGAATTTCGAGAACGTTTTCTCCCACAAGGAGCTTCCCGACGACATTCCGGAATACAAGCTCAAGGAGGGCGGCGTGCCGGAACTCGATCTTCTGGAGCTTCTGGTGGAGAACAAGCTGGCCGCCACGAAAAGCGAAGCCCGCCGCATCATACAGCAGGGCGGAGTCACCTGCGACGGCGAGAAAGTCACGGGCTTCAACCTCACCATGCCGAAGGCCGAAAGCTTCATCCTGAAAGTCGGCAAGAGAAAATATCTGAAAGTCATCCGCTAAAAAGCTAAGGAGCACAAAATGAGAGTAGCAGTAATAGGCACGGGATACGTCGGCTTAGTGGCCGCGACTTGTTTCGCCGACAGCGGCAACACTGTGATAACAGTTGACAAGATCGAAGCGAAGATCAATAAGCTTCTCAAGGGCGAGATTCCCATTTTCGAGCCCGGTTTGGAGGAAATGGTCCAGCGCAACCTGAAAGCCAGGAGGCTTGTTCCCACGACCGACATACGCTATGCCATCGAGAATTCCGACGTCATCTTCTCGGCGGTGGGAACGCCGACGGGTGCCGACGGCAAAGCGGATCTTTCCGCCGTCTGGGCGGTCATGAAAGAGATTGCGCCTTATTTCAACGGCTACAAGATCGTCGTCAACAAGAGCACCGTCCCGGTCGGCACGGCCGCGAAGGTCAAGGAGATCCTGGAAGCGGGAACGAAGGAAAACTTCGACGTGGTCTCAAACCCCGAATTCCTTAAGGAAGGCGCCGCCCTGGACGACTTCCTCAGGCCGGAGCGCGTCGTCATCGGCACGACCAGCGAAAAAGCGGGAGAGATCATGCGCACGCTTTACGATCCCTTCCTGAAGAACGGCGCGGAATTCCTGGTGATGGACAACAAGTCCGCGGAGATGTGCAAATACGCTTCCAACGCCATGCTCGCCACGAGGATCTCCTTCATGAACGAGATCGCCAACATTTGCTCCAAGGTGGGCGCGGACGTTACGAAGGTGAGGAAAGCCATGGGCTTGGATTCCCGCATCGGCCGCCGCTTCCTGTATTCCGGCATCGGCTACGGCGGCTCCTGCTTCCCGAAGGACGTGAAAGCGCTCGCCGCCACGGCCAGGGAGAACGATTACGAACCCACGCTTATCGACGCCATCGAGAAAGTCAACGCCAGGCAGAAAGAAATTCTTTTCAAGATCGCCAGCGAACATTTCAAAGGCGACCTGAAGGGCAAGACCATCGCCATGTGGGGGCTGGCCTTCAAGCCCCAGACCGACGACATGCGCGACGCTCCTTCCCGCGTTATCATCAAGCTTCTCCTGGAAGCCGGAGCGAAGGTCAAAGCCTACGATCCCATCGCCAAGGAGACCGCCAGGGCGGTTTTCGGCGACGCCATCACCTATTGCGAAGACGCTTACGAAACGCTCGAGGGCAGCGACGCCCTGATGCTTGTCACGGAGTGGAACGAATTCAGGGTCCCGGATTTTCCCAGGATCAGGCAGCTGCTTAAGGAACCTCTCATTTTCGACGGCCGCAACCAGTATTCCCTGAAGGAAATGAAGGAGCTGGGCTTCACGTATTACAGCATCGGACGCCCGGTGGTGAAATAATCGTCGCCCATGCGGGAAGAGGAAGAGGCGATCAAGAAGATCACGGCCGACCCCGGAGTGAAGGGCGCTCCCAGGGCCACGGGCGTCTATCTGATGTACGACGCGGAAGGCACAGTCATCTACGTCGGCAAAGCCAACGATCTGAAGGCCCGCATGCAGCAGTATTTCAGGGCGGGCGGAGACGGCAGGAGAAGCGTGCCCTTCCTCGTGGAGAAAGTTAAGAAGGTGGAGTACCGGATCACTGGGAACGAAGCCAGGGCTTTGTTTCTGGAAGACAAGCTCATCAAGGAATACAAGCCCCACTACAACGTCCTGAGGAAGGATGACAAGAGCTATCCCTCGCTGGAGCTGACTATCCTCGAGCCTTTTCCAAGACTGGTGGCGGCCCATCGTCATTTGAAAAAAGGCAGCCGCTATTTCGGGCCTTTCGTGGTGGGCGTTTCCGCCGCGGAGCTTTTGCGGCGCTACCGGGAGCGCTTCAAATTGCGGCGCTGCGCGTTAAGCCAGCTGAAAAAGGGCAAGCCCTGTCTTTACGCCCAGATCGGACGCTGCTGCGCGCCCTGCGCGGGAGGTGTGACTCCTGAAGAATACGCGGATAAAGTGGAAAAGATCACCGCTTCGCTCAGACGCTACGAACGCGTCCAGGTAAAACTGGAGCCAGAGGCGGCGGAAACAGGGGAGAAGGAAGCATGAAGCGGGAGATCATCGTCGCCAGGGAAGCCGGCTTCTGCGCGGGCGTCAGGCGCGCGGTGCAGCTGGCCAACGATTCGCTGGAAAAGGAGAGCGGGAAAAAACTTTTTTCCCTTGGCCCGCTAATCCACAATCCTTCCGTCATAGAAGAGCTTGAAGCGAAGGGCATGAGCGTCCTTGGCCCGGCGGCGGAGGAAAAGGAATTGTCCGGGCTGCCCTCCAACGCCAGGCTTCTCATAAGAGCCCACGGCGTTACCAGGGAACAGTATGATCTTTTGCAAAAAAACGGCATCGACATCCTGGACGGGACCTGCCCGCACGTCATTGCCATAAGAAAAATAATCGAACGCGCGGCGTCTGAGGGCGAACCGGTCGTCATTCTGGGCGACAAAGGCCATGCCGAAGTAACGGGGCTCCTAAGCTTCGCCAAAGATGGGACCGTCGTCAGCAGCGTGGAGGAAGCCGCCGCGCTCAAGTTTGAAAAGCCTTTCACGGTGGTCTGCCAGTCCACGCTGGATTCCGCCACTTTCGAGGCGGTGAAAAACGAGATCCTGAAGCGCTTCCCCTTCGCCAAGATCCGCAACACCCGCTGCCAGGCCACGGAAAAGCGCCAGACCGAGGCGCTGGCGCTCTGCGGAGTTTGCGACGCCATGATCGTCATCGGCGGCCTTGGCAGCGCCAACAGCAACCGGCTGGCCGAGATCTGCAAGAGCAGCGGCAAGGAGACTTTTTTCGTGACTGATCCGAAAAACTGGGAGCCGGATGATCTCAGGCCTTATTCCAAGATAGGCGTGACCGCCGGAGCCAGCACTCCGCAATCCGACATCGATCTCATATTGGGGAAATTGCGCGCTTTAGTCTGATGTTCTAATTGCGAAGCGGGGCATGTCTTAAAAAAACATTGTCTCACAGTTGAAAAATATTAGAATATTAGACAGTAAACAACCAAACTTGCGCCGCCATGAAAAAAACGCTTCTGTTTTTTGTTTTGCTGGCTTTTGCCGCCGGCTTATCCGCCGAACCGACAGTCTTCTTCAGCGAGGATTTCGAAAGTTACGAAGAGGGAGACTTCTTCGCTCAACGGGATGATCTGAAGTGCTTCCAGGAAGATTACAGGGACAAGTACACTTACGACATCACGAATATTACGACCAAGTGCCTTTCCGTTTATAAATTCGAAGGCGGATGGGGCGAGGATTCCGGCCTCTGGATCCCTATGGGAACGCAGCCTTCGGTCTTTACCGATTCCGGCGTGCTGAGGATCCGCTTTAAGATAAAATCTTCCTACAACATGGCCGGCGTTATGCTGGGCGACGGCGAAGACGGCAGGGCGCTCTACTGTTACCGCAACGGCGGGACCTTCTATTTCAAAAATGATTCTTACGAATACGGCGTCGGCGGGATAGGCGACCAGAATTTCACGCCCATCGAGATGAACATCTCGTATCCCGGCCGCAGGCTCATGAACGTCATTGTGAACAGCGTGACCAATACGCCGGAAAATTTTGTGCTTGACGAAGTCAATGCCGATTACTTCGGCGTCGGCGTCTTCGGCGGAGCGGCCCCTAAATGCGCCCCCATCGACGACGTCGAGGCGGCCTATGAAAGCCTCTACGACCCCGTTCCCAAAGTCAGCGCGGACATTCTGGAATATTCCCCGGAGGAGGGCAGCAAGCTCCTTGTGATCGCCAACGACGGCGGCGGCTACTTCAACTATTCCGTAACGCCCCTGGACAGTCCGGAATGGCTGGCGTTCCAAGGCACCAACGGCGTCTGCTCCTCCGCTTGCGAACTGGAGATCGCTTTGGACCGCTCCCTTATGACCAACGGCTATTACAAGACGAAGCTCATTGTGGATCTGGGCGCGTTCGGGCAGAGCGTCGTGACAGTGAGGGCCGGTTCCGGCAAGGTCTTCTTTTATGAAAATTTCGACCCTCCCTACATGGCGGAGGGCGAGATCACGGGCCAATACAGATGGGACGGCAGGA
>JAFZID010000129.1 GCA_017554565.1 bacterium
ACATGGTCGGCCACACGGGCTCCATGGCGGCGGCCACCGAGGCCGTGAAGGCCGTTGACGAGGCCGTGGCCATGATCTATGCCGCCGTGAAAGAGAAAGGCGGCACCCTGGTCCTCACGGCTGACCATGGCAACTGCGAGCAGATGATCTCCTGCAACAAAAAGACCGGCGAACCGGAAATGGGCGCCGGCGGACAATACAAACAGCTTACCAGCCACACCCTGAATCCGGTCCCCTTCGTCATCGCCGGCCCCGACACCGCGCGCTACGAACTCGCCGAGACCAGCAACAAGCCGGGGCTTGGCAACATCGCTTCCACGCTTCTTGCGCTCCTTGGCTTCGAGAAGCCGGAAGGCTACTTCGATTCTTTAATCAAAGTTAAATGAAAAGGACCAATATGAAACTTTACCTTTTGGCAATTTCCACCCTCTTATTAGGAGCCCTTACCCTAAGCGCCGACGAGGCGACCACACCCGTTGAAGCCGCCGCCGAGGCCGTCGCTGAAACCGCAACCCCCAAGACTGAGATTTCCATGAAAGACTTTTCCTACTCCTTCGGCTATGAGATCTTCACCGGCAACAAAAAATACAAACTGCTTCTCGCTCCCGAAAAGCTTTTGGAAGGCTATTCCGACGGTTTTGCCAAAAAGCCGATGGGCGTCAAGCAGGAGGAGCTGAAAGCCCAGCACGGCGCTTTCATGACCCACATGCAGACGGAAGGCGAAAAGGATTTCCAGGATGAGAAAGGCGTTCTCAGCTATGTCACAGGCTATCAGATCGGGAAAAACTTTTCCGCCAACGGCATCGACGAGCTTGACAAGAACGAGGTCTTAGCCGGCATCAACGACGCCAAGGAAGGCAAAGAGCCCCGCCTGAACGAGGGCGAACGCAAAGCCGTCATGGAAGCTATGGACGCGAAAGCCCAGGCCAAAGCCCAGGCCAAAGCGGAAGCCGTCAAGACGGAGAGCAAGAAGTTCCTGGAAGAAAACGCCAAGAAAGAAGGCGTCAAAGTGACTGAAAGCGGCTTGCAGTACCAGGTCATAAAGGAAGGCGAAGGCGCCAAGCCGAAAGCCACCGACACGGTGAAAGTCCACTATGCCGGCACGCTCGTGGACGGCACGGAGTTCGACAGCTCCTACAAGCGCGGCGAACCCATTTCCTTCCCCTTGAACGGAGTTATCAAAGGCTGGACGGAAGGACTGCAGCTCATGCCCGTGGGTTCCAAGTACCGTTTCTTCATTCCCTCCGACCTCGGCTACGGCGACAGGGGCGCGGGATCTGACATTCCCGGCGGCGCGGCCCTCATCTTCGACGTCGAGCTCATCGAGATCAATCCCCAAAAATAAAATCGCAAACCAAAGAGAAGACAGATGACCAAGCCTTTCAACGCTAAAAAAATAGCGGAGAACGTTTACTGGGTGGGCGCCATCGACTGGCAGCTCGCCGATTTCCACGGCTACAAAACGGAACGCGGCACCACCTACAACGCTTTCCTCATCATCGGCGAAAAGACGACTCTCATCGACACGGTCAAGCGCCCGTACATGGAAGAGATGCTATGTCGCATCTCTTCCGTTACGGACATAA
Organism: bacterium; assembly: GCA_017554565.1. Lineage (GTDB taxonomy): Bacteria > Auribacterota > UBA3054 > UBA3054 > UBA3054 > UBA3054. The sequence goes on from JAFZID010000129.1 coordinate 1,587, forward strand.
AAAAGATCGACGTGATCGTTTCCAACCATGCCGAGCTGGATCACACCGGCTGTCTTCCCGAAATGATAAAGCTTGCCAACCCTGAGAAAGTTTACGCTTCTCCCATGGGCGTAAAAGCGATCCAAGATCTTTTCCACGGCGAAGTCAACGCCGAAGCCGTCCCTGACAAGGGCACAATAGATCTCGGCGACTTCCATCTGACCTGCCTGGAGACCAGGATGATCCACTGGCCGGACAGCATGTTCTCTTACCTCAACGAGCGCCAGCTCCTCTTCTCTCAGGACGCCTTCGGCATGCATCTCGCCACCGCGAAACTTTTCGCCGATGAGAACTGCCCTGCGCTCCTGCAAAAAGAATCCGACAAATACTTCGCCAACATCGTCCTTCCTTACGCCAAGATGGTTGGCGCGACCTTAAACAAGTTCAAGGCCCTGAATCTTCCGGTCTCCATGATCGCTCCCGATCACGGCCCCGTCTGGCGAACCAAGGAGGACATAGAAAAAGTTCTTTCCTGGTACGACAACTACGTCGCCCAGCCCTTCACGAAGAAGGTCGTCATCGTTTACGACACCATGTGGGGCAGCACCCAGGAGCTGGCCTCCGCCTTTGCGGAGGGCGTGGAATCGGAGGGCTGCGTCCCCAGAGTCATCTGCCTCAAAAGCACCGACCGCTCCGAGGTCATGCGGGAACTCATGAACGCCGGCGCGCTTGCCGTCGGCTCCTGCACCATGAACAACGGCATCTTCCCGACGGTGGCTGATTGCTTCACATACATCAAGGGCTTGAAGCCCCAAAACATCCTGGGCGCCATCTTCGGCTCCTACGGCTGGAACCTTCTGGCCTTCGACGAATTGAAGGGCTATTTTGAAAAGGCCGGCATTCCCTTGGTCGTTCCCAATGTCCAGGCCAAGATGATACCCGACGAGGAGAAGCTTCTCGAGGCTTATTCAAGCGGCCGCGCTTTGGCCAAAGAGCTCTTAGCCAAGATCAGCTGATGGAAGATCTTTTGCCCAAGGTCATATCCTTCGGGATCCTGCTCTTCAACATCGCCTGGCACGAGAGCGCCCACGCCCTGGCCGCCCATTGGTGCGGCGACGACACCGCCAAAAATTTGGGCAGGATATCCCTAAACCCGATCCCTCACATTGACCTCTGGGGAACGCTCATTATCCCGCTCATCAATATCTTCACCCCCGGCGCCTTCATGCTGGTGGGCTGGGGGAAGCCCGTCCCTGTGGATCCCAGATATTTCAAACACCCCAGAAGAGACGATATCCTGGTCTCCCTGGCCGGCCCCTTCTCCAACCTGATCCTTTTTATCGTAACCTTGCTGATCATCAGGTTGCTAACTTTCATTCCTGAGCAGCAGGCGGGGATCTATTTCCAATATCTTATTATCCCTATGGCTGGCATGAGCATCATGCTCTGCCTTTTCAACCTTCTGCCTATTCCGCCTCTTGACGGCTCGCATCTGCTTTTCGCTTTCCTGCCCTACAATATCAGGAAATATTACGGCAGGATAAGCATGGCGAGCTTCATTATCATGATCGTCCTCATCAACACCCCTGTCTGGCGCTATTTCGGAATGCTCATCACCAAAGTCATGCTCGTTGGCATGAAATACATCGGCGGCGTAGAGTTCTGACAGAATTCTTGGCCAAGACAGGAAACTGCAAAATTCCTTGTCTTCCTAATATATCTTTGATAAAATTTTTCCACTGAAAAACACGAATTGACTGCCCGCTCCCGCATTCTGGATGAGCGGCCCATTTAAATATTCAAATTGAACCAGGCGAAACTATGAAAAAACTAATTGCCGCTTTGCTTTTGGCATCGCTTGCGATTTCAAGCGCCATTTTTGCGGACGTCAAGGATTCCTCCGACAATGATCTGAGTGCGAACGGCTCGGTCGTATTGAAAAAGGACGTGCTCGTTTTCAAGGGCAAAGCTCTGAAGCCCTCCGCGAAAGTCTATTGCGGAGGCGCCAAGGCTTTGAAGCAAAAAAAGGAATATACGCTTTCCTATGAGAACAACGATCAAATAGGCACCGCCAGAGCGGTGGCGACCGGCGCGGGGAAATATACCGGCACGGCGGTGGGGGAATTCACTATCATTCCGCCGCCGGTGAAAATAAAGAAACTTAAATCCGTCGAATCTGGCTTCGAGGCGACCTGGAAGCCCTCCGCGGGTGTCGACGGCTACGAGCTTCAATATGTGGCTCCCGACGCTTCTCAATCCGGCAGCCTGAAAGTGGCCGGTGAGCAGTCTTCAAGCGCCCAATTATTGGAGCTTGAGCCCAACGTGACCTACCAGGTGTGTCTGCGTTCCTACAAGAAGGTGGACGGCCTTGATTATTATTCCGCCTGGAGCAAGGCCAAGAAATTCACCGTGGCGAACTACGAGAAGGATGACGATGACGTGACGGAAGGCGACTATATGGTCGTTGATCTGTCAAGCGGGAAAATAACTTATCTTAAGGCTGTTCCCAAGAGCGGCTGGTCGGACACCTACAAGACCACGAAGATGGTCTTGAGAAAGGTCCCGGCCGGAAAATTCGTCATGGGCTCTCCCACCAACGAATTCGGCAGGGAAGAAGCGGAAACGCAGCACGAGGTGACGCTCACCAAAGATTTTTATATCGGCGTCTTCGAGATGACTCAGAAGCAGTACGCTATTGTCACGGGCGACGATCCCTCCTACTATAAGGGTGATCTGAGGCCCGTGGAACAGCTTTCCTACGACGCCATAAGAGGGAGGAATAAAGGGGCTACCTGGCCTGCCAGCAGCGAAGTCGACGACGATTCCTTCTTCGGGAAGTTTCGCGCGAAAACAGGAAAGGCTTTCGATCTGCCTACGGAAGCGCAGTGGGAATACGCCTGCAGAGCCGGAACGACCACGGCTTTGAACAACGGCACGAACATCACCAACGAATTTGACGACGGCAATATGTTCAAGCTTGGCCGAGTCTATCACAACATGAAGGACGGCAAAGGCGGCTACGAGTACACGACTGTGGTCGGCTGCTATCTTCCGAACGCCTGGGGCCTTTATGACATGCACGGCAATGCCTTGGAGTACTGTCTGGATTGGTACAGTGAAAACATGGCGGCAGATCCCGTCACCGATCCCAAGGGCCCCGAAACGGGCTTTTACCGCATCCTTCGCGGCGGCAGCTACTATTTCTATCCGAAAGAAAGCCGCTCGGCTTACCGGAGCCGCTATAGCCGCACCGACAACTACAACAACGACTCCGGCATCCGCGTAGTTCTGGTCTTGGAATAGAATCGGCTTCTGGCAATCCAAAGCGGCCGGCCGTGTTCCGCGGCCGGTCGTTTTGTTATTTAAGTCTTAAAAACGTGTAAATTTGGCCTTGTCTGACCTCTTAAAAACGTGTAAATTCAGCCATCTCTGACCTCTTAAAAACGTGCAAGAGTATTGACTTTTTAAGTTGTAAATACTACAATAGTCGCAAAATAGGAGATAATTATGCTTTTTAAGAGAAAGATCTATGAAAAACTCCTCGAATGGAAGCGCCGATCCAAAGGCAGATCCGCCCTTTTGATAGAGGGAGCCAGACGCGTTGGCAAGAGCACTATTGTTGAAGAATTCGGTAAAAACGAATACAAGTCTTACGTTATCGTGGACTTCATGAAGCCGAACAAAAAAGTGCTTTCAGCCATCCTTGACCATCCTGACGATCTGAGCGTTTTTTTCAACGAGCTTTCCTTCGCCTATAATGTCGTTTTGCACGAAAGAGAAACCTTGATCGTCTTCGACGAGGTGCAGCGCTGTCCCGAGGCCAGGCAACTATTGAAAGCGCTTGTGGGGGACGGACGCTACGATTACGTAGAGACCGGTTCGCTTATTTCCATAAGGATGAACGTGAAGGATATCACCATCCCGTCGGAGGAAGAAGCCATTGGAATGTATCCGATGGACTTTGAGGAATACTTATGGGCGATAGGGGACAAGGTCACTTTTCCCGCCATCAAAAAGGCTTTCGAGGAAAGACGTCCTATGGGAAGAAGTTTCCATGAAACGGCTATGCACCGCTTCCGGGAATATCTTCTGGTGGGCGGCATGCCGCAAGCTGTCGATAAGTTTATCGAGACGCGAAATCTTGGCGAAGTCGATATGGTGAAAAGATCTATTCTCAGACTATACCACAACGATATTGCCAAATACGCCGGAAAAGACGCCGCGAAGGTCAGGCGAGTTTTCGACGGCATTCCCGGTCAGCTTTCCAAAAAGGAAAAGAAATATTCCTTGGCTTCTTTGGAAAAAGAGGCCAGATACAGGAATTACGAGGAAGCCTTTCTTTGGCTCGACGAGGCGAAAGTCGCTAACATAGCGTACAACGCCACTGATCCCAGCGTCGCTCTTTCCCTGAGCGAGGACGACTCAACTTTAAAAGTCTATCTTCTGGACACCGGACTGATGATCTCGCAGACGCTGGGAGACCGCTCGTACACGGAGAGCAGCATATACAGCGAAGTGTATTCCGGAGACCTTTACATAAACGAGGGAATGATCATGGAGAATTACGTCGCGCAGGCTTTTTCCTGTAACGAGAGAAAGCTCTTCTTCTATTCCCGCTACGACCTTAGCAGCGCCGAAAACAGAATAGAGATCGATTTCCTGATCCGCCGCGGAGACAAGATATGCCCTGTGGAGGTAAAAAGTGGAAATTACCGTTCACACTTGTCTCTTGATAAATTCAAGAAAAAATTCAAGAAGCGCATCGGAGAAACATTCATTCTTTACACCAAAGACGTCATGCTAAAGGACGACATAATCCATTTGCCATTGTATATGGCTATGTTTTTGTAAAGAACGATCGTAATATTGCAAAAATAAATTTCATAATTCACCCCCAATAACATATGAAAAAACTCTTAGCCTTCACCATCCTGGCGGCGTTTGCCTGTGCGGGCGCGCTTATGGCGGACTCCTCACGCTGGTCCGATGATTTTGATTTTGACGGAAACGAGATCACGGAGAAAGCGATCCTTTTGCAACCAACGGATAATTTGGCCTACAGCAGCGCCATGGCCGAGGGGGAGCCGAAGTCTTTGACGATCACGGCAACGGATACTGCTGATCCCGAAGTGACAGCCAATATCTTCATTTATGATTCCGCGAAACCGGTGGAGGGTACGACAGTCTGGAATTACAAAACCGGGGAATACAAGGATCTTCCGACGGACGATACCTATCTCCTTACCGAGACTATCGTGAGCGACACGGAAACAAAGGTCTTGACTAGGAAGGTGAACATACTGCCGGAGCCTGCGGCATTCCTGCTTTTGGGCTTAGTTGCGGTTTTCTTCCTGTGCAAACGCGCTAAGAGCCTCGTGGCTGTTCTTGCGCTGATCGCTTTGGGTGCTCAGGCGGAAAGCTCCGTAACGGATGTCTCCTGCCTGCAGATGTGGCCCTTCGACAGATGCGTCATCATCAACTATACGGTGGAAAGCGATTCCGTGGCTCCGCTGGCGGTGAAATTCTCCGGCTCCTTCGACAACGGCGAAACTGTTTTCGAACTTGGCGAGAAGGGGACATTATCGAAGGACGGCGCCGATGGCACGCTTCTCGGGGCCGGCAAATACAAAACCTTCTGGATGCCGGACGAGAGTTTCTACAAGACCCAGCCAAGAAAAATGAAGATCAACGTCGAGGTGTCGGAATCTGTCGTTCCTCCCTCCGAAGATACTTATATGGTAGTTGACCTCACAAACGGCGAGACAAGCTTCCTTAGCGATGTGCCGCCGGGAGGCTGGTCAGACACTTACAAGACCGTAAAATTGGTCCTGAGGAAAGTCAAGGCTGGAAAATTCACTATGGGCTCTCCCGAGGATGAATTGGGCCGCAGGGAGGACGAAGTCCAGCACGAAGTCACCCTCACCAAGGATTTTTACATCGGCGTCTTCGAGACCACCCAAAAGCAGTATGAGCTTATTACCAGCACCAATGCGTCCTATTACGTCGGCGAAACGAGACCGGCGGAGGATGTCGATTACTACGCCATAAGAGGGGCTGGCAAAGGCAAAGGCTGGCCCGCCAACAGCGAGGTCGACGAGGATTCCTTTATGGGCAAACTCCGCGCGAAGACGGGGGCTGATTTTGACCTTCCCACGGAAGCGCAGTGGGAGTTCGCCTGCCGGGCCGGAACGACAACGTCCTGGAACAACGGTTCCAACATCACCAACATTTACCGAGACGGGAACATGAACAAGCTCGGACGTTATGATTATAACCGCGACGACGGCAAGGGCGGCTATACGCAGCATACCGTCGTGGGCTCGTATCTCCCGAATGCCTGGGGCCTCTACGACATGCACGGCAACGTCTGGGAATGGTGCCTGGATTGGTACGGCGATTACGCTGGCGACGAGACCGATCCGGTGGGGCAGACCACCGGCAGATACCGCGTCCGCCGCGGCGCCGCCTACGACTACGACGCCGAGAATTGCCGTTCCGCTTCCAGGATGCGCGAAGATCCCTCGGAAGAGGACGAGCGCTACGGCTTCCGTGTGGCTTTGACAATAAATGAGGAAAAATACATGGTGGTCGACCTCGAGAGCGGCGACATAAGCTATCTCGGCGATGTGCCGGAAGGCGGCTGGACAGACGAGTACAAGACCACGAAAATGGTCTTGAGAAAAGTTGAGGCCGGAAAATTTACCATGGGCTCGCCGGAAGATGAATTGGGAAGATACAAAGATGAAGTCCAGCATGATGTCACGCTTACCAAGGATTTTTACATAGCCGTATTCGAAACCACCCAGAAGCAGTATGAAACGATCATAGGCAGCAATCCTTCGGAATATACAGGCGACATGAGACCGGTGGACAGCGTTCCTTACAATATGATCCGCGGAACGGGAAAGGGCGCGGGATGGCCGGCCAACGGCGAAGTAGACGAGGATTCCTTCTTCGGTAAGTTTCGCGCGAAAACGGGCGCTGATTTCGACCTGCCCACGGAAGCCCAGTGGGAGTTTGCCTGCAGAGCGGGAACGACGACCGCTCTCAACAACGGGACGAATCTTACTAACGATGATGAAGACGAAAATTTGAATGAACTAGGTCGTTATGAATATAACCACAGCGACGGGAAGGGAGGCTATACGCAGCATACCGCTGTAGGTTCATATCTGCCAAACGCCTGGGGATTGTACGATATGCACGGTAATGTTTTGGAATGGTGCTTGGATTGGTGGGATGACAGCGAAAGCTGGTCCAGCGATCCGGTCACGGATCCGGCAGGAGCTACCACAGGTACTTACCGCATCCTTCGCGGCGGCAGCTACTACGGCAGCGCGTGCAATTGCCGCTCGGCGGTCCGGTTCAACGGCATTCCGTCGCGGGTCAACAGCCGCTACGGCTTCCGCGTAGTTCTGGTCCCTTAAAACGAAGTTGAGCGTTGGGCGCATTAAAAACGACCGGCCGTTTCCGCGGCCGGTCGTTTGCTTTTATTACCCATGTGTGATATAATACCCATGGGTAATAAATAATACACGATGGGTAAAAACATGAAGAAAACTGTTGAGATCATAAACGAGCTTAGGGCTTACGAAAGTGAGCGCGAATGGTTCGATTTTAAGCTGAATTGGTCTAACGCCAAGGAGATAGGGGAATACATATCCGCTCTCGCCAACAGCGCCGCCTACGAGGGACGCAAAAACGGCTATCTAGTCTGGGGAATAAGCAATAAGACGCATGAAGTGGAAGGAACGACTTTTGACCCGAACAGCGAGGTCAAAGGTGAACCATTGAAGCATTTTTTGGCCAGACAGCTGTATCCGGAAAATAATTTCAGTTTCGACGAAACTGTTATCGACGGCAAGCGCGTCGTTCTGCTGACGATCCCCGCGGCCAAAATCTCTCCCTTAAGTTTCAACGATGAGAGATTCATACGCATTGGCTCGAGCAAAGAGAAGATTAGGAAGTATCCTGAAAAAGAATCCTTCTTGTTTCAAATTCTCAGAACGGGATTCCCGACAATGGAGAACACGCCCTCCGATTACCAGGACCTGACTTTTGAGAAACTGTTTATTTATTACGGCGCGAAAGGACTTCCCTTAAATCGGACAACTTTCAAGCGTAATCTCGGTTTGCTGACGGAAGACGGCAAGTACAATATTCTGGCACAGCTTTTGTCCGACAATTCCCATATGTCTATAAGGGTGGCGCTTTTCTCGGGCAAGACGAAAGCAGACATGATGTTCGCGGTTAGGGAATTCGGCAACCAGTGCTTGCTTTATACTCTGGACGACATTCTTCGTTACGGAGATGTCCTGAACGTTATGCAGGCGGACGAAAGGGATCGCGTGGTGGAGAGAAAGGAAGTGCCTTTGTTCGAGAGCGAGGCTTTTAGGGAAGCGGTCGTAAACGCGTTCGTGCACAACGCCTGGGTTACGAAGAACGAGCCGATGATCACGGTTTTTTCCGACAGGATAGAGATATTATCGAGAGGTACGCTCGCGCCTGAACAGACAATGGAAGGATTTTATTCCGGGGTATCCGTCCCGGTAAACAAAAAGCTATCCGATCTCTTCTTGCAGCTACATATAAGCGAGCGGACAGGCAGAGGCGTTCCCACGATCGTCAAAGCCTACGGCAAGAAAGCCTATGAATTCCTGGAGAACGCCATAGTGGTGAAGATCCCCTTCAATTGGATCAACGTGATGGGGGAGAGATCCGGGAGCAAAAACAAGCAGAAACCTTTGTCCAAGACGCAGCAAAAGATCCTGGCGCTGATAAAGGAAAACCCAAGCATTACTAAGGCTTTGGTGGCGGAAACACTTTACCTCGGAAAGACCACCGTGGACAACGGCTTCTCTGTTTTGAAGGACAGCGGCTACATCGAGAGAGTGGGCTCAAGGAAGAAAGGCTACTATAAGATCCTGAAAGACGATTAATGTTATTAAGCGACTGGCCGCATTCCGCGGCCGGTCGTTTTTGTTAGAATATAAGCATATTGTTACAATTTACCCAAGGGGGATTATGAAAAAATTATTAGCTTTCACTGTTCTGGCGGCGCTCGTCTGCGCGGGCGCGCTTTTGGCCGACACTTCACCCTGGTCCGAGCCCTTCGATTTCTGCGGGGGAAAGATCAAAGATAACATCGTTTTGAAGCCAACGGACAAGCTGGCCTACAGCAGCGCCATGGCCATTGGCGAGCCGAAGTCTTTGACGATCACGGTGAAAGATACGAGCGACTCTAAAATAACAGCAAGCATCTTCGAGGATGATTCCGCTACCCCGGTGGAAGGAACCGTCGTTTGGAAATACACCGACAAGATCTACAAGGATTTCCCGATAGACGACACCTACCGCCTGACCGAGACTGTTGTGAGCGACAAGGAGACAAAGGTCTTCACCAAGGACGTGACGATACTGCCGGAGCCCGCGGGATTTTTGCTTCTTGGTCTTATCGCGGTTTTCTTTTTGCGCAAACGAGTAAAGAGCCTGCTTGCGATCGCCGCGCTGATCTTAGTCGGCGCTTTGAGCGCTCAGGCTGAATGCACCGTCACGGAAGTCAAAGGCATGCAGATGTGGCCCTTTGACACAAGCGTCATCATAAACTATACGCTGGAATGCGATTCCGATTCTCTGCTGCAGGTGAAATTCTACGGCTCCGTACATGATGACGGCTCGTGGCCCTTCAACCTTTTCTCGTTGGGGTCATTATCCGGAGACGGTGTGGGAACGCTTCCCGGGCCGGGCAAATACAAAGCGATCTGGCGTCCGGATGATGTTTTCACACATTCCGTAAATCATCTGATGGTCAGAATCGAGGCGGTGGAAATTTCGAAACACCTTTATATGGTGATCGATCTCGAGAGTGGCGCCATAAGCTACCTCAAGGACGTGCCGGAAGGCGGGTGGACAGACGAATACAAGACTACCAAGATGGTTCTGAGAAGGGTTAAGGCCGGTACCTTCACGATGGGCTCTCCGCAATATGAATCAAGTTGGAGAAAAGATTATGAGATCCAGCATGAGGTCACGCTAACAAAAGATTTTTACATTGGCGTCTTTGAGACTACTCAGAAACAGTACAAAATGATCACAGGCAGCGATCCCTCAGGTCACAAAGGCGACATGAGACCTGTTGAGGCCATTACCTATAACATGATCAGAGGAAAGGAAAAAGGCTCCGCCTGGCCGGCCAACAACGACGTGGACGAGGACTCCTTCATGGGCAAGCTGCGCGCGAAGACATCCAAAACTTTCGACCTTCCCACGGAAGCCCAGTGGGAATATGCCTGCCGGGCCGGAACGTTCAAGGCTTGGAACAACAACACCGACGCCAGCAAAGAGGCCTATCACGACGAAAACTTGGACAAACTTGGCCGCTATAGTAAAAACGGTAAAGATGGTAAGGGCGGCTACGATGATCTTCACACCACGGTCGGTTCGTATCTGCCGAACTACTGGGGCCTCTACGACATGCACGGCAACGTTTGGGAGATGTGTCTGGATTGGTGGGGGGACCCCGGAAGCTATACCAGCGATCCGGTCACGGATCCGGTGGGCGCCGCCGAAGGTACCAGCCGCCATATGCGCGGCGGTTCACAAGCCAACCCTGCGGGCGAATGCCGATCGGCGTTCCGAGCCGGCAACGGCCCGAATGACCGCTATGAATTCGTCGGTTTCCGCGTGGCTTTGACTGTGTCTGATGACGACGATGACGATCCCGGGCAGCAATCCTTCTGAATATAAGGGCGACGCGACTGACCCGGCTGGGCCGAGCTAAGGCGCTCGCCGCGTTCTTTGCGGCGGCAGCTTCGATAACGGCGCGTACTTTTGCCGGTCGGCGTACAGGATCAACATCAGACCGGCTGATTACGACAGCCACTACGGCTTCCGCGTGGCTTTGATCCCGGAATAAACAAGCTCAAATAATGTGAAACGGCCGGCGGCGTTTTGCCGCCGGCTTTTTTATATACCCACTTTATTACCCATATATGATATGATACACATGTAATGGAGAAACTGAAACTCGGAAAGACCACGATAGACAACGGTTTTGCCGCGTTAAAGGAAGCCGGATATATTGAGAGAGTGGGTTCGCGAAAAACAGGCTATTACAAGATCCTGAAAGATCTTTGATTATTTGATATTATTTTAACAAAGAGAGTTAATTGACAAAAGAGGAATCAGTTTTATGAAAAGATACCTTGCCTTTTTGTTTTTTGCGTGCCTGTTTTTTTCCAACACGCTTTTGGCTTATAATGCGATATGGTCCGATGATTTTCATTTTAACGGAGGCCAAATCACAGAAGAGGCAATTGTTTTAAACCCGACGGATCCTTTGCCCTACAGCAGCGCGATGGCGGAGGGAACGCCCGTTTCTTTAACCATTTTGGCAACAGATAAGAACGACACCAATATTGTTGCCGAAGTGTTTTCCAGCCAGCCGAATCAGTTTGTCGAAGGATTTATTTTCTGGGACTATACTGCCGATGAATTCAAATATTTGCCAACCGACGATACCTACCTCTTAGCAGAAATCATAAAAAGCGACTCTGAAGTTAAGCGATTTGAACGAATCGTCACGATTCTGCCTGAACCGGCAGGTTTGTTTTTGCTTGGATTAGCTGTGCTTTTTTATGTCCGCAGACGCATGAATATTTTAGCGATGATAACGATTTCCCTTGTTTTGGGGGCTTTAGGTCTTTCTGCCGAGACTGAGGTAACCAAGGTCAGTTGTATGCAGATGTGGCCTTTTGACAGAAGCGTTATTATCAATTACAACATTGCTTCAGACAGCATTGATCCGACTTTTAAAGTCAGTTTTTACGGTTCAACTAGCGACGGTCAGGTGGTTTTCAATCTTTTGAAATACGGAACGATCAGTGGCGAAGGAGCAAACGGAATAGTTGCTGGCTCAGGAGAGCATAAAAGTTTTTGGACGCCCAGCGATTACTTCAACAGTTGGATCAGGGATAATTTCAAAATTAAAGTGGAGGCTATTGAACAGAGCACCAACCTTTATATGGTAATAGATATCTCCGGCGGGACCAATGCTGCGAATTTTGCCGTAAGCTATCTCGATAGTGTACCGGAAGGCGGCTGGACTGATGAATACAAGACCACAAAAATGGTTTTGAGAAGGATCGAGGCAGGCAAATTCTATATGGGTTCGTTGGAACGAGAACGTGGAAGGTCTGATGATGAGATACTGCACGAAGTAACACTGACGAAATCTTTTTATATAGGAGTTTTTGAGACAACGAAGAGGCAGTATATCCTAATTACAGGATCTAATACTAACTATAACAATAATATGACACATCCTGCTGATTGTGTTTCTTACCGTATGATCAGAGGATCCGGAAACTGGCCGAGAAACAACGAAGTTGACGAAGGCTCTTTTTTTGGCATTCTTCGCAAAAAAACAAACATGGATTTTGATCTTCCTACAGAAGCGCAGTGGGAGTATGCCTGCAGGGCCAACACGACTTCTGAGTTTAATGACGGCAGCAACCTTAAACCACCTATTTATATTAGCGGAGATCTTGCCAAGCTTGGCTGCTACGAATACAATTCTAACGGAAATACTGCCAAAGTTGGGAAATATCGTCCTAATGCCTGGGGATTATATGATATGCATGGAAATGTAAGGGAATGGTGTTTGGATTATTATGGAGCGTATCAGGGAGATGAAATTGATCCCAAGGGAGCTCCTACCGCTAATTTTATTCGTGTTACTCGTGGAGGTCATTGCATAGATTATGCATATGCTTGTCGATCAGCAAAGAGAAGTTTTATCACAGACTCTCAACGCGATATTTATACAGGCTTCCGTGTCGTTCTGGTTCTGGAATAAAAAACAAGCTCAAATAATGTGAAACGGCCGGCGGCGTTTTGCCGCCGGTCGTTTTTTATACAGAAATCGCCCCTCGTCTGCTTACCTAAAATTAAGTTACCTAAATTTAGGTAAGCACTATATTGCTTGTAAATATAAGATATGATATACTTACCTAAATTTAAGTTACCTAAAACTAGGTAAGCAAATGGTTCGAGGAATTATGAAAAGAATGTCAAATCCGTTCAAGTTTGGAAGCGCTGTAACGGGCGACCAGTATTACGACCGCACCATCGACGGCGATAAGCTCTATTCCATAATAGCCGGAGGCTCTTCAAACGTCGTCCTCTATGCGCCCAGAAGGTATGGAAAAACTTCTTTGGTTAAGAAGGTCATTGAAAAATGGGCTGACGATGGCTTCACGTGTCTTTATTTCGACATGATGAAGATCGATTCGATTGAGAGTTTCTGCGAAAAATACGCTTCAGCGGTTTACGCGGCGGAAAGCGCCACGGATAAGATCATTCGTCTTATCGGCAGCTGTCTCTCCGGTCTTCGCCCAAAATTCACTGTGGACGAGAGCGGAAAGCCGACGGTTGAACTGGATTTTACAGCCAGAAGATTTTCGGGTGATGATCTTGAGAATATTCTGGATCTACCAGAAAAGGTCGCGGGAGGAAAAAGAACCTTCGTCATAATCTTCGATGAATTCCAGGAGATAGCTTCATGGTCCGGCGGCATACCTCTTGAAGGCGTGTTCCGCGGCTGCATCCAGCATCATGATTCCGTACGTTACGTGTTTTTAGGCTCAAAGACGCACATGCTTCAAAGGATGTTCAGCGACCATGCTCGGCCTTTTTATAATTCGGCCCGCATTCTCCATCTGGACAAGCCGCCTGTGGAGGAAAGCCGCCGCTTCGTCGCGGATAGGTTCGCCTCCGTAGAGATCACGATTGGGAAGGAAACCATAGACAAAGTGTTGGAATTATCACAGAACATTCCGTACTATGTGCAGGCTCTCTCTTCGGAAATATACGAAACCGTTTTGGCTAGAGGCGGGAAAAAAGTCGTTCCGGAAGATGTCGATACTGCCGCTATGAGCCTTGTTGATATGAAACGCGAACAGTACGAGATCATACTTGAAGAACTCTCTGGAGCCCAAAGACGCCTTCTTTCCGCTCTCGCCATTTCGCCGACCGACTGTTTTGACGAGGCCTATCGGCAAAGATTTGGGCTCGGACAATCTTCGACTGTTCACGGCGCGCTTTTAAAACTTATTGCGAAAGGCTATTGTGAAAGGCTGAACGCCGTGTATTTTGTAGGCGATCCTTTCTTCGCCAGATATCTCACATCAGCGTCATATGAGATACACAAGAGTGAATAAAGAGTAATATGTTCAATCTTTAGATGAAAAACACCGGCGATATTTTGCCGCCGGTCGTTTTTTATACAGAAATCGCCCCTCGTCTGCTTACCTAAAATTAAGTTACCTAAATTTAGGTAAGCAATTTTATGCTAAAATGTTGAAGGAGGAGTTGCATATGAAACGTCTCGCTTTTCAAGTTAGTTTTGGAATTTTTCTTGCTTTTTTCTTTTTCGCTTCGCTTGTCTTTGCTGAAGAGAAAAAAGGAAACGATACTCTTTGGTATGAGTTGAACAAAAAGATCCAGGAACGTGACAAATTCTGCGCCATGTGTATAGACCTTGAACGGTCATATTATTCTCATACAGACAGCAAAGAATGGCTGCCTTTGTGGAAGGAGATCATTCCGTCGGGAGATCTTTCCCAATCTGTGGTCAATTGGCTGAAGTTCGTTAGTTTTCCGATGGAGAATCTTAAAGACGCTGACGGCTCAATTGTGAAGGGCTTGAAGGAGACTTTCCTGAAGGAATGTGAAAAGGACGGCCATTTCAAGTTTCAGGAATTCTGGGAAAAAATAGAAACGGTGCCGAGCGACAAGACTTATTTGCCTCTTTGCGGTTTTCAGATACTCTGCTACGCGGAGAGGGATCCTGATCACAATCTGGAAAGAATGGGACTGTATGAAAAGGTCATGGCGCTTTCTTTGATATTCGACAAAAAGGACGAATTTGAAAAGGCTAAAAACGACTTCTTTGAACTATATAAAAAAGCGGCCACAACAAAATATGAACATTTTCCGGCCAGCTCCATTTCAGAAGGCGGTTATTATATGGCAATCGACAATTATGAGGCATGTGTTTTAAAAAAATATGAAAAATACATGACAGCAGACGAAGTCAAAAAATGGCGGGATTACGACGAAGGAATATTAAGAGCGAAGAAAGCTTATTTTGAATCCGTAAGAGATATGCTAAGAGCGATAGAGCAGAAACGGGACGCAGATTTAAATAATTAAAACGTCAGGACGTCCTGGATGTCGTCTGACCTGGTGAAAAGCATGACGAGGCGGTCTAGGCCGAGGGCGGCGCCGGCGGCGGGCGGGAAGGTCATCATGGCTTTGAGGAAAGTTTCGGGAAGGGGATAGGGCTGCATTTTGTTTTGCGCTCTTCTTTGCTGCTCTATTTCGATGTTCTTGCGCTGCTTTTCCCAGTCGGATAGTTCCGTGCAGCCGTTGGCGAGCTCAAGTCCCGCGATGTAAAGTTCAAAGCGCTGGCCAAGATTTTTGTTGCTTTGGCAGGCGGCGGACATGGGGCAGTATTTTATGGGGTAGTCGGAAAGGAAGGTCGGCTTGTTCCAGCCGAGGTTGGGCTCGATGAGTCTCGTCATCTCCTCGTCGAACTGGAAGTCGTCTTCGGGGACTTGGTGGCCGGCGTATTTTCGATAGGCTTCGTCTATTGTGACGTCCTCCCAGTTGGCAAAGAGGTCTATTTCACTATCCCCGCGCTCGATTGCCTGGGTGTTTAGGACTTCCGCGATGAAACGGATAAGCTTTATCGTGTCTTCTTTGAGTTTCGCGTAGTCGGAGTTGGCGCGGTACCACTCCAGCATGGTGAATTCCTCCCGGTGGCGGGAGCCATGTTCATTCTTGCGGAAGCATTTGGTGATCTGGAAAATGTTTGGGGCGCCTTGGGCCAGAAGAGGCTTCATATAGACTTCCGGGCTCGTGATGAGGAATCCTTTTTCAGTCTTTATGGCCTCGATGTTGGCTTCGGGGAGAGGCTCATCGGTAAGAATGGGCGTCTCGACTTCCAAAAAACCTTCCAGATGGAAAAAAGAACGCGCCGCCCGAATGATCTCGGCGCGGCGCGTTAAGTTTTGGAACTTATTGGTCATCCTTACTTCGTGGAGACGCGGGCGAGATACTCGCCGGTTCTTGTGTCGATACGGATGACGTCGCCTTCGTTGACGAAGAGGGGGACCTTGATCTCAAGGCCGGTCTCCATGGTCGCGGGCTTCGTGGCGTTGGTGGCGGTGTCGCCCTTGACGCCAGGATCGGATCTCATCACTTTCATTTCCACAAAGGAGGGGAGAGTTACGTCGATGACCATCTCGTTGTAGAGGGTGCCGTCCACTTCCATGTTCTCCATGAGGTAGTCCTTCTTGTCTTCCATGAGATCGGCGTTCACGGAGTAGTTCTCAAAAGTCTCGGGATCCATGAAGACGTAGTTCGTGCCGTCGAAGTAGGAGTACTGCAGCTTCAGGTTGCTGACGTTGGCGGGCTGGAACTTGTCGTTGGAACGATAGGATTTGTCGATGGAGTAGCCGGTCAGCAAATTTTTCATGCGGACGCGGTAGATGGCCTGGCCTTTGCCGGGCTTAGAGAATTCGAAGTCGGTGATGATGTAGGGTTCGCCTTCGAGTTCGATTTTGATGCCTTTTTTGAGATCGCTGGCTTCGTACATAAGTTTTCTTTCTTTTTTGGGTTAATTGATGGGGTAATTATAGCAGAAGGCGGTTTTCGGCGCAATATGTTCGGCACTTGCTCCTTAGGGGGGAAAAGACTAAAATTTAAGACAGTTTAGTTTATTTTTTAATCTTACAGGAGAAAGCATGAAACCTACTCTTCTTATTTTGGCGGCCGGCATGGGCAGCCGTTACGGCGGTCTCAAGCAGATCGACTCCATGGGTCCCTCCGGGGAAGTCATCATGGACTATTCCATCTTTGACGCCGTCAGAGCCAATTTCGGCAAGATCGTTTTTGTCATCAGGCATGACTTCGAGGAAGAATTCAGAGTCAAAGTCGGCAACAAATACGCTCATATGCTTCCGGTGGAATACGCCTTCCAGGATCTCAACGACATCCCGGCCGGCTTCAAGGTCCCCGAAGGACGCGAGAAACCCTGGGGCACGAGCCACGCCATTCTTTCCGCCAGGAACGTCATCAAAGAGCCCTTCGCTATGGTGAACGCCGACGACTTCTACGGCGCGGAATCCTATGAGATCGTGGGCGAATACCTTTCCAAGGTCGATCCCAACACCAACGAATGGTGCATGTCAGGCTACAAGCTCTGCAACGTTCTATCCGAATACGGCGGCGTGACGAGAGCCATCTGCCGCACCGATGAAGAAGGTTACCTCACGCGTATTGAAGAGATGTTCAAGATCCAGAAAGACGGCGACCACGCCAAGGGCTGCAACAAGGCCGAGGAATGGCGTGAACTGGGTCTGCAGGACCTCACCAGCATGAACTTCTTCGGCTTCACGCCGGGCATCTTCAAGCTTCTGGAAGAAGGCTTCGTGACCTTCCTGGAAAAGGAAGGCACGGCTATGAAGTCCGAATACCTCATCCCGACTTCCGTGAACGACCTCATCGGCGCCGGCAAGGGACATCTGAAGTGTTTGGCCACCAGCGGAAACTGGTTCGGCGTCACTTATCCCGAGGACAAGCCCATCGTTCAGAAAAACATTCAGGCCCTGGTGGACGCCGGCAAGTATCCGACGCCGCTCTTCAAGTAAGAGTTTTTGGCCTGAAAAAGGAAAAGCCGCGGTCACCCGCGGCTTTTTTTATTATTGGTGCGCCATCTAGGATTCGAACCTAGGACCCATTGATTAAGAGTCAATTGCTCTACCAGCTGAGCTAATGGCGCTTTGATTCAATTAAGTAGCGAAAAGTGTACTACAACCCTGTCTGAAAGTCAAGTGGGGCGGCGCGAAGGGCGTTCCTCTTTTTGGTATAATAAACTATTACTCACCTAAAATTAGAAAAAATATGTATTTCGGCAATTATTCCATCCTTTCCTCCCTTCCGGGGGATAGGAAGATCTGGGAGAAGGTGGGGGAAGTTCTGGAACTTCTCCCCGGTCTCCCTTTGGGCAGGACGGAGATCATCCCGGGCGTCATGTACGTCAACAAGGAGGAATATTCCTCTAAGGATCCGGCGCTTCTGAGGCCGGAAGTTCACCATCGCTTCATAGACGTGCAGACGGTTTTGCAGAATATGGAGCTGGTGCGCTGTTATCTGCCCTCGGAATTAAGGGAGGATACGCCCTACGACGAGACGAAGGACCTGGGCTTCTTCAAGGCCGGGGCCGTGGCCTGCCAGTCGGGGATACTCGATCCTGGGCATATCGCCGTTATTCCGCCTTTTGAAGCCCACGCTTCCCAGATGTGGGTCTTCGAAGGCGAAAGTTTGCCGATCGTGAAGGCGGTCATCAAGGTCGCCGTTAATTCCGTAATGGAAAACTGGGTGTGATCTATGGAAAACGCAGTTAAAAAGATCGCTATTCTGACTTCCGGCGGCGACTGCCCCGGCATGAACCCCTGCATCAGGGCGGCCATCAGGACGGCTCTGGCCAGGGGACTGGAGATCTACGGAGTCCATGACGGCCTCCAGGGCCTCATAGAGGACCGCTTCGTGAAACTCGAGGGCACTTACGCCTCCGGGCTTTCCTCCCTGGGCGGCACGGTTCTGGGAACGGCCAGGAGCATGGAGTTCATGACGCCTGAGGGCAGAGCCAAGGCGGCCGAGAACGTAAGAAGGCGCGGAATAGAAGCGCTGGTCATCATGGGCGGCGACGGCTCCTTCAGGGGAGGTTCCGCCTTGTGCCAGGAGCAGGGGATCCATTTCGCGGGTCTGCCCTGCACCATCGACAACGACATGTACGGAACTGACTACACCATCGGCTTCCACACGGCGCTCAACACCATCGTCGAGGCGGTGGACAAGATAAGGGACACCGCGAGGTCGCACCACAGGCTTTTCTTCGTGGAGACCATGGGGCGTCATTCCGGCGCGCTGGCGGTGGCCGCTGCAGTGGCCACCGGCGCCGACTCCGTTTTGATCCCTGAGACACCGACGAATCTGCCGGCTTTGGCTGAGAAGATCAAGAAGTCTTTTGCCAGGGCGCACAAGAGTTTCATCGTCATAGTGGCGGAGGGCGACGAGGCCGGCGACGCCATCAGCATCGAAAAGAAAGTCAGGGAGCTTTCCGGCGTGGAAGGCAGAGTCTGCGTCCTGGGGCATATTCAGAGAGGCGGCTCACCCTGCGCCTTCGACAGGATCCTCGCTTCCGTTTTAGGCTATCGCGCCGTGGAAGCGCTCTGCGAAGGCAAGAAGAATATTTTCCTGGGCGTCAGGGATGACAAGGTCGCAATAACGCCCATCGAAGAGATCATAGGGAAAAAGAAGCCCTTCAAGAAGAACTTCCTAGAAGTGGCCGACGTGCTCTGCACATAAATTGAGAATTTTGTTATGGCTGAAGGAAAACTTTACATCATAGGCGCCGGACCTGGCGACCCCGAGCTTCTGACCATCAAGGCCGCCCGTCTTCTGGAGGAGTGCGACGTCGTATATCATGACGAGCCGATGGCCGAGGAGCTTTTGGCTTACGCGAAGAAGGCCAAGCTTGTGTCTTTGTCAAATGAAAGCGACGGCGAGACGATTTCCGCCGAGGCCGTGAAGGCCGTGATAGAGGCCGTGAAGAGCG
>JAFZID010000130.1 GCA_017554565.1 bacterium
CATCCATAGCGCCATCGACGATGCGGTCTGGGTGATGCAGGGCTGGATGTTCTTCTTCCAAAAAGACACCTGGACAAAGGAAGCGGTGCAGTCTTTTTTGAAAGACATTCCCGTGGGCGGGATCATCGTGATCGACCTGGCCAGCGACAACATGCAGGTCTGGAAAGAGCACGAGGGTTTCTACGGCCACGAATGGCTGAGATGCATAGCGCACACCTTCGGAGGCTTCAACGACCCGCACGGGGAACTGCAATTAAATTATTCCAAGATGTTCGATCAGGAAGGGGACCCGGAAAAGGGGAGACAGGTGGGCGTTGGTCTGACGCCGGAAGCCTTGGACAACAACGAAGTGGTCTTCGAGCTGCTTAGCGATTCCGCCTGGCAGGAGAAGGAAGGGAAACTGGGGGACTGGCTGGCCAAGTATTGCAAGGCGCGCTATGGAGCGTACAATTCTGCGGTCTCCAACGCCTGGGATCATTTCCTGAAGAGTTTTTACAAGGGGAAAGGCGAGCATTACCGTTTCCAGGGCACGCCGCACATGGCGGCCTGGTACAGGAACAGTTTCGAGAACGAGTGGGAGAAGGGGCTTCCTAATCTTTTGTCCTGTTCGAATGAATTCGCCAAGAGTTCCTTGTATGCGGACGACTGCGTGGAGTTCACCATGCGGTATGCCATGGTGGCGGCGGACAGGATCATCGCGGAAGCCTGCTTTTCATATCTTTTCAACAAGACCAACGAGATAGTCAGAGCGGCGGACAGGCTTGACAAGCTGGCCGCCTCGATGGAAAAACTGGCTTCCACAAGAGAGCATCTTTTGCTGTCGCGCTGGGCGGACAGAGCGCGTTCCTGGGGGACTACCGAAGAGGAGAAGAAATACTACGCCAGCGACGCGAAGTATCTTCTGACAGCTTGGGGCGGCTTTCTGAACGGCTACGCCACCAGAGCCTGGAGCGGCATCATCTCTTATCACAACAGCGAGTGGCAGCATTTCCTCAGAAAACTTGCCGCCGGAATGAAAGAAGACGATATCCAGTGGGAGCTTCGCGTTCTTGAGAAAGCCTTCTGGACCGGGGTGAAGGAATTGGAAGGCTACAGGGAGATCGATCCCGACTGGTGCGGAGCCGTCAAGGAAACTCTGGCTTTGGCGAAGAAGGAATACGACTATTCCGCCGCAAAAGTCGATGAATTGCTTTTAGCGGACAGGGGAAAACAGTACGCCGGCTTCGGCTACGGCGACAGCAAAGAACCCATTACAGGAAAAAGCTTCGATCTGCCCGAGGAGTTTAAAGGCAAAAAGGAATTGACCGTGATCATCAAGGGGCCGGCGCATGCCGTGCCGATGAAAGTTTATTTCGCGAGAGACGGGAAGAAGAGACTGGTCTTCAAGCCGCTGGAATACCAAAAAGATTTCGCGCACGGCGACGAACACCGCTATGAATTGAAGACCAAGAAACCGCTGGGAGAGGGGAAGGTCGAATTGGAATTCGACCGGCCGTTGGTCCAGGGCGACCACTGGGCGGGGATCAACTTGAAGTGAGAAAAAAGGACGGCTTGAAGCCGTCCTTTTTTGTTTGAAAAGTCATCCGCGCTTCCTTAAAAGCAGCAGCGGGATGATCAAAAGGACAAGGGAGAGAGGCTCCGGCACCAGGGTGATCTCCGCCTTGACGGGATACGAGGGGACGAAGCATCTGGAGAGCACCTGGGCGTATATGGCGTATTTGCCTTCCTCCTCCGGAAGGAGGACGGTCTTCTCGGTGTAGCTGTCCTCCCATTCCGTTTCCTCCAGTTCCTCCAGACTGAAGGCGACGCGGGTCTTTCTGGTGGCGTTGTCGGTGGCGATGGAGAGGTTCACGTCCCTGGTGAAGGTCTCCGCGGCGCCGTCGTTTATTTTGAAGGAGGTTATTTCCGCCGTGGTGAAACTGTTGGTGTAGGAGAAGACGACGGTGTTGGTGCTGTTTTGCAGCATGCAGAGATGGTTGAGCCGCAGAACGTCCAGGATGTCGAAGGGCGTGCCGGTGCAGCGCAGGCTCAGCATGAAGCAGTTCTCGAAGATCTTGCTGTTGTCATAGCGGCAGTTTGGCTCGAAGCGGATGCCGCCTTTGTTGTAGATCTTCCGCCATTCGTAGTGGGAGTTGGGGAACTGCATGTAGTAGCCCTCGCCGCCGCCGCGGTAGATCTGGATGGGGATCTGGTCGAGCTCGCGTCCGTCCGTGTGATAGACTCTCACCACGATGGAGGTGGGCAGGTACTGGAACATCCAGCCAACGGAATTGCAGAACTCGTTGGAGTAGATCTCGGGAGGCGTGCGGCGGTAAACGCCGGCCTGGAGGTTGGCGGCGGCGGGGCCCACGCCGCAGAAGATGTCGCCCCAGCCGTCGTAGCAGAAGCGCATGATGTCCTGCATGCCGGGAGGATCCATCCATTTGCAGCCCCAGGCCTGGCCGTTGACCTTGTTGTTCTCTTCCGAAAGGTCGAAGCGGTAGGTGTCGGGAAGCTGCAGGGAGTGGCCGGATTCGTGGCAGAGGGCGCCGTGGCCGGCCATGTCGAAGATGCCGGAGGCGAAGGTCTGGCCGATCCAGTAGTAGGGGGCGTTGTAGAAAGCGCCCATGGAGCCGCCCTCGTTGAAGAAGAGCTGGGTGGTGCAGTTGGTGCTGTCGGGAGGATTGATGTTAGTGTATTGGCTGGCCTGGCGTCTCAGGTATCCCACCCTGTAGCGGTCGATGATGCCGTAGGGCGCCAGGACGGACTTGGCTCTGGCGTACTGGGCGTTCATGTAATTTATGGTGTCGTTCATGTAGTCGTAGAAGGACTTTCTGGAAGAGGTAGTGTACTTCTCGAAAGTGGCGTCCACGACGGTCACGCCGAAAGTGAGGGCGTCCATATAGACGTCCAGGACGTTGTTGCTGGCGTTGCTGTCAACGTAGCCTTCCGGATAGCTTATGACGGCCCTGATGATGTTGGTAAGCGGCTTGGTGAAGTCATAGACGTAGGTGTCCGGCATGGTCCACTTGAAATCGTCCTGATAAAGGTCCCGCACGATCTTGTAGCTGTTGGTGTGGGAGGCCTCCCTTTTCGTGTTGACGTACCAGTCAACCACCACGTCTATGGGATCGTTGGTAAGGGAGGTGTTGCAGTAGATGTTGGCGGTCCAGGTCAAGTTGTCGCCGGGCTTGGGACGGTAGGTGCTGCCGATGTCGTATTTGCCGATGCCGTATTTGGGCGTGCGCTCCAGCCAGGCCAAGCCAAGGTCCCAGTTGGTGGTGACGGTTATCTCCCTTACGTAAACGTCGGAGAGGACACAGTCCTCAGAGAGCGTCTGGAAATAGATGTTGAGTTTGCCGTTCCTGGTGAAGATCATTTCCATGTCTTCGGAGATGTCCCGCCACTCGGCGTTGACAAGGCCCGCTTCGCTGTAGGCCCAGCGGATCTTCCGGGCGTTGGAGGGATAGCTGAGGTGCAGCTCGTTCTTAAGCGTGAAGGTGGAGCCGCTGCCGTCATTGATCACGATGGAGGATGGTTCGGCGGCTTTGTAATTGGCGTTGGTGAAGGAGAAGACGCAGACGTCCTTCTGGCCCTTCAGGTATTCGTAATTCAGCCTCAGGCTGTCGATGATCTTGTAACATGATTTGTCGTCGCCCGGGAGCTTGAAGATGAAGCAGTTGTAGTAGAGATTGTTGTTGTCGTAGCTGTAGGCGGGAGCGAACTTGGCGCCCTGGTCGTAGGTGAGGGTGTATTTCGGATTGGTGTCGCCGAAAGCCAGCTCGTAGGCGCTGCCGGTCCCGCGATAGACCAGGATCTGGGCCTGGCAGAGCTCGTGGTCGTTCTCGCCGTAAACCTTTATGCAGATGTTGGTGGGCAGGCAGGCGAACATCCAGCCCTTCACGCCGTTGTGCATTTCCGGGGGATAGCGGCGCTGGGAGCCGGCTTTCAAGTTAATGGTCGCGCACTGCAATTCCGTGAAGACGTCTCTTGTGCCGTTGTAGCAGTAGCGCATGATGTCTTCCTTGCCCTTGGGATCCGCCCAATTGCATGTGTAGGCTTCGCCGAAGACTTTGTTATTGTCGGCCGGCATGTTGAAGCGGTAGGTGTCGGGAAAACAGAAGGAGTGGCCGGTCTCGTGGCAAAGAGCGCCGTGCCCCATGGTGGAGAATACGCCGTTGCCGTTCCAGATGAAAGTCTGCCCGATCCAGTCGTAGGGGTTGCCCAGATATCCGCCGTAGTCGTCGCCTTCGCTGTAGGAGATCGTGGTGTAGTAGTTCTCGTTGCCCTGAAAACGGGTGGGATCCTTGGCCACGTTCATCATTTCCACGTGATCAACCCTGTAGCGGTCGATGATGCCGTAGGGGGCCAGAGGATACGACATGGCGTCGTATCTGCCGTTCATGAACTGGATGGTGTCATTCAGATTGTCATAGAAAGATTTCGGAGAAGTGCCTTTGACGGTGTATTTCCAGAAAGTGTTGGTATAGACCTTGACGTTGAAGGTCATGGCGTCCAGGAAAATTTCCCGGGAGTTGTTGCTTGCGTTGTTGTCCCTCGTGGAGCCCTGGTAGCTCATGACGACTGAGAGCTTGTTGGTAAGCGGCCTGGTGAAGTCGTAGGTGTAGTTTTCGGGGACGGTCCAGGTGTAACCGTCGGTATAGATGCCCACGGCCTTGGAGAAGTTCTGGGTGTGCACCGCTTCCAGTTTCGTGTTGACGTACCACTTCAGGTAGGCGGTTACTTCTCCGGATGTGTCTTCGCTGTTGGAGTAGATGTTGGCGGTCCAGTGGACCACGTCGCCGGGCGCAGGGCGGTTGAAGACGTTGTCGGCGTCCTTGGGGTTGGGGTACTTCTCAGTCCGTTCGATCCAGGCGATGCCCAGGTCCCAGGCGGCCAGGGCCTGGAAAGTCAGCGTGAGCGAAATTATCAGGAAAAGTAATTTGGCGCGCATGGTCATTGGCTTTTTGCTTATTGTGTTTAGGCTTTTTCTTTTTACCGTCTATTATATGATAACCTATTTTTGTCCCGGCCGGCGGGCAAGCGGATGCTTCATTCCTCCACCGCTTTGAAAGAGACACGTATGCTTCCTCTGTCGTTTTCAGTCAGGTCGCCCCTGACCTCGTATATGGGAGTGGGGACGAAATCGCCCGAGCGGGCCTGCAGATAAAAAACGATCTCCTTTTCGCCTTCCTTTATTTCATGCAGAAAAGAGGAGCAAAAGGGGAGGAAGCTTTTCTTTTTCAATTCCGGAAGAGAATTGGCGATTTTTAGGGAGGCGCCGCGGCTGTCGCTCAGAGCGACGGTCCAGGAGGCGGTGTTTTTCCTTACGCTGCACTTGGCATAGCCCAGATCGGTCTCGCGGTAATCGTTGGTGAAGCTGAAGGAGGCCAGATGTTTTTGGCCTTTGGCGTAAAGGTAATTGAAATGCAGCTGGTCCAGCACCAGGGACCTTCTGCCCTCGCCTTCGCCGACGGTGATGAAGAAAGTGTTCTCGCCGCGTTTGCCGTTTTCTTTGCGGAACTGGGGATCGAACAATACGCCGCCTTCGGGATAGCGCAATTCTTTCATGACTATGTTCGTGACGCCGATCATGTAGTCGCGCTCCGCGCAGCGGTAGATCTTGACGGGCGCGCCCAGAAGTTCCCGGCCGCTTTGGGAGTAAAGCTTGAAGAGCGCTTTTTCCGGCAGTTCGTTTACGAACCAGCCTTTGTAGGAGCGGCCATGGGAAACGACGTTGCCGGAGGGCTGCTTTCTTATGACGCCGGCCTGGCGGTTGGCCTCGTAGGCCGTCAATTCTGAGAAGTGGGAGTAGTCCGTGTAGCTGTCCCGCATCATGCAGCGTTTGCCGGGAGTGTCCATCCAGGCGCAGGGAATGTCCTCGCCGGTCACGTCGTTCTGTTCTTTCCTGATGTTGAAGATGTAGGTGTCGGGGATCTGCAGGGAATGCCCGAACTCGTGGCAGAAGGCGCCGTAGCCTCTTTTGGAAAAGATGCCGTGCCCGTTCCACCAGAAGTTCTGGCCGATCCAGTACCAGTCGTAGCCGCGGTAATTGCCCAGCGGGCCCTGCTCGTTGAAGATAACGGTGGTGGCTGCGTCCGGGTCGCCGGTGAAGCGCGTTTCCAAAAACTCCTTGTCCACGAAATAAAGCTTGTCCACCCTGAGACGGTCGATGATGCCGTAGGGGGACATGGGATATTTGGCGGCCTCGAAGCGCTTGTTGGTCCACTCGAAGCAGTCGTTCATGCGGTCGAAGAAGGAGAGCTTCTCCGGATCGGTGTAACGCTCAAAAGTCTCCCTGTAAACGGGAACTGTGATGGGCAGGCCGTCCATATAAACGCGCAGAAAGTCGTTGGAGGGATTGCGGTCAACGAGACCGTTCGGCGGGACGATGACCGCCGTCAGAGTGTTGGTAAGAGGTTTGGTGTAATCGCAGCGGTAATCCGAAGGGACGGTCCATTCGAAACTGGAAAAGTAAAAATCCTTCTCCCTGGGATCGCTTTTAATTTCCGTCACAGCCACGTTCTTGGTGTTCATCACCCAGCGCAGGGAAAGATCCTTCAGATCGGGAAGCGTACCGCCGTTCTTGTAAAGGCGGGCGGTCCACTTGACTTTGTCGCCGGGCTTTGGGCGGTTGCAGCCGCCGATGGCCTGCATTTCGTTGGGATAGCGGGGGCTCCTTTCCAGATAGACCACGCCCAGGTCCCAGGCCTCGCGGCCTTCCTCCAACCCGTAGCCCCAGCCGATGTCTCGGGGATTGCCGTCCTCGCGGACGCTTTCGGCGGTCAGGAGAAGGCTTGAGAAGCAGAGGGCGATCACAAGGCAAAAGTTGTTCGTTTCGATTTTCATGGATTTTAAGATCGGCGGCTTGATTAAGTGAAAAAACCAATCGTGACAATGGTCTCACAATTTTAAATGAATTTTATCTAAACGCGCCTAATTTCGCCATGCGAAAAAGTTGCCTTAAGCTTTGCCGATGAAAACAGAAGCGAAATTAAAAACGAGCCGGCTTTTTGGTAAAATCGTAGGTATGAAAAGAAAAAGCGTATTTATACTTTCCATATTCTGCGCCCTGGCGCTTTGCGCGCTCAGGGGAGAAGCGTTTTTCGGCCTCGGTTCCGTGACCGACGCCGCCGGGGAGAAAATAATCAGCGCCCTGACCGTGGACCTTTCCGGCATAAAATATCATCCGGTGCCCAAGGACGCCACGGCGCCGCTGGATCTTCTTGGGAAGGAAGCGACCGATCTGTCCAGGGAGATCAATGCCGCAACGCTGGAACCGCTGGTGGATTTCGTCATTAACAACGCCGCCAGCGGCCTGGCCTGGGAGCTGCCATGCTCCAACGGCGTCTTCGGCGCCATGGCGATAGGCGTTCTGACAAATTCTTTCGAGGAGAGAAAAATTTTCTGTTCGCCGATGCTTCCGGATCACGCCGTCTATTCCACCCTGCGCTATTCCAAGGAACTCTCCTCGAGGAGCGCTGACATAATTGAAAAAATGTTCTCGGCCCCGGAAGGGATCCTGACGAGAGATTATTCCCTCAACTTCGACGTCATCGCCCCCAACGAGACCAGCGGAGCCTACTACAGTTACACCAACACCAGGATCTACGTCCAGGGGAAAGTCAAAGGGCGCAGGGTAATGCTGACGGGCACTCTGATGGAGCAGCCTTCCGACATCAGCAGGAAGGGCGCCCTCATCAGCCCTGAGGCGCCGGGACTGTATTTCTAGTCCAACGAGAAAGGCCTGACGCTCCCCGGAGGCGGCTGGATGGAGACCACCATGGACTACTACCGCTCCTTCACCGTAAGCGTGGAGACGGGGAGCAACGTTTACGCCTTCGCCACGCTCTCCTGGCTCTCCGCGGGCTGGAAGGGCATAAACGTCCTGAGGACGCACCACATTTACGCCGTGCTGAAGGAGATCATATCAGAACTCCAGACCTACGGAGGCGGCAACCTCTCCGTGACGGAGCTTCAGAAGTGCGTCGCGAAGGCCGAAGCCATGAGCGATGAGGAAGCGGAGAACATGTATAAGAAATACTGCGCCTACTGCGAGAAGAAAGCGGAAAGCTCTTTCCTCTCCGTCAACATGGACGCCTACAAAAGGATCTTCAATAAGAAAGACCTGGAAAGCATGGACAAAGAGCTGCGCCGGGCCCTGGTGGTTCAGGAAGAAGTTAGAAAATTGAAAAAGAGACCGACCTGGTCGGCCGCCGAATAAGACCTATGTTCATCGACAAAGCGAAAATATCAGTTATGGCCGGCGACGGAGGCCGCGGCTGCTGCAGTTTCTTCAGAGCCAAGCACAACCCCAAGGGCGGCCCTGACGGCGGCGACGGCGGCAACGGCGGCGACGTCATCATAAGAGCCGACAGAAACCTGGCCACGTTGTGCGACTACATCTACCAGCCGCAGTACAAGGCCGGCCGGGGCGCCCAC
>JAFZID010000131.1 GCA_017554565.1 bacterium
CAGAACGCTTGAGCACGTGATCATCGGGTCTTCCGCGGCGTACATGCTCTTCGAGGTCATCGACAAGCAGATCCTGCCGTCCTTCGTCTATAAGGTGGCGGACGGATTTGCGGCCATGGTGGGGCGTCCCGCCCAGGGCTCGGCCTGGCAGTTGCTGCTGCTTTTAGGATTGATACCCTCCGCGCTGTGGTTCACGGTCTATATCAAGAAGCTGGCCTGGACCAACAAGCTTGTATTGGGACTTCTGATGGGCGTGGCGGTGGGCATTGCTTTCGGGCAGAACGTTAACTTAGCGATACCGCAGATAGCGGGCGCCGTTAAGCCTCTTTTGACCTTCGGGCCGGTGAACGTTCCGCACATCAGTTTAATGGAAAATGTTTCCATTACCTGGAAGAACGTTTTCAATCTCGTCTATCTCGTGACCATGGTCTTGGTCATGATCTATTTCGTCTTCTGCCTGAAAATGAAGACCACCGTCGCCAAGGGCGCGGTCAGGTCCGGCAGGATCGTCATGATGATCGCCTTCGGCGCGGTCTTCGGCAACACCATCGCCACCAGAATGAGCTGGCTCATCGACAGGATCGACGCCATCGCGCTCTGGATCAGGAACCTTATGATCACGGGAGGCTTTTGATGGAAGGTAGAAGCGAATTCGGAGTGCGCCTGGCCAAAGATCTTAAGGAGAGGGGACTCGGTCCCCTGGCGGCTTTCCTTGTCAGAGCCAACTGGCCGCTGGCGACTATCTATGCCAACATCGTGATGGGCGCCGAGCCTTTCCTGGCCATCGCCGGCTACGAGGCGAAACCTTTGTACGAGACTCTGAACGACAGGGAAGCGCTTGCCGAACTTTTAGAGGAACTGGAGAGGGAAGCCTGATGGCGGAAGAAAAAAAGATAAACGCCATCATCGCGACGGACTGCGGCAGCACCACCACGAAAGTGATACTCATCACCCGCACGCCGGAAGGAGAATACCGCCTGGCGGGCCGCGGCGAAGCGCCGACCACGGTGGAGGCGCCATTCGACGACGTGACCATCGGCGTCATCAACGCCGTAACGGAACTCCAGGAGATCACCGGAAGGAAGCTTGTCGAAGGGGGCAAGATCATTTTGGGCGGCTCTCCTGATGAAGGCGCGGACCTTTACCTAAGCACCAGCTCCGCCGGCGGAGGACTGCAGATGGCGGTCATCGGCGTAGTGGCCTCTCTTTCCGCTGAGAGCGCGCAGAGGGCGGCCCTGGGCGCCGGCGCCATCATCATAGATTCCTTCACCTACGACGACGGCAGGACCGAGCAGGAGAGAGTGGAGAGGATCCGCCACATCAGGCCGGACATGGTTTTGTTCTCCGGCGGCACGGAAGGCGGAACGACGAAGCATTTGGTGGAGATGGCGGAGACTTTGCTGATGGCCGACCCGAAGCCGCGCTTCGGCGAACTCTTCAAAGTGCCGGTCATCTTCGCGGGCAACAGCGAAGCGTTGCCTCTCGTTACGGACGTTCTCGGCAAGAAGGTCGATCTCATAAAAGTTAAGAATGTGCGCCCCTCCATGGAAGAGGAGGAGCTGAACGACGCCGGGCAGGCGATACACCGCCTCTTTTTGGAGCACGTCATGGCCCAGGCTCCGGGCTACGAGAAACTCATGTCCTGGGTCTCCGTTCCCATCATGCCGACGCCCTCCGCTTTCGGTCAGTGCATAGCCGCGGTGGGCGAAAAAGAGAAGATCAACGTTTTGGCCGCGGACATAGGCGGCGCCACCACCGACGTTTTCTCCAGCGTCAACAACCGCTTCACCAGAACGGTCTCGGCCAACTACGGCATGAGCTACAACATCTGCAACGTGGTGAAAGAAGCCGGATTCGAGAACATCCTGCGCTGGCTGCCCTTTGAGAGCAGCGTAAACGAGCTTTGGGACATGGCTCTGAACAAGATGATCCGCCCCACCACCATTCCCCAGACCGCAAGGGAACTGATGATAGAGCAGGCCGTGGTCAGGGAAGCGCTGCGCCTTTCCTTCGCGCACCATATGCGCCTGGCCGGCGGACTGAAAGGCGTCGTCAGGCAGAGGAGCGTCGCGGAAGCCTTTGAGCAGAAGGGCGCCGCAATGATCAACGCCGGGGACATGGACCTTATCATCGGAAGCGGCGGCGCGCTCTCCCACGCCCCCAGGCGCCGCCAGACGGCTCTTATCATGCTGGACTCCTTCGAGCCCGAGGGCATCACGGAACTGGATGTGGACAGCATCTTCATGCTGCCGCATCTGGGCGTTTTGTCAAGCGTGGAGCCCGACATCGCCCTGGAGGTCTTGCACCGCGACTGCCTTATTCCCATCGCCACGTCGCTCTCCCTTAAGGGGCAGATGAAGGAAAGGGAAGTCTGCGCGGAACTGACCATCAACACGCCGCAGGGCGAGACGAACTACAAGCTCTATCCCGGCCGCCTTTACCGCTTCACCGAGACGGCGGAAAAACTCTTCAGCTTCACGATTCGTCCGGAACGAGAAGTGGACGCGGGTGAAGGACCAGGGGTGGAGTACGAGAAGAAAGCGCGCTTCAGCGCCGTGGGCCTCGTCATCGACACAAGGGGCAGGCCTCTTGTTTTGCCAACGGATCCCGCCGAGAGAATAGCCAAGAACCGCTCCTGGGCGAAAGCCATAGGCGCTTTTGATATGGAGGGCTAGTAATGGGCAACGCATTCACTCCCGGCCTCCTTATCGCGCCTAGGACGGCGGTCACGAAAACCCGCAAACTTCCCCTGGGCGGGCACGCCACGGTCTCAGTGGGCGACATCGTTTCCTTTAAGCAGACGGTGGGCATGGCCAACCATCAGGGGCCGCTGACGCTTGTGAGAGCCGCGGAGATATTGGAGCTCGACAACGACAGGATGGAGAAGCATCTTTCCTGCCATGTGGGCGACATTGTGGAAAAGGACCAGCTCCTGGGAGAGACTTCGCACTTCTTCGATCTTGTCAGGAACGAATGCCGCTCCCCGGTCAAGGGCTTCATCGAAGAGATCTCGGGAACCAACGGATATATCGCCATCCGGGAACCCGCCACCATCCTGGAAGTGCCGGCCTACCTCAGCGGCACCGTCACCCGGGTGAGCGCGACGGACGTGGACGTCTCCTGCACGGCCTGCGTGATCCAGGGCATCTTCGGCTTGGGAGGGGAATCTAGCGGTGAAATAATGATCGTCTCCGAAGACGAGGACATAACGCTGGAAAACCTCACCGAGGAGTGCGAAGGCAAGATCATCGTGGGCGGACGCTCCATAGAGAAAGACGCCATCGACATGGCGAAACTGTGCAAGGTGAAAGGCATCGTGGTCGCCTCCATCGAGCACAAAGTCCTCCACGACATCCTGGGGGAATACATCGGCGTCGCCATCACAGGCCAGGAGAACCTGGGCTTCACGCTCATCGTGACGGAAGGCTTCGGGAAGCTGAAAATGGACAGCAGGACGCTGGAGCTTTTGAAGCAGCACAAAGGCGAGACCGCCTCCTTCAACGGCTCGACTCAGATCAGAGCCGGCGTCGTGCGCCCGGAAGTCATCATCCCCATTTTGGAATACTGCGAAACGAAAGACGAGAAGAGTTCTCTGGCGGTGGCCAAAGAACTGCAGATCGGCACCAGGATAAGAATAATCAGATCACCCTACTTCGGGGAACTGGCGAAAGTCACGGAACTGCCCGAGCAGCCCGTGGCCATCGCTACGGAAGCGAAAGTCAGAGTCTTGAAAGCCCGGCTTGATTCCGGCGAGATAGCGACCGTTCCCAGAGCCAACGTGGAGATAATCGACTGATGATATCCTACATTTCCGACCACGCCCATTACGACATCGTATTGAAGGCCGCCTTCATGGCCAGATCGAGCCTTTGGCTCGCCACCTCCAATCTTAAGGACGCCTATGTGGAAAGGGGGAGCGAAGTGGTCTCCTTCCCCACAAGGCTGGCCGACCTTCTGGAAAAGAACGTGGAAGTGCGCCTGCTGCACGGCAAGGAGCCGGGCCCCCGCTTTCTGGAGGATTTCGACCTCAACCCGATCCTGGCGACGGAACTTGAACGCCGCATGTGCCCGAGAGTTCACTCCAAGCTCGTAATAGTCGATATGCGCATGGCCTACATCGGCTCTGCGAACATCACCGGCGCCGGCTTGGGCATGAAAAGCGAACACAGAAGAAATTTCGAGAGCGGCATCTGGACCGACCAGCGCGAGATCGTGGACGAAGTCATAGACCACTACGTGCGCATCTGGGAAGGCGAGGACTGTCCAGTTTGCATGTGCCGCGACGTCTGCCAGGATCCCATCGCATGAAAGAAGCCCAGGTAGTCAGCATAGCCCGCCAAAAGCTGGCGGAGAACTGCGATCCCGCCTTCCGGGAATTCGTCAAGCCCTTCATCAGAACGCCCAACAAGATAATAGGCGTCAGGATCCCGATCCTTCATTCTATCGCCAAGGAGATCGCCAAAACCGATCCGGAAGGCTATCTTAAGGAAAGGCGGGACCAATCGTTCGAGGAAACCATCCTCCGGGGGCTCGTCATCGCTTATAATAAATCAGACAACGCCTGGCGCCTGAAAGCCCTCAAAGCCTTTATTCCGCGCGTTCAGGACTGGGCCGTGTGCGACGTCGTCTGCGCGGCCCTGAAGCCCTTGCGGAAGGAAAGAGAGGCCTTCCTGGCCTTCCTCAGTCCTTATCTCAGTTCAGGATCCGAATTCGAAACAAGGTTTGCCCTGGTCTCGCTTATGGACCACTTCCTTACCCCGGAATACGTCGGGACAGTTTTTGCCAGGATAAAAAAAGTTGGCGAAACTCCCTATTACGTCATGATGGGCAAAGCCTGGCTTATCGCCACGGCCGCTAGAAAATTCCCCAAGGAGACCGTGGACTTCCTGAAAAAAGCCAAACTTGGCGAGGAAACGAAAAAGGCGACTTTGAGAAAGATCAGAGATTCCCGGGCCGTCATGCCGGAAGTCAAAAGGATCTGCGAGATGATATTGAAACCCAAGGAAGCATTATGAAAAAAGCGGCAATTATATTTTTATGCCTTGGAGCGCTAGTTATGACAGCCTGCCAGAAAAAGCTCTGCGACATGACGCAGGAAAAGGCGAAAGAGTGGACGAAGAACGCCACGGTGGCCGAGATGAACCGAAAGGTCAAAGCGCTGTCGCCGGCGGAAAAAGAAAAGCTCGTCCGCGGATGGCTCACTCTCAACCTTCCCGAAGAGGACAAGGAAGTCGTCATAAAGGGCTGCGCGGCCATAATCGAACATCCCTTGCTGGGCTTCTATGTTGAGCTCTTCGCCCACACGCCCGTCAACAAGCACGAAGCCGGCGGCGGCGCCTGGGCCGCGGGGGACCACATTTCCCTTAGTTCCGGCCTCCTGGCTGAAAATGATCCCGAATCCATCCGCAACACGCTGACTCACGAGCTCTTCCACATCTTCAACGACCGTGAGCACGGCGCCGGCGGCATCTCAGCCCTCAACGAAGGCACCGCCATATGGATCTTCAACATGACCTTCTATGAGAACGATCCGCAAAAGATGGCCCTTGGCTTAGCCGAGCCGGCCATCGGCACGAAGCTCTACTACCGCGACATCGGCATTCCCGGTTATCCCACGGATATCGAATTCGGAATTCCCAAAGACCTCACTCCCAAGGGCAGGGAAGTTTACGACATGCTGATAGCCGCCGACAGAAGCAAACTGCCCGTTTACGACGAAGCGAAGCTGAGAGAATATTTCGACTTTTTCAAAGATATTAACAGAAACCAGGATTTCCCAACCTACCTTGGCCAATTCAGGGAACGCCTGGAAAAGTGGCTGGGAACTCGTTGATATATCCTAAGATAACTAGAGAAGAAAAGCGCGCCCAAAGGCGCGCTTTTTTCTTTGGCTGGCGTAAATGTTTTTTTCGCTTGATTTTGAAAAGGCGTTTTTGATATAATTCTTCATATTTTTGTGTGTAAATCTCTTTCACTCCAACTTTTTTTCGGGAGGCATTTTTATGAAACTGACGACTTTTATTATTGGCATCGTGGTGCTTTTTTGCGCCGCGATGAGTTTGCGCGCTGTTGAAGTTCCCGCCGGCGCCGTCTGGTCGTCTAACTTCGACCTGGACAACTACAATGTCGCCCCGGGCAAAACCTTGGAGCTTTCACCGGCCGCCGCTCTCACCTACAGCACGAAATGGGTTGAAGGCGAGAACAGGAAGGCGAGTCTTTTGGCGACTTCGTCTGATCCTTACCATATCATGACGAGCGGAACGGAAGCCGAAGGAAGCTACGTTTGGGATTACGAATCCGTCGATCCCTCCGTCCTTCCCAGGGGTGACGTTTACACCCTGAGCTACACTATCACGAGCGGTGAAACGATCATTGGCACTGAAGAGGCCGAGTCTAAGATCAGGCTTTTGCCTGAGCCGGCTCTGCTTTTCCTGCTTCCGCTTCTGCTTGCTGTTTTTTGCGGCAGAAAGATGAAGCTCTTCGTTCCCGCACTTCTTCTGGCTTTGATCTCGTTTGAAGCCGCCGCCGACGTGGTGTCGGGTATTTCCTGCCGCCAGCGCTGGCCCTGGAACGGCAAAGTCGACATCGACTACACCTTGACCGCTCAAAACGCCAGCGACGGCCCCGTCTTCAGCGTCAAGTTCTTCGGCAAAGTCGGCAACAACGAGCCTTTCGCTCTGACGAACTTGTTTGGCGAAGGCCAATACGGGATCGTCTTCGGTTCCGGTGCTAAGCGCATCACCTGGGACAGCACCGCCGATCTTGGCAATACGGTAGATTCCAGTGCGGTAAAAGTTGCAATTTATGCCGAGGATGCCACCGACAATGCGACGTATATCGTTTTCGATATTAAGAACAACGCCGTCGGTTTCACTACGACTCCGCCCAGCGTCGCCGAGGGCGCCATCACCAAGCTCAGTCAGGTCTGGTTCAGGCGTGTAGAGGCCGGCACCTTCATCATGGGTTCCAACTCCAACGATCCCTATCATGAAGAGTACGCTGCGACCGAGGCGGAGCACCCCGTCCAAATAACCAAGCCATTCTACATGGGCATCTTCGAAATGACGCAGAAACAGTTCGAGACCATAGCCGGTTACAACCCTGTTGAAATGCCAGCTTTTCTGGGCGACACAAAACCTGTCGACCATGTTAGTTACAACGATCTGAGGGGTGAAAATGCCGGCGCCACCTGGCCGACGTACACCGACCACAGGGTGGATGCGACAAGCTTTTTCGGCGTTTTCAGGAAAAGGTTCAACGATCAATTCATCTTCGATCTTCCCACTGAAGCCCAGTGGGAAATGGCTTGCAGGGATAAAGGAGACTGCACTTACTGGGGCAGCGGCGTCTGGAACGACGGCAGCGCCATTTTCGGCCCCATAACCCCCGATGAGCCCCGCCTGGTCGATGAAAACTTGGATAAATTGGCTAACTACATAGGCGACTCAAGCGTCGAGCCCAGCGAAGTCGGAATGAAAGATCCTAATAGAATAGGTCTTTACGACATGCACGGCAACGTTGGAGAAGTGTGCCTGGATCTTTATACAGAAAATATCTCTAGCTACACCATCGACCCGGTTGGTCCACCAAGCAGTTATTCGGGGATGCGCGTTATGCGCAGCGGAGACTGCTGCTCTTATTCCAAAGATTGCCGCGCTGCTCGCCGTAGCTGTATATCACCCGGCAACCGAATGGCCGAAGACGGCTTCCGCGCGGTGCTCATTCCGTAAAGTTTAGCCTCTTTACAAAAGGCTCACAAATAAAGCCGCCCAACCGGGCGGCTTTCTTTTTTTTTACACTTGAGCTAATGAAAGAAATAGAAAAGTTCAAAAACCTTGCTTTCACTCACTCCGTAGATTAAAATGTTGGAAAGCATAGCTGGATGTTTGTCCGGCTGAGGATTTTTAAATTGCTCCTTTTTGCATAGTGCAATTTAGAGCAATAAAAATTGTTCTAAAAAGAACAATTTAAAAATATAAATAAAGTAAATACAGATATTTATAAAACAGTTAAATTAAAAACCTATAACAAATACTGTTTGGAGAGCCTTGACTTGCCCTGTTTGTTATAGTACAATCCGGAGTGATGAAATGTTTGAAAAGGAGCGAAACGTGAATCCGTTCAAGTATGGCTGCGTCGTCGACGGCGAGTTCTTTTGCCCCAGGCCTAAATTGGAACGCCAGCTCAAGGCGTTTGCTAGGTCAGGCCAGAATGTCGTGATACAGGGCGAAAGGCGCATTGGGAAAACCTCGCTTATTAAGCATTCCATTTCCGGCTTGCGTGGGATGCGTATGCTCTACATAGATCTTTACTGCATACACACGCTTTTCGATTTCTGCCGCCGGGTCATGAATGGGATCACGGAGGTAAACGAAAAGATGTCCTTCTTAAAGAAGGCGGTGTCCCTTGCACATACTTTGCGGCCTACACTGTCTTTCGATCCGATAACCGGTTCGCCGCAGATCTCCATTGACGCGCGGGAGGCCGACCGTCCGGAATCGCTTCAGGCGGTTATGGCGATGATAAAAAAGCTTGCCGAAGGCGAGCGGATATGCGTCGTGTTCGACGAGTTCCAGGACATTCTCGATCTTGACCGCTCCGATGTCATTCTTGCTGAGCTTCGGTCGACGATCCAGTTCCAGTCCGGCACGCCCTTCTTCTTTTCCGGCAGCGTGCGCAACGATATGATGAAGATATTCGACGACGATCAGAGCCCCTTCTTTAAGTCGGCTGTGACCTTCACTGTCGGGGCCATAGAGAAGCCCTCCTTTGTCCGTTTTATCGTCTCGCGTTTTCGCAAAGGCGACAGGCTGGTCGACGAAGAGACTGCTGGCGCACTTGTGGACTATGCCGATTCTGTTACAGGAGACGTTCAGGAGATCTGCGAGGCAATCTGGGATGCCACGGAAGCGGGGGACACTGTGACAGTTTCTGATATTCCCAAGGCCTTGAATCTTATTTTTTCCCGAGAAGGCGAAGGTTTCGGGGAAGCAGTCCGCCAGCTCACGCCTCTGCAGGTTTCTTTTCTTAGAGCGTTGGCAGAGACGGATTCTCAAAGCATGTTCTCCGAGGAATTCATGCGCCGCGTCGGAACAAACAATACGGGTTCGATTCGCACGGTGATAAAGCGTCTTGTCGCGAAGCGCCTCATTTACCAGTACGGCGGAAGATACAGGTTCGCCAATCCTTTCTTCAAGGCTTGGCTGTCAACTCATTGATTGCGTGTTAAGAAAGTTCGCGCTGGATAAAGGAGCGGATATTGGCGCGATAGTTTTCGATGGAGTATTTTTTGGCGTTTTCAAGAGCCTTCTCTGAGAGCGCCCTTCTTTTTTGCTCGTCCTTGTAGAGAGCAAGGGCGCACTGCAGTATCCCTTCCCTGGTGCTTTCCTTGGTGGAGGTGTCGATGAAAAGGGCGCTCTCGGGATCGAGAAGGTCCGTTATGGGCCGGATCCTGGAAGTGATGACGGGGAGCCCCATGGCCTGGGCTTCTATGATGCCGACGCCGAAGCCCTCCCTTTTGGTGCCGGAGATGAAGACGTCGCAAAGCGAGAGCAGGGCGGGCATGTCGAAGGTGTCCACCCAGCCCAGGAAGCGGACTCTTTTTTCCACCTGCAGAAGGGCGGCCAGCTTCTGAAGCTTTTCCTTGTTAGGACCGTCGCCGGCCAGGGCCAGAAAAACGTTCCCGGGTAGGTCGTGAAGCGCGGAGACGGACTCCTCCAGGCCTTTGTCGTCCACAAGGCGGGAGGCGCACATAAGAAGGAAGGAGTCGGGCGGCAAGTTGAGGCGGTTCTGCAGGGCGCCTCTTCTTTTGGAGTCGATATTTTCCGGATCGTAGGAGGGGCCTGCGAAGTTGGGAATGACGACGCATTTTTCCCTTTCCGTTATGCCCTGCTCAACCAGGGAATCCTCCACCAGCTTCGTGACGCAGATGAATTTTTTCGTGCGCCTGGCGGCGAAGCGTTCCAGGAATAGATAGAGTTTCTTTTTGAATTTGGAAAGGCCCGGGTGCACCGTGAGGCCGTGGGCGGTGTGCAATATGACGGGCACGCCGGCCATTCTTGCGGCCATCCTTCCCACGAAGCCCGCCTTGGCGGTGTGGGTGTGGACTATGTCGAACTTTTCAGATTTGATGAAGCGGTAGAGCTTCCAGAAGGAAATTATGTCCCTGGGGGAGATGCTGCGGCTTATCGATACCGGAAAGAAGGGGACTCCCGCGGCTTTGCTCGTCTCCAGGGCGTCGAAGTCCGGCGTGGAGGCGTAGGTGACAGCGAACCCCTGATCTTGGAGCTCCTGAAAGAGAGGGATCAGAAAAGCTCTGGCGGTTATCCCGACAGTGGTTATTTCCAGGACCTTTTTCAAGTTTTATTCGTTGGTTATGGGTTTGCCGCGGTTGTCTTTTTCCAGTTTCCCGTTGCTGACGTAGCGCGGGCGGAAGCGGTTGTTGCGGCGGCGATTGGGGGCTTTGGAAACTTTCACCGCCTTGGCGGGGATGCCCACCATGGTGGAGTATTTCGGGGTGTCCTTCAAGACCACGGCGTTGGCTCCGATGATGGTGTTGTCGCCGACGTTTATGGGTCCGATTATTTTGGCGCCCGCGCCGATGAAGACGTTGTTGCCGATATTGGGCACTCTGGCATCGTCCATCTTCGACTGTCCGATGACCACCTGGGCGCCTATGACGCAGTTAGCGCCTATTTTGGTGGCCGGGTGGATGTAGATGGCTCCCGTATGCAGCAGGATTATCCCGGGGCCGATGGTGGCTTTGCTGGGCAGAGAGCAGTTGTAGAGGATGCGCATCAGCATCGTCAGAAGGCCGTAAGGGATGAGAAGGATCCAGCTGAAGGGGGGCCAGAAGCGGCGGACGAAATGTCCGTAGCGGTAAACCAAAGATACGTGCAGTGAAGGGATGCAGAAGATCCTCACCGTGCGGTAAAGGAAGTTGCCGGGCAGATTGCGGTAGATTCTCGCTATGTCGGCGGCGGCGTTTTGGAAGATCATTTTTTCTCCTTGGGATAGCAAAGCGCGACGGCCTCCCTGACGCTGAACCTTTCCTCGTAGATGGCCTTGCCGGAAATGCAGCCGTAGGGCGCGTGGGGCTTGAGGGCCAACAGAGTGGAAATGTGTTCGAGGCTGGCTACGCCTCCGGAAGCCACGAGATCAAGATCAAAGCGGAGCATGATCTCGCTTAGAGTGGAATAGTCGGGCTGGCTGAGCATGCCGTCCTGGGCGATATCCGTGTAAATCAGCGTGCCCACTCCGGAATCCTGCGCAAGTTTGGCGAGGTCGAAGACAGTCTGGTCGGTCGTTTCCGTCCAGCCTTTGACGGAGACGAAGCCGCCTCTGGCGTCCACGCCCACAGCCACATGCTCTTTGCCGAATTCTTTGACCGCTTCAGCCATGAAGGCGGGGTTCTGCCAGGCGGCGGTGCCCAGAACCATCCTGGACACGCCGGAATTAAGGCAGTTCTCGGCATCCGATAGCGTCCTGATGCCGCCCCCCAGTTCGATCTTAAGCCTGGTGGCCTGGAAGACCGCTTTCACCGTTTCGGTGTGATGTCTGACTCCGGAAAAAGCGCCGTCAAGATCCACCATGTGGATCCATCTGGCGCCGGCGGCGAGAAAACTTTCCGCTACCGCGACGGGGTCGGAACTGTAAACGGTCTTTCTTTGGGCGTCCCCCTGGACGAGGCGGACGCATTTGCCTTCCTTAAGGTCGATGGCCGGTAAGAATTCCACGTTTTTTGCTTTGCTTAGTGTTAAATGTTAAGAAAGTTGCGCAGCATTACTAGTCCCTTCTCCTGGCTTTTCTCAGGGTGGAACTGCACTGCGAAGGCGTTCCCGCGCCACAGGCTGGAGCAGTACTCAAGCCCGTAGGCTGTGGTGCTTCCTATTACGGAAGCGTTCTTGGGAACGCAGTAGTAAGAATGAACGAAATAAAAGTAAGAGCCCTCCTCGATATCCCTGAAGAGAGGATTGTTCTTCTCTTTGGGACGGACGGCGTTCCAGCCGATCTGGGGAACTCTTAGGGAGGGATCATTGAAGCGGCGTATCTCGCCCTCCAGGAATCCAAGCCCTTTTTCACCCGGGCACTCCTCGCTTCTTTCGAAGAGGAACTGCATGCCCAGGCAGATCCCCAGGAAGGGCCTGTCTTCATTCAGCCATTTCCTGAGGAAGGGATGGAAGCCCCGCTTCTCCAGCTCCTCCATGCCGGGGCCGAAATTGCCGACGCCGGGCAGGACCAGCGAATCGAAGTTGACCACAGACGGCGCCTCCTCCAGTATCTCCGCTTCCGCTCCCAGATAGGCGAAAGCTTTGCGGACGCTGTGGAGGTTACCGGCTCCGTAATCTATGATCGCTATTTTTTTCACTTCTTCTCTTTCAGGTCGCAGAGGGCTACGAAAGGCGTGACGCCTATTCTGGCCAGGAGAACGAAGCGGGCGTTCTCTTCCACGATGCCGGAATTCCTCAGGACTTCCCGGGAGATCCTGACCAGCACTTCCTGGGGCCCGGACTCCGCCACCCGGGGAATGACGCCGCGGCAGAGCACAAGCTGCCTGGCGACGTCTTCGTCGGCGCACAGCGCGAAGATGGGCGTACGGGGGCGGCAGGCCGAGCAATGTCTGGCGGTCTCGCCGGTAGCCGTATAGACCA
>JAFZID010000132.1 GCA_017554565.1 bacterium
CCAGCTATTTCTCCGCCGTCATCTTCATCGGTTTCGCCGGAAGCTTGGGCTGGAAATTCGGCTATCCCGCCATGTCCATCGGCGTCGGCAACGCGATTTTCGGCGCGCTCTTAGCCTGGATCGTTCTGGCGAAAAGGACGCGCCGTATGACCCAGAACCTCGGCGCCATGACCATGCCGGGCTTCTTCTGCGAACGCTACGCCGCGCCTTATCTGAAGCCGCTGGCGGCCATCATCATTTTCATTTTCCTTGTCCCCTATTCCGCCTCCGTTTACAAAGGCCTGGGCTACCTTTTCGTCGAGAACTTCAACATTCCCTATGAAGTCGCCCTTTGGCTCATGACCGGCGTGGCCGCCATCTACCTTATGCTGGGCGGTTACCTGGCCATGACTCTGACTGACTTCATCCAGGGCATGATCATGCTGGCCGGTTCCATTCTGATCATGTGCCTTCTGGCCAATAAGGGCGGCGGCTGGGCCAACGTTTTCCAGAACATCACCGCCGCCAGAGTTGAGCACACTCCCGTCTCCACCTTCGGCTGGATAACGCTGGCTTCCGCCGTGATGATGACCTCCTTTGCTCCCTGGGGCCTTCCCCAGATGATCCAGAAATATTACGCCATCAAGAACGAGAAAGTGATCTTCAAGGCCACGGTCATCACCACCATCTTCGCCATGATCATCGGCTGCGCCGCCTATTTCACCGGCGCCATGACGCACCTTTACTTCAAGGCCGGGCTGCC
The DNA here is from genome assembly GCA_017554565.1 of bacterium. Classification (GTDB taxonomy): domain Bacteria; phylum Auribacterota; class UBA3054; order UBA3054; family UBA3054; genus UBA3054. The sequence goes on from JAFZID010000132.1 coordinate 743, forward strand.
CGACGCCAAGGGCGTTTACGACACCCTGGTCCCCATCATGCTGAAGGACTGGCTGCCGGCTCCTTTGATGGCGCTCTTTTTGCTGCTCATCCTCTCCGCTTCCATGAGCACCCTTTCCTCCCTGGTCCTGGTCTCGAGTTCGACCGTCACCATCGACTTCTACAAGGGCATCGTCAACAAGGAGGCTTCCGAGGGCACCACGGTCACCCTGATGCGCATCATGAGCGCCATATTCCTGCTTCTCTCTTACATCATCGCCCACTCCGACAGCAAGTTCATCGTGGACCTCATGAGCCTGAGCTGGGGCGCCGTGGGCGGAGCCTTCATCGCCCCCTATCTCCTGGGGCTTTACTGGAAAGGCACCACCAAAGCGGGCGCCCTGGCCGGCATCATCTGCGGCCTGGGCTTGCAAATGATCCTGATCGCCCTGACGCCGCTGCCTTCCACCCTTTGCTCCATGATCTCCATCATCGTCCCCTTCGCGGTGGTGCCGATCGTCAGCTCCTTCACGGAGAAAGTCCCGCAGGAAGTCATCGACAAAGCCTTCCGCGTCCCCGCCGAAACGACGGAAAAATAAAAATCATTTCGCGCAAAAAACAAAAAGCGGCAGCCCTATGGCTGCCGCTTTTTTTATGCTCTTCCCGCGGACACCTTGATCCGCGCCGCATCTCCCGGCCTGTCACTTCGCTTTGCCTTCCTTGAAGATAAAGCGGAAGCCAAGGTCGCTTTGCACGGCGTCCTTGTCCCTTTCATGCTCCGCTTCCTCGTAGAGCTCCATAATGTGCCACATGCGGCCGCGCCAGGTATAGTTGTTTCCTCCGTTCAGAAGGGCCCACTCCCAGCAGATGGGCTGGTCGTTCTCGTTGACTTTTCCGCTCAGGAAAGCGAAGTCCCACTGCTGGGCGGTTGGCAGAGAGAACTGTTCGTCGTTGCTCTTGGAGAGCTTCCCTATGGCTTTCTCGATCTGCTCGAAGGGCGTGGAGGAAGCCAGGCCGTCGCCGTCTTCCGTTCCTATAAGCTTGGAAAGCTGCTTCTTGGTCATGGGCTTCGTCATGATGAAATAATCGTCTTCGTTGGAGGAGCGAAGTTCGCCGACCGTTACGGTGCCGGGCTTCACTTTTATGAAAAGGATCGCGGCGGGATCGGGATCCTTGGGCGGCTCGGAAAGATATTCCAGTTTTGCCTTGCCGCTTTCCGCGTCTATCATGGCGTAGTCAAGGTTGGACTGGCCGGGCTTGGGGGATTTTTTGCCGAAGCAGGCGGTTATGAGAAGCGTAAGAGAGATCAGGAAGACAAGTTTTTTCATAGTTCTTTACAGAAGGTGTTGATTACAAAAGCGGCCATATTTATGCCTGCGGCGGCTGGAACCATTCCGGAACTCGGAAGAGGATTCCCTTTTTCCACTTCGCAGGGCGTTTCTTTCGACATAACTACGGGAACAGCCTTGGAAGCAGGCTCATCCCGTAATAATTTTCTCAATTTTCTGGCTAGAGGGCAAGCGCTGGTCTTGCCGAGAGTGGTGACGGTTATTTTAGAGGGGTCAGTTCTCCTGGCGGTGCCCATGGAGGAAATGATTGGAATGACGTTTTTCAAGGCGAAAAGGATGAGCTCCGCTTTCGCCGGAATGTCGTCGATGGCGTCGATTATAAAATCGGCGTCCTTGGGAACGATCGCTTCGATATTGCCGGCGGTCAGAAATTCCGGAACGGCGTTTACCTCGATAGCGGGATCGATCTTGGCGATCCTTTCCTTGGCGGCTTCCGCTTTCTTTTGGCTGAGCGTCTCAAGCGTAGCGTAAAGCTGACGGTTCAGGTTTGACTCCTCAAAGACGTCGCCGTCGATGAGGGTGAAACTTTTTATGCCGGCTCTCGCCAGGTTCTCCAGGGCGTAGAGGCCCACGCCGCCCAAACCCACGAGGACGATCTTCTTTTCGCGGAAGGCGGCGGTCTTTTCCGCACTGTAGAGGAGAGCTGTGCGGTCAATAGTCATCTCAGATCCTCCAGCAGCATGCAGTCGCCGTAGGAAAAGAAGCGGTAGCGCTCCCTGACAGCCAGTTCATAGATCTCCTTCCAGGCGTCGCCTATCAGCGCGGCCACCAGCATGAGCAGCGTGGATTTCGGCAAGTGGAAATTCGTGATGAGCGCGTCGATGGAGCGGACTTTCACAGGCGGATGAATGAAGATGCTGGTAGCCAGCAGGCCGGAGCGGAACTTCCCTTCCTCGTCCAGGCAGGACTCCAAGACTCTCAGGGAGGTCGTGCCAACAGCGATGATCCTTCTGCCCTCGCCCCTGGCCTTGTTCAAGAGCTCCGCCTGTTCCGGGGTGAAGGTGAAGGTCTCCTCGTGCATCTCGTGCTGGCGGATATCGTTCACCTTTACGGGCTTGAAGGTGCCCAATCCCACGTTCAGGGTGACTTCCAGAAGCGTCACGCCCTTCTCCTTAAGAGCCTGCAATATCTCCGGCGTGAAATGAAGCCCGGCGGTGGGAGCCGCCACGGCCCGGCCGCTCTTGGCATAGACCGTCTGGTAGCGTTCCCGGTCGGAAGCCTCTGAGGGGCCTTTTGGGCGCTCTATGTAGGGAGGGAGGGGAACTGTCCCCTCTTTTTCCAAAAACGCGTTTACGGCGGCGCTGGAGGCCTCGAAGCGCACTCTCCGCTGCCCGTCCGGGAGTATTTCCGTAAATTCGCCCTTCAAATCGCCGCAGACAAGCCTGACGCCCGCTTTGCAGGAGTGGCCCGGGCGGACGGTGGCGACGAATTCGCCTTCGCCCTCCTCCTTGGTCAGAAGCAGCTCGATCTTCGTACCGGTGTCGGCTCTTTTGACGTAAAGCCGGGCCGGGATGACTTTGCAGTTGTTCAGAACAAGGATATCGCCTTCCCTGAAACAGGAGACGATGTCCCGGAATATCCCCTGAGTAATGGCGCCGCTGGCTTTCGAGTAGCGTATGAGCCGGCTCTCGTCCCTTTTGGGCGCGGGCTGCTGGGCGATGAGCTCCTTGGGCAGGTCGTATTCGTAGGCCCTCAGGTCCCACCAGGGATATTTTTCGCTTTCCGTCATCTAAGCTTGGCGCCCTTGTAGAAAAACTCCACCATCTGCTGGCTGGTCCAGCCCTGCTCCGCCATGGTCTTGGTGCACCACTGGCACAAGCCCACGCCGTGTCCCCAGCCGTTGCCGCGGAAAATGTAGCTGCCGTTCTTGACGTCAAGATAAAACTTGGTGGATTTTATCACGTCGTAGCCCACGGCCTTCCTTAATTGCTCGCCGGTCAGGGTCACGGACTTCGAGCCGTCGCCGAAACTGATCTGCGCCACCCGTTCCGACCCGAAGCGTTTCAGGATCTTGAAGCTCCTGGCCGAGCCGGCGTCGAAACCCGCGGCTTTCAGTTTGGAAGCCATGGTGGTCATGGGGATCGTGTATTCCCAGGAGTAGTGCTTGCAGCTTTTGCAGAAAGGCGAAGCGTGGCCCGCCGGGTAAGTTTTCACGTTGCTGAAGATCTTTTCCCCGTCCTCCGTGGCGCCGCCGCAGCAGGTGTGGAAGAAAGTGAGGAGAGGCTTGCCTTCGAATTCCAGATAAGAGCCGGCGGTCTCATAGACCGCGGCGGTGGTGGAGGGGGCTTCCGCGCTGGCTCCGCCGTAAAGCTGGTCCAGGGGCGCCTGCAGGTCGAAATCCTTGCCCTTCATGGCCTCGCGCTTGGCGATCGTGTAGGAGCGGGAAACGATGGCCTGGGCTTTCAGGGCCTCGGAGGGCCAGGAGGCGAAGGTCTCCTTGGGCACCACGCCGCAAAGATACTCCTCGAGGCCCACATGGTTCACCACCGTGAGCTCGCTGCCGTTGGCCAGAAGCTCGACCTGGCCCCTGTATTTCACGCCGTCGATGTCAACAAGCTGTCCTTCCTCCGGAATGAACATTATCCTTTTGGCCGCTTTTTTGCCCTGGCCGACCTGCCCGTTGATGGCCACCAATCCGTTGCGGGAGGAGAACACGGCGTTCTGCACTTTGGCGAAACGTCCGATGAAAACTCCGCTGGTCTGGTCGTAATAGGAGCCCGGCCCCGGAATGGAGATGTTGGCGGAGGCGGCCTTGACCTTCACGGCCACCCTGACGGTCTCCTGCTTCGATACCACGGCCCCCGTCATGGGGATGATGGCTTCCGAAGTCACGCCGCAGCCCGCCAAAACCATCAGGCAGGCCAGAAGAAGAGATGATCTTAAGAGAGTTTTCATTTTCAATGTATGGCTCTGATTCTTTTAAAGGGCAGATAAACGCACAAAGCCCGGCCTTTCAGGGTGTCCCTGTGGGCGAAGCCCCAGTAGCGGCTGTCGGCGGAATGAGCGGAATTATCCCCCAGCATGAAATAACAGTTCTCGGGGACTCTTATCTCAGAGGAGACTTCGTCCTTGATGACGTGCACTTTCCTCTTGCCCACCATGACGTAGTTGCGCTCGCCCTCCACGGGACGTATGGAGCGGAAGGGCACGCCGTCGATGTAAAGGGCGTCGTAGATCTCCCGGTTGCCGGTGCGGCGCTCCACGTCCAGGACCTGGTTGGCGATGGTCTGAAGCTGCTTGGCGAAAAGCCCGTCGCAGGTGTAGCGCACATAGCTTTGGGTGGCGGGGCGGTTGGTCACTATTTGGTCGTTGACGTAGAGGAAACCGTCCTTTATCCTCACCGTATCTCCGGGAGTCCCGGCGCATCTTTTGATGTAGTCGATGTTGCGGTTGGCGGGATGCTCGAAGACCACCACCTCCCCCACCTGGGGAAGATGCATGAAGGGCAGCATCCAATAGCCGTCGGGCAGAGGCAGCGTCCAGTCGATCAGAGGGATCTTGATCTTGCAGTTGAACCCGTAGGCGCAGCGCAAAACGAAGATGTGGTCGCCGAAGCCCCGCCCCATTTCCTTGGCGCCGTACAAAGTCGGCTCCATGCTTCCGGTGGGGATCTTGAAGAGCTCTATGGTGTTGGATTTCAAAAACAGAGCCGCCAGGATGAGACCCAGGGTGGCCAGTATGCTTTTCAGAGTCTTGTTCATTTTGGATCTACTTCAGGATTCTTAAAAGTTCCGCGTTGGTGCCGGTCAGTTTGACCTGCTTGATGAGGCACTCCATCTTTGCCAGCGGCGTCATTTCGGAAAGCTTTTTCCTAAGGTTCCAGACTTTCTGAAGGTCGTCGGGAGTGAAGAGCAGTTCCTCTTTCCTGGTTCCGGACCGGTCGATGTCGATGGCCGGGAAAACGCGCTTTTCGCTGATGCGGCGGTCCAGGACGACTTCCATGTTGCCGGTGCCTTTGAACTCCTCGTAAATAAGGTCGTCCATGCGGCTGCCGGTCTCGATCAAAGCCGTGGCTATTATGGTCAGGCTGCCGCCGCCTTCGATGCTCCTGGCGGCGCCGAAGAAACGCTTGGGCTTCTGCAGGGCGCTGGCGTCCATGCCGCCGGACAATATCTTGCCGCTCAGATTATGGCCGTAGTTGTACACCCTGGCCAGGCGCGTGAGACTGTCCAGAAGAATGAAGACGTCCTTGCCGTGCTCCACGAGACGCTTGGCTTTTTCCAGGACCATCTCGGCCACCTGGATGTGGCGGTCGCCGCTTTCGTCGAAGGTGGAGCTTACGACTTCGCCTTTCACCGTGCGCTGCATGTCGGTGACTTCCTCGGGCCTTTCGTCGATCAGGAGCATTATGAGCTCGACGCTGGGATAGTTGAAGGAAATGGCGTTGGCGATATCCCGCAGAAGAAGCGTCTTGCCCGCCCTGGGGGGAGCCACTATGAGGCCGCGCTGCCCTTTCCCTATGGGGGAGATGAGATCCAAGATGCGGGTGGAGATCACCTCCGGGCGGTATTCCATCACGTAGCGGTCCGCGGAGAACTGGGGAATCAGATCGTCAAAAGCGGTTATGTGCTCTTTGTTCACCGGAGGATCGTAATTGACGGCGGAGACTTTTATGACGGCGCCGCTCTTCTCTATCATCCTGGGACGGCGGAAAACGCCGTAGATGGTGTCGCCCTTCTGGAGGTCGAAACGCCTGATCTGGGTGGGAGAGACGTAAACGTCGTCGTCGCATATAAGGTAATTGCGTTCGCTGCGGCGCAAAAAGCCGTAGCTCCCGCCCCTGGGGATGTCCAAGACGCCTTTGCCGAAGCGGAAGCCGTGCTTCGCGTATTCGCTGCGCATGATCTCGTAGATGAGATCCGTGCGGCGCAGTTCGGGGATGCGCCTGACGCCGTTGGCCTCCGCGAACTGCCTGAGAGTTTCGTTGGACTGCCTCAGAAGGTAGGAGATGTCCACCAGGTCGCTCGCGACGTTGACGTCGTCCGGAGTGCATTCCGCGGGAGTCTCGATCCCTTCGTCCTGCTTATCCTCCGGCTTTTCCTCTTTGGAAGGAGCGTCCTCCTCCCCTTTCGCTTCAGCTTCGCCCTCCTCCGCGTTCTTGCGGCGGCGGGAATGGCGGCGGCGCTGCGGGCGGGCGGGACTCTCAGTTGCCGCTTCTTCGCCGCCTTCGGGCTTTGATTCGCCGGCCTCAGCCGGCTGCGGCATGTCAACGTCCAGGTCCTCCTTGGCTTCCTCTTCTCCGCTGTTGTCTTTGCTTTCTCTTTCTTCGCCCTCCGGTATGGCTTCGTCGTCGATGCAGAGATGCAGGGGCCGGCCTACGCCGAACTCTCCGGGGTCCTCGCCTTTGATGGGCTCGCCGGTGTAAAATTCCATGTCCGGGCCGTGGTATAAATGCACGATCTGCGCGCTGTCCTGGGCTTTCGGCTTGCGGCCCGCTTTCTTCTTCACCGGCCGTTCCACCACCGCGGCGTTGGGATCCTCGCCTTTTATCGGTTCGCCGTAATAGATCTCCGCGCTGAGATCGATGCTCTTGCCTTTCTTCTTTTCCTCTTCGTCCTCCACATAGACCACGGGATAAAGATCCAAAAGTTCCCGGGGGATCTCTTCTTTGGTGGCGTAGCGTTTCGGTCTGCCGGGCTTGCCGGTCACTATTCTGTAATAACCTTTCTTTTCTTCCATATTATTCCTTAATTTGCCTTGCTTGTTTCTTCCGCAAGAAATTCGTTCATTTTGGCGCGCAGTTCCTCAGAGGCGCCGTCGTTGTCTATCGTATAGTCGGCATAGCGGCTGCGGGCCCAGTTGGCCCACTGCCTGTTGAACCTTAGGTTTATGTCTCCGGCGCTCAGCGGCCGGCTCAATTGCAATCTCCGCTCCCTGATCTCGTTCGCAACGTTGATGGTCAGGGTGTCGTCGAAAAGATACTGGAGGCCGCACTCGAACAAAAGCGGCACCACCACGAAAACAAGCTTCGCGCCTTCTTTTTCCCTGAGATCAAGCCACGCTTTCATTTTTTCCAAAATGAGAGGCTGCAGCGTCGTTTCCAAAATATTGATTATCTGCATGTCCTGAAAAGCTCTCCGGGCCACGGCCCTGACGCCCCGGGGCGTGAATTCCCCCTGCAGGTATCCTCTTTCCCTCAGCTTCACGCCCAGTTCTTCCACCACCGCCGGATCCTCCCAAAGCTCTTTGGTCAGATCGTCGGCGTCGAGAACGGGAAAGCCTTCCTCCTTTATGAAGGACGCTGCCAGGCTCTTGCCGGAGCCGATGCCGCCTGTTATTCCAATCTTTCTCACTTAAAACAATTCCTGTTGCTGAGGGGCGTCGTCTTCCTTTGGCGCTTTGCGTCCGCCGCCCGTGATGCTTTGAAAATCATATTTGGCGCAAAAATCCTTTATGGCCCCGGGATCGCCTTCCCGGCGCTTCAGCGTACCCACTTCGCACTCGATGGGCACGTCGCAGCAGATGGTGATGAGGAAGCGGGAATTCTCTATGTGGTCCAGCGCCTCCTCCAGTTTTTTCCGCTGGGAGTTGGGCAGGGAGTCCAGGGAAGCGTAGATCTTGTCCAGGCCCTCGTAGTTTTCCAAAAGTTCCCTGGCGCCCTTCACGCCGATGCCCTTCACCCCGGGGACATTGTCGGAGCTGTCCCCCACAATGGTCAGATAATCGATGATCTGGTTCGGCCAGACGCCGTATTCTCTTTTTACGCCGCCGGCGTCCAGGATCCGCATGTCCCTCATGCTGCTGCGCAATATGAAAATATCGTCGTCCACCAGCTGGCAGAGGTCCTTGTCTCCAGTGGCTATGAGCGTCTTCACGCCTTGAGCCTTGGCGCGCTTCGCCATGGTGGCCAATATGTCGTCCGCTTCGTAGCCTTGTTTTTCCAATATGGGAACGCCCATGGCGCGGAGATATTCCTTGACGATGGGGATCTGTTCCAAAAGATCGTTGGGGGGCTCGGGACGGTTGGCCTTGTAGTCGCTGTATGCCTCTTCGCGGAAAGTCGGGCCGGAAAGATCGAAAGCTACCGCCAGATAATCAGGCTCGACTTCCTCAAGCATGATCTGCAGCAGTTTGTGAAATCCGAAAACAGCGTTGGTGGGAATTCCGTCGTGGCTGCATATGTAAGGCACGGCGTAATACGCCCGGAAAACATAAGCCATCCCGTCGACGGCAAGCAGAGTTTTATTCATCAGCAAAATTAAAGAACGCCTAAATAATTATTTTAGCGGCGCTGCCCGGCGGATGCGGGCGATTGGTGGAGGGAAACAGGGGGAGGGAAAATAAGGGGAGGGAGGGAAAAAACCGGGCCGCTCTTCAATTCAAGAGCGGCCCGGATAATGCCAACTTAATTAGCGGTTGGCAGTGGCACCCTTGACGACGGCGCCGCGGCGCGGCGTGCCGGAAGGATCCACGAGTTTGGCGTTGATGAAGATCAGGAGGTTGGATTTCTTGGCAACCTCAGATTCACCGCGCCAGAAGCGGCCGATCCAGGGCAGATCAGCCAGGATGGGGGTGCGGTCCTTCGTGCGGACCAGGTCGTTCTTCATAAGGCCGCCCATGACCAGGGTATCGCCGTCATTGACGAGCACGGTGGTCTTGAGGTTCTGGACGAAGAACTGGGGCAGTTCGTAAACGTTGTTACGAGAAGACACGAATCTGCGGAAGCCCAGAAGGTCGGAGACCTCGGGGTTGACTTCCAGCTCGATGGTGCGTTCGTCGGTCTGCACGGAGGGGGTCACGACCAGCTTGGTGCCGTATTCCCTGGTTTCCCAGTCTTTCGGCGTGACGGCGTAGTCGTAAATGACGGACTGAGCGTCGCCGACGTCCACGTCCTGGTCTTCAGCTTCTTCGATGGTCTTGTTGTAACGGATGCGGATGACTTCTTTCAGTTCCGCGCGGTTACCGGAGACCACGGTCACCTTGGGGGCGAAGATGGTCTCGACGCCTTCCTGGTTGCTCAGGGCGTAGATGACGCTGCGGTACTGGGCGGGGCCCAAAACGCCGCTGACGTCGAAGACTTTGCCGAGGCCGTCGTTGACGGAGGTGTCCTGAACTTTGGCTTTGGCAATGTTCGCCTGGCTGCCGGCGATGGAGCCGAGGGCGTCAACGTAACGGGTGGCGTTGGCCACGTAGTTGGATCTCAGGCTCTCAAGCTGGCCCTGGTAGTAGGTCTTGTTGGGGCCGTTGCCATCCAGGATGCTCTGGTTCTGACGATAGAAATTCTGGTAGGCCTGATAGGCGGCCTGGGATTTGCGCCTGTACTCGTTGGCGGTGCCGTTGTTCTGCTCCAGGCTGGAATACATGGTCTGGATGTCGGAGATGGAGGCGTCGCCGTAAGCGGGCTGATTGGGGCGCAGATTGGCAATGCTCATGTAATCGCCGTAGTCGCTGCCGGTGTCCACGGTGGAGGGGATGCGGTAAGCGGAGTTGATGGGATCATAAGCATCCTCATCCATATAGGAACGGATGTAGCGGAGGCCGGAGGTCATCTCGCGCTCTTTGTTGGGAGCTTCCAGATAATACTTGTCGCCGTATTTGTCCTTGCGGTTCCAGCGATAGTTCTGGGTAAGGAAATGACGGAAGACCAGTTCGTTCATGTCGTCGTTGCTGACGGTCACGAAACGGGCTTCGATCTCGACCTGGGACGGAGTCTTGTCGAAATACTTCAGGAAGTTTTCGATGAGGGCCAAGTTCTCGGCGGTGTTACGCACGATCAGCTGGTTGGTCCTGGCGTCGTACACGACGGAGGCGCCCTGGACGTCCTGGATGCCGATGCGTCTCAGAAGCTCTTTGGCTTTGTCAGTGGGAGTCCTCAGGGATTCTTTGTTGAGGACTTCGATGGTGTCGAGGCCTCGGGACAGACGAAAGGTCTTGCTGATGATGCGGGCGGAATCCTTCGTGGTGATGGCGATGGATTCGCCTTCCACGCTGTAGTTGAGGTTCCTGAGCTTGCAGATGATCGCCAGAGCGTCGGCCACGGAGATGTCTTTCAGAGAAATGGTCAGAGTGGCGTTCTGGATGGAGTTGGCGACGGCAGGCTGCATGACCAGGTTGAAGTTCGCTTCATCGCGGATGGTCTCGAAGACGTTGACCATGGGCTCGTCCACGAAGCTGAGTTCTTTGATGATGCGGCTCATCTTCTCGTCGGCAATATTGGAGATACCGGCGGAAGCGACGGCTTCATCGCGATCTTTCTGTTTTTCAGTCATGATGAGCATGCTCTTCTCGACATCCTGGATGCGCTGAAGGGCGGTCAGGTTAACGTTGTCCTCCTCGATACGGATGAGCTTCTCATTGCAGGAGCTCATGTAGCGGCGGGCCAGCGGATTGTAAGGATCGCGCTTGGTGACTTCCGCGAAAGTGTTCAGAGCTTTCTGATACTCGCCTTTGCGGAAATAAGTGCGGCCTTCAAACATAAGGACCTGGATCTCCTGCTCGATCTTGTTGCTCAGATCGGGCTTCTCCTCCTTGGTGGCGAAGGCTTTTTTAAGTTTGGTCCAAAAACCGTCTTCCTCGCCGATTTCCTTGGGGATTTCTTCTGTTTCGGCCTGGGCTTCCGTCTGCACTTCGGGTTCAGCGGCGCTTAAAAGCTGCTGTTCCTTCTGCTCGAACGTCTGCTCATCAGCGGCCAGCAGCGGGGACACCGCCATCAGGAGCGCGCCGATGAAAAGGCTGTTTCTAAGCATATTTTTGTTCATAAGACCTCCAAAGTCTATATCTTTTTTAATTTCCATTTAAGCTTTATCCCTTGAATTATTCCTCTGATTCCTCAGAAGAATCTTCAGCGCTTTCGCTTTCTTCGGAAGCTTCGGTTTCCTCAGCGCTTTCGTCAGAAGTCTCTTCGCCGGACTCTTCAACTTCACCTTCGGTTTCGGCTTCGCCTTCTTCCTCGCCTTCGCTGACCTGTTCGCCTTCTTCATAGTCGGCGCGTTCCTGGTCCAGGGAGGAAGCAAGCTTGCTGGCGACGCGGTCGCGGTAAAGCTCGCCAGAGGGGGTGATGATGTTGGTCTTGACAAAGATCAAAAGATGTTTCTTTTCGTTGTAGCTGCCTTCAGCTCTGAAGAAGCGTCCGATAATGGGCAGGTCGCCCAGGAACGGAACTTTGTCCTTGTACTGGCGCAGGGTCTCGGTGACCATGCCGCCCAGGACCACGGTCTCGCCGTCGGCGACGACCACCTGGGTCTTGACTTCAGAGAACTTGAAGCGCGGGATGTCCAGTTCGATGGCATCGATGCCGAGGGTCTCGTTGCCAACATAAACGGAGACGCTGCGGGGCTCGATCTCGGAGCTGGTCTTGCAGCTGATGTCCATGCTGACGGTGCGCTTGTCATCAGCCACGATGGGGCTGACGGTAAGTTCGATACCAACGTCTTCCTTCAGGGTGCTTTCAACCGTGGCGTAACCAGGCATGGCGCTGATGTCCGGTCCGTTGGAGGGGTTCAGAAGGTTGAACTGGGAGGAAGAGCTGTAGATGATAGCCGGTTTGTAAACCGTGTAATCTTCGGGGTACATGATCTCCGTGATCTGCTTGATGGTCACGCGGGGCTGGCCGCTGACGGTGGTCACAGAAGGAGCGGAGAGGACGTCGGCGTTGGTCTTGTTGTCGATGGCGTTGAAGATCAAGCCGACTTCAGGATCGGTAAGGGCGTTGGTGAAGAAGCCCAGCACTTCGTCGGTGATCTGGTTGTTGCCGACGGTGGAGACGCCGACCATGTTCATGACGGAGCTCAGGCGATCGGCGTAGCGGCTGTTTCTGGTGCCTTTGGAGTAACGGCGGAGAGCGCCGGTGAAGTCGGTGGGGTTGGCCACGAGGGCGTTGCCGTCTTTGTTGTGGGCGCTGATGACCTTCCAGGGGCTTCTAAGCTTCATGCCGAAGCTGATCTCGTTGAGGTCCTGATCGCTGATCTGGATGAAGCGGGCCTGGATCTCGACCTGCACCTGATCGCCGCTCTCGTCGAGGTTCTTCAGGTAGCTGTCGATGAGTTCCAAGTTCTTGACGGTGTTGCGGGCCACCAAGGTTCCGGAAACGGGTTCCAGGAAGATGGAGCTGCCTTCGACTTCTTGTCCGATGTAGTCTTTCAGAGCGCGGACCAGTTCGGGTTCCGTCTCCATGGCGGTGAAGTCCTCGTCGCTGCCCGTGTCGGTATCGAAGATGCCGCCGAAGGCGTCGGAGGAGCTTTCCTCAGTCTCCATTTCGGAGGCCTTGGAGACCACGCCGGGAGAGACCGTCCAGATCCTGGTCTCCATCTGACCGTCGCCCTTGGCGATGATCACGGCGGAGCCGGTCACTATATAGTTAAGATTGGCGGTGTCGCAGATGTATTCGATGACAGTCAGGATCGTGGGTCCTTCGGCATCCAGGGAGATCTTGTCATTGACGCCGGCGGCATCCAGCACGATGGGGATGTTGCCTTCTTCAATGAGGAACTGGACGGCTTCGGAGACCGTGTTGTTGTCCAGGCTGACAGCGGGGATCTTGTTCATCAAGCGGGCCCACATGGCCTTGCGGGCGACTTCGCCCGGAGCGTCGGTGGCTTCGCTGCCGACGTCTTCAGTGTCTTCGGAAGCTTCCGGAGAGATCTTGCGGAGCACGTCGAGCATGATCTGGGAGCGTTCCAATTCCTGTTCGCTCTTGATGACCTTGTTCTGCTTGGCGATGACGTCTCTGAGCATGCGGCGGGGACGGGGGTCTTCGCTTTCCAGCTTGATAGCCTGCTTCAAGATCGTCTTGGCTTCTTCGTACTGGCCGTTGACAACTTTTTCCTCAGCCTGCTTGATCATCTGATAGACCTGTTCCTCTTCGGAGAGGTCGGTGTTGACGATCTTGGAGAGCTGCTGGGAAGCGGCGGTGTCAAGAAGCTTGCGGGCGCGCTGAATGCCTTTCAGGGCCTCGTCGCCTTCCTTGTGTTCGAGAGCCTGACGATAGAAATTGATGGCGGATTCGTAGTCGCGCATCTCAAGTCTGTCGTTCGCCACGGAAGTGTAGTAGTCATAAAGGACGCTGTTGACCTCACCGATCTTAACTTTGGAATCGGTGTGATTCGGGCAGCGCTTTAAGGCTTCGGACAAAAGCGTGTGAGCCTTGCGGTACTCACCCTGCTCGATTAGCGGAAGCGCCTGCTGGAACAAAAGGTCAGCCATCTGCCGTTGTTCCTGACGTTCGATCTGCAGTTCGCGCGCCAGTTCCTGGGCGCGGAGAGCAGCCGTTTGTCTCATGGCCTGATCTACGGCAGCTTCGGCCATCACGTTCTGCGCCAGAAGCAGGATCGCAGCCAAAGAGACCGCAACTACTGTCAGGGCTTTTGTGTTTTTCATGCTCGTTAACTCCATCAGTTGTTATACTTTAATTAAAATTTTATTCAGCGTTTATTGTATATTCAATGTCGTTCACTTTGACGGTGACTGTCTTTCCTTCCACGTCTATAGAAGTTACGGTGCCGTTCTTCTTGACCATGGGGATCTCGATTTCATCGCCAACTTTGCAAACGACTTTCTTGTTTGCGTCGTCCCTGCTGACAAATTCGACCATGCCGTAGGACTCAAGGCTCTTCTCGTTCTTGCTGCAGGTGAAGACTTCGCCGCTTTCACCGTCTTTCAGAGTGACCTTGTAATCCGTCATCTTGCCCTTGTCGTTCAGGACTTCTTCCACCTTCTCAATATAGAAGATCTTGTCTTCCGCTTCGAACTGCGAGGCGTTGATCTCTATCTTGGGAAGTCTTTTGTTCTTATATTTAAAGTTAAGGCTGACGCCTTTGGTAAAGAGCACAAGCTGGATGTCGCGTTCGGGGCTGTAGATCTTGCCGATGCGCCAGTCTTTGACGACCACGTTGGGGCTGGTGGGATCCTTGGGCAGGATCTCGGTGCCGGTCTCGACGGACATCTTATATTCTTCCAGGTTCGTGAAGCCGTCTTTGTCGGGGTCTTCGTTGGCGTCGGCGGGGTTCGTCCAATCCAGGCCGTATTTCTGCTCCCACTCGTTGGGAATGCCGTCGTTGTCGGAGTCGGAACGGTGGGTGATCATCTGCCCGG
>JAFZID010000133.1 GCA_017554565.1 bacterium
GCGTGGCCCCAGGAGCAGAAGTAATTGCAATCGGGGTTGGGCAGGGACCAGTTCACGAAGTTCGTGACGTAGCCGTCCCAGCCGAAAGAGAGAAGCTTCTGAGTCTGCAGGTCGAGGGTGTACTCGATGGGCACCCACTGGTCGTAGGGAGCGATTGGGAAATTGCGGATGGATTTTGCGGTCGTGCTGCCGCTGCTCAGTTTGTTGATGTAGGAAAGCGTGAAGCCTTCGCCGCTCGTATCGGGGACGTAGCCGGCCTCAAATTTTTCCGTGGTGCCGGAGTCTTTCTGCAGGGGGCAGACGCCGGTGGCGCCGCTGGTGCTGGGCCAGTAGAGCTTGTAGCTGACTTTTACGATAAGGTTCTCATACCAGGGCCCGGGCAGATACATGCTGCAGCCGTTGTTGCCGCCGGAGAGATAATGGAACATGCATTTGCCTTCGCACTCGTAGGCGTTGGTGATGACCACGTCGCCGACGTCAAGCGTCCAGCCTCTCTGCCCCACTATGGAGCCGTCGTTCATGGTGTCGAAGTCTTCCTTGAAGATGACGTTGCCGCCCTGGTATATGACGCTGACCACTTTCGAGCCGGCCGTGCCGCCGTCGATGGTCAGGTTGCAGCGGCGGAAAGTGTCCCTGTATTCCTCTTTGGGAGAAAGCGTCAGATCCTGGCTGTTGCTGAAGGTGCCGCTGTCGGGAGTAACAGTGAGCCATTCGGCATCAGGGGTGGCCGTGAAACTGATGTCGCTTTCGCCGCCGTTCTTAACTGTGAACGTGGCTTCCGTCTTGTCCAGGGGGATTAGCGCGTTGTCGTCGCAGATGATGGCCTGGCCGGCGGGACGCGGGATGGTCTCGATCTTTATATCGTCGAAATAGGAAGCCGTGCAGCCGTCCAGCATGGTTGACAGCTGTACGTAAAAATACAATCTGGTGGGCTGAGTGCAGCTGCCGCCCGCCGCGATCGCGCATTCCTGGGCATAGCCGTTCAGGCTGACTTCCACGGCTTTGTTCTCGTTGAAGTCGTAAGTGATGGTCAGCTCATTGGGCGTATGGCCGTCCTTTTTGAGATTGCTGAAAGAAAGGCCGTTGGGCACGGTGTACATCACGCCGGTGTTGGCGCTGCAGCGAAGATAAAAATATGGATTGCCCACCGAGTCATGCAAGGCGATCATATCGTTGTCAGTCGAGCAAACAAAAGTTACGGAGATCTTCGTGAGCTCTTTTACAGGATCCGTCGGCACATAGTTGGCCCCGGGGAGCACTACGACCACGTCGTTGGGATTCCCTTCCTCGGATTGGCTGATTTCCATGCATTTGCCGGTGAAGCCAGAAATGCCGGAAACTACCAGTGAGTTGCCGGTAAACGATCCCAGATAAGACCAGTTTTCCTGTTCGGCCATCTGTGTCCCGACTTCATAGCTTTCAAAGTCTTCCTCAAAAAGCACCGTTTCGGCGGCGAGGGAAAGCGCGCCGAAAAGAAGGAGTATAAGAAGTTGTTTCATAAAAACACCTTTACGCGTTGATTAAAAGGCCTGAAGCCCATTCAATTATGCTGGTAAAAATTATAAAAAATAAAGCCTGGAAAATTAATACTTTTAAAAAACTCAATATTATTATACATTAAAAACCTCTTTTCAGCATTTTTTCCTGTTGTTTTACAACAAAAAAGGCCCGGCGGAATGCCGGGCCTCTTTGATTTGGGCGACCGCTCTTTTACTTGCGTCTGATGAGAGCCAGACCAAGGAGAGCCAGGAAGCCGAGGACAGCCGGTTCGGGAACCACGCTGACCTTGACGTTGTCCACCTGGAGATTGACCTGGGAGCCCACGCAAATACAGAACAAAGTGCAGGGCACGTCGGAGTCCTTGGTGTAAACGAATTCGGGATGCTCAACGGTGTCTCCGATGGAGAATTCCACCAACTGCCCCTCGGCATAGTCGATGGTGTAGCTGAGATGCATCCAATCTTCGGCGTATTCGGCCAAGACCAGGTCGTAGTCTTCGCCCATGGCGGTTCCAACGAGTATAGGAACGCCAGCGCCCAGGCTGGGAGCTATCATCAGCTCGATGGAAGGTTCGTACGTACTGTTCTGTTTGAGGTGCAGTATGGATTGGTCGAGCCTTTCGGGATCTTCGAAGATCGCGGGCGGAACGAAGAAGTCCATATCGAAGCGCATAAGGCTGTTCCTGGGAACTTCCAGCGTGTGGTAGTAGCCGCCGTAGCCGCCGCCGGTCTCGATCATGAGGCACTGCGTCGCGTTGGTGGTGAGGACGTAGGCATTGTTGCCTTCGGGCCAGTCGTTTTCCCATTCATCCTGACCGGTGATGTCGCCCTCAAGGAAGAAGGGTTCTTCGAAATCGGCGAAGTAATAGACGTTGCCGACCACGAAAGCCACGATGGAAGTGGCGCAGCCGGCTTCCCCGGCGTCCACTCTCACTCTGGCGCGATAGAAGTTGGAATCAAGCTTGCTCCTGTCCAAAGTAACGTTGAGGCTTACGGAATCTCTGACTCTGCCGGTGGGATTTTCAATGGTAAGGGCGTCGTCGAGATCAACGATCTCAGCCGTGTAGTCAAGGCTGCCGGAACCGAGGTTCTTTAAGCCGACTGAGAAGGTGTCGTTAGTGCCGCCGTTGACGTACGCGTCCGCCGACAGTTTGGGGGCGGACTCCCTGGGGATCCTTTCTATAACCAGATCGTCCACGCCGTGCTTGGCGTTCTCGCCGGCAGGATCATAGTCGGCATGGCCCCAGGAACAGAAGTAGTTGCAGTTGGGGTTGGTGAGAGCCCATTTGGTGAAGTTGGTGGTGTAGCCGTCCCAGCTGAAGCTGAGAAGCCTGTTGTCCTGCAGGTCCATGGTGTAGCTGATGTCCACCCAGGTGTCGTAGGGAGCCAGGGGGAAGTTCTTGACCGCCTTGTCAACGTTCTGGCCGCCGCTGTATTTCATGATGTACAAAAGCGAGAAGCCTTCGCCGCTTTCATCCGGCACGTAACCGGCTTCGAATTTCTCGGTGGTGCCGGATTCTTTCTGCAGGGGGCAGACGCCGGAGGCGTTGCTGTCGCTGGGCCAGTAGAGCTTGTAGCTGACCTTGACGATCAGATTTTCGTACCAGGGCTTCGGCAGATACATGCTGCAGGCGTCGTTGCCGCCGGAGATATAGTGGAACATGCACTTGCCGTCGCACTCGTAGGCGTTGGTGACGACCACTTTGCCGACGTCCAGCGTCCAGCCTCTCTGGCCGACGATGGAGCCGTCTTCCATATCGTTGAAGTTTTCCGCGAAAATGATGTTGCCGCCCTGATACATGACATCGACGACTTTCACGCCGGCGTCGCCGGCGTCAACGGTCATTTTGGTGCGGCGCCAGGTGTCCTGATAGCCTTCTCTGACCTTGAGGGTAAGCTTTTCAGAAACGTTGAAGGAACCTTCCGAGGGAGTTATTTCCAGCCATTCCCCGTCAGATACGACCCTGTAGCTGACCGTGCCGGTCTCGGGGCCGGCGTTGTAGAGATCGAAGGTCGTCTCGGTGGTGTCGAGCTGGATCAGAGCGGAATCCGTGCAGTTGAGCATCGGGTCGTCGGAACGGTTGACAGCCTTGACTTCCACATAGTCGTAGCAGGAGCCTTCC
>JAFZID010000134.1 GCA_017554565.1 bacterium
GCGGACGTTGGCATCCTGGCTTCCCTTGATCCTGTGGCGCTTGACAAAGCCTGCGTGGATCTTGTTTATGCTTCCGACCCCCAAAAGAGCGCCTCGCTTAGGGCCAGAATGGAAAAGCAGCTGGGACCGCACATTCTTGACCATGCCGAGAAACTCGGCTACGGCAAAAAAGCCTACAAACTCGTTTCCCTGGACGGCACCAAGCCCCCTTCAACCAAAAGAGTCGATATCAACGATATGAAATACGATCCCAAAGATCTTCCCGCGAACTGGTCTCCCATCCCGGTGGGCGAGCCCAACGACGCCTACGCTCAATACTTCACCGGCAAGAGCTATCTAACCTGTCTGACCAAAGAGCAGGTGCCCTCCTTCGGCGTGACGTTTGAACCCTCCTGCCGCAACAACTGGCACGTTCACAAAGCCAAAACGGGCGGCGGCCAGATCCTCATCTGCACAGCCGGACGCGGCTTCTACCAGGAAGAAGGCAAACCCGCCGTGGAAATGACGCCTGGCGTTACGGTGAACATCCCCGCCGGCGTCAAGCACTGGCACGGCGCCGCTCCCGACTCCTGGTTCCAGCACATCGCCATTGAAGTGCCCGGCACGGAGCAATCCAACGAATGGCTCGAGCCTGTGGACGACGCGGCTTATGAGAAAGTTGTGAACGGCGAAACTGAGCCCCAAAGCAAAACAGCCGTCATATATTTCTCCTGGAGTCCGGACGGCAACACGCGTTTCGCCGCCGAGACCATCGCCAAGAAAGTTGAAGCCGATCTCTTCGAGATCAAGGCCGAGAAGCCCTATTCCGAAGATTACAGGGCCTGCTGCGACGAAGCCAAGCCGGAATGCTACGGCAAAAAGACGCGCGCCGTCAAAAAAATCGAAGGCCTCGACCTTTCCAAGTACGAATTCGTATTCTTCGGCACACCGAACTGGTGGGGAACCATGGCGCCTCCTCTGAGGACTTTCGTAAAGGAAAATCTCGACGCCCTCAAAGGCAAGAAAGTCTGCCTCTTCCAGACTCACGGCGGCGGCGGAATGCAGCGCGTTGGCGAAGAGTTTGAGGAAGAGATAGGCGACGCCGCGACAGTTCTTGCGCCAATGGCCTTCTCCGGCTCCTCCGTCAGATCCAAAGTAAAGGAACTGGAAAAATTCGCCGCCGAAAGGATCTCTGATAAATGAGCTGGATCATTCTTGTTGCCGCCGGTTTGTTCGAGGTCGTCTGGGCGGCCGCGCTCAAGATGTCCAACGGCTTTACGAATATTAAAGCCGACATCTTGTTCGTCGTCGGCATGGCGCTGAGCGTAGGGCTTCTGTCGCTCGCCATGAAAGCGATCCCGATGGGCACCGCCTATGCGGTCTGGACAGGCATCGGCGCTGTGGGCGGAGTCGTGGCCGGGCTGATCTTCTTCGGTGAGTCCGCTTCGATATTGCGGCTCGTTTCAGTTGCTCTGGTAATTATCGGCATAGTCGGCCTGAAGCTTTCGGCGAGATAGCGGTAATAAACGACAAACAACCAAACAGAAAACCAAGGGAATGAACGCAATCAAAACAATTAGAAAGAATCTTCTGATTTTTGCTTTTGTTTTTTGGGGAACATTCCCCCTTGCTGCAAGCATCGTAAGCAATGTCACGATATCCTCCCGCTGGCCTTGGGACGGGAAGGTTGACATTGATTACACTATCGGCGGAAAAGAGGATGCACCATGCAAGGTAGCTTTCTACGGTATGGGAGATAATGATATGGAATTCGCTTTGAATACGCTCTCTGGAGACGGTGCGGAGGGAACGGTGCCCGGCGCCGGGACCTATAGGGCGACTTGGGACGCAAAAGCGGACCTTCCCGAGGCTAGTTACAAAGCCTTCAAGGTCAAGGTCAAGGCTGAATCAGCAACATTGCGGATCGAGATCACGGCGGGAGATAGTTCTTTTGAGGCGGAGCTGAGCGACAATGCTACGGCAGAAGCTTTTTGGGACAAACTGCCACTTACACTGTCGATGAATGAACTGAACGGCAATGAAAAATATTGCTACGGTGTTTCTCTTCCTTCAGAACCGGAATACTATGATAAGATCGAGCCCGGCGAACTTATGCTGTACGGATCGAACTGCATCGTTTTGTTCTACGGCAAGGCGGGCGGATACTCCTATACGCGAATTGGCAAGTTAACTTCCGCGGAAGGACTTGCAGAAGTGGTTGGCTCCGGAGCGGTGTCTGTGACCTTTGACAAGGCTAAAGCGGCAGAAAAAAACAAGGAGAAAAATAAATGAACAAACTTATCATCGGAGGGTTGGCAATGGCGACAGCGATCATGGCCGGCGCGGCGGGACTGACTGAAAAAGAATGCGCGATAGTTAATATCGGCGCCGCTGTGGCGAGGGGAGAGCAGGAAAAGTTAGCGGAAGCGCTAAAATCCGGATTCGCGGAAGGTCTGACGCTTAACGAAGCCAAGGAACTAGTAGGCCAGCTCTACGCCTACTGCGGATTCCCCAGAGCCTTGAACGCCGCCGCTACGCTTATGAAGATCGCGGATGAGGTAAAGCCTGAGGAAGGCAAGGAGCCGAGCCCCTTCAAAGCGGATTACGATGCGATGAGGGACGGAACGACAAACCAGACGAAGCTTTGCGGCGGCCCTGTGAAGGGACCGCTTTTCGACTTCCATACCCAGCTGGACCAATACCTGAAGACCCATCTTTTCGGCGACATCTTTGAGCGCGACAATATCGACTGGCGCACCAGGGAAATAGTCACCATAGCCGCCCTGGCTGCCTGCCCGGAGACCGAACCGCAGATGAAGGCGCACATCCGGGTCGGCAAGGTGAACGGCGTCACGGACGAACAGGCGGAGGCGATAGTCGCCATGGCGATGAGCGCTTTTGAAAAGCCTAAAAGCGAAAAGCCGCTTCTGGTCCGCATCGCGGAAATAGAAGTTCACGAGCAGTATCTGAAGGATTATCTGGCGTCCGCCGCCAAAGTTGGCTCCGAATCAGTCGCCAAGGAAAGCGGCGTTGTCTGCATCTTCCCCATGCAGAAGAAAGAGAGCCCCTGCTCCATCAGGATAGTGGAGATCTACCGCGACGAAGAAGCTTACAAGGCCCACCTGGAGACGCCGCACTTCAAGGCTTACAAGGAAGGAACGTTGCATATGGTGAAGTCGCTTTCCCTTGTCCCGATGTCGCCGCTCGACGCGGAGGGAATGGAACTCATCTTCAAAAAGTAAACCAAACAATGAACAGACGCGAATTCATAAAAGCTGCTGTTGCAACCGTCGGCGTGGCGGCTCTTGAGGTTTCAGGAGCCTCTGCACTGGCCGATCAAACGGCAAAGGATGAAAAGAAGATGAAGATTCTTATTCTGACAGGATCGCCTCGAAAGAACGGCAATTCCAACACGCTTGCAGACGAATTCGCCAAGGGAGCAAAAGAGGCTGGTCATGAAGTGGTGCGCTTCGACGCCGCTTTCAAAAAGGTGCATCCGTGCATCGCCTGCGACCATTGCGGCATGGACGGTCCGTGCGTCTTCGACGACGACTTCGAGTTTGTGCGCAAGCATATCGTCGATGCCGATTGCGTCGTGTTCGCTTCGCCCATGTACTATTTCGGGCTTTCCGCGCAACTGAAGCTTGTCATCGACCGCTTCTACGCCATCAACGGTAAAATTCATCGCCCGAAAAAGGCGGTGCTTTTGATGACTTATGCGAACACAGCAGCCAGCGAAGCCGTGCCGATCAAGTCGCATTACGACGTGCTTTTGAAATATCTGGGCTGGAAGGATGCTGGGCGAGTCATCGCTCCAGGCGTCTGGCCGGTAGGCGCAATAAAAGAAACGCGCTATCCCAAGGATGTCTACAATCTTGGAAAATCGATCTGATAACATTTAAAGGAACGCAAACAATGAAAAATCGCAATCTCGGGAAATTTACGGTCTCGTCCGTCGGCATGGGCTGCATGGGCTTCAGTCACGGATATGGAGCGCTGCCGCCGGAGGAAGAATCCATTCGCCTTATGCGCAAGGCGTTCGATATGGGCTGCACGCTCTTTGATACGGCGGAAGCCTATGGTCCGTTCGTCAATGAAACGCTTGTTGGCAAGGCGGTGAAGCCTTTCCGCGACAAGGTCATCCTCACGACAAAATTTACGCCTTGCAAGGTCGGGGACCAGGCCATAACAAACGAGGAGAAACTGACCGCCAAGGGTATCCGCAAGGCGCTGGAGGATTCGCTTCGCCGCCTTGGAACGGACTATGTCGATTGCTACTACGAGCATCGTGTTCCGCTCTCAAGCCGTCCGGAGGAGATCGCCGAGGTCATGGGCGATCTCATTAAGGAAGGCAAGATTCGCGGATGGGGGCAGAGTCAGTCCACGCCGGAGCAGATTCGTCGCGCCCACGCGGTCACGCCGCTTTCGATGATCCAGAGCGAATATTCAATGATGGAGAGGATGTTCGAGGCGGAGGTGATTCCGCTCTGCAAGGAATTGGGCATAGGCTTCGTCGCGTTCTCACCGATGGCGAGTGGATTCTTGAGCGGCAAGTACAATGCATCCATGACATACGTCGACGACGATGTGCGCCGCGCCATCACGCGCTTTGCCAAAGAGAACGTAATTGCCAATCAGCCGCTTTTGGACGCATTGGAACGCCTTTCTGTCGCAAAGGGCTGTACCAAGGCGCAGCTTGCGCTCGCCTGGATGCTCGCCAAGTGGCCGCATGTCGTGCCGATTCCCGGAATGCGCTCGGACGCACGCATCGAAGAGAATCTCGGCGCGGCTGATGTGCAGCTTTCAACGGAAGAGCTCGCCGCGATCGAGACGGAGCTTGCAAAGATAACCATTCACGGCAACCGCACCGACGAGGACATCCAAAGGATGGGCTACGTCAAGGCGCAGTAACGAAGAAAGAAAAGGCATGTCAAACTCTGACTTAAGTTGCAAGGTCGCGTTGGTAATGGTTGCGGCATCGGGATTCGAATTCGCGATTGTGCGGGCGTTTGCAGAGTTCGCCGCTTGATAACGGGAACATGAGCTTGATCTTCAAAAAGGAGAACTGACAATGAAAGACGGAAAATTATTCGCAATGTTCTTCAACGGGAGCCCTCGCAAGAACTGGAACACCGCCAAGATGCTCGCTGCGGCGGCCGAGGGCGCGCGTGAGGCGGGCGCAGAAACTGAGACGGTGAACCTCTACGACTTCCCCTTCGCCGGCTGCAAAAGCTGCTTTGCCTGCAAATTGAAAAATGCCAAGACCAACGGCGTGTGCGCTATCAGGGACGAGCTCCGGCCCATTCTGGAACGCACTCGTCAGGCGGACGTGCTTGTGCTGGGCGCACCGGTCTATTTCTCTTATCCGACAGGCGTTTATCGTGCGTTCCTCGAACGACTGGCGTTCCCGGTCTACAGCTACCATTACGAGGGCGGCAAGCCGCTCGTCTGCCGCGACAAAGTGATTGAGACGGCCAACATCTTCACGATGAACTGTCCGAAGGAGATGATGGAGCGTTTTGACTATCCTACGCTTTTGGAATCAAACACGGAGACGCTCAAGACTGTCTTCGGCGCATGCGAGACGCTGTATGCCTGTAACACATATCAGTTCTCCGACTATTCGCGTTACGACATGACGCTTTTCACCGAAGAGGAAAAGCGCGCTTACCGCGACGCGAATTTTGAAAAGGACCTTGAAAACGCCCGCGTCCTTGGGAAAAGGCTCGTTGAAAAGTCTTTGTCTGAATAATAAGATCAGGTGGATAAAGTGAAGACCGAACTTGAGAAATGCTTATCCGGGGAACTGTACAACTGCCACGATGAATACTTCATCAAGGGGAAGGCGAGGGCCTCGGAATTGTGCAGGCTCTACAACGCCACTCCTTATTCAGACCGGGCTGGCAGAAGGAAGCTTCTGGAGGAGATGTTCGCGTCCATAGGCGACAACGTTACGGTGGGGGACGGCTTCACCTGCGGTTTCGGCACGAACATAAGCATAGGCTCCAACGTGTCGATCAACATGAACTGCACCTTCATCGACTGCAACAAGATCGTGATCGGCAACGATACGCTGATAGCTTCCGGAGTCCATCTGACCACTGCGGCGCATCCGGTGGAGCTTTCTGAACGCTTGACGCCGAACTGGGATCCCGCCAGCGGAGAATACCGTTGGCGCACCTACGCCAAACCAATCACAATTGGAAACGGCTGCTGGATAGGCGCCAACGTCGTTATCCTGCCCGGCGTGACGATCGGAGACGGCGCGGTCATAGGCGCGGGCTCCGTCGTCACCAAAGACATTCCGCCGAACGTGGTCGCTGTCGGCAGCCCCTGCCGCGTTTTGAGAGAAATAAACAAAAAATAAGGAACAGAATATGAAAAAGAATTTTGGAAACAAGAACTGGATGTTCCCGATGCCGGTCTTGATGATCGGTACCTACGGTGAAGACGGAACGCCTGACGTAATGAACGCCGCCTGGGGCGGCATCTCCCTCGAGGACGAGATAACCATCTGCATCGACTCTTCGCACAAGACCTGGGCTAACATAGCCGCTAAAAAGGCTTTCACGGTCGCTTTCGGGACCGCCGAGACCGCTGTACAGTGCGATTACCTTGGCATCGTCAGCGGCAACCAGACGCCCGGCAAAGTTAAAAAAAGCGGCTTTACGCTTACAAAGAGCGAATTCGTGGACGCTCCGGTCATCAACGAGCTGCCGCTTGTCCTTGAGTGCAAGCTGATCTCGATGAACGAGTCCAACTGCAATGTGGTCGGTAAGATCCTGAACTGCGCCGTGGAGGAATCCGCGCTGACAGACGGGAAACCAGACGCCGGCAAAATGAAGCCGATCTGCTTCGATACCTGCGAGCACGTTTACAGGATCATGGGCGAAAAGGTCGCCCGTGCTTTCTCGGCCGGAAAAGAGCTGATGTAAAGGAACGCGGAGTCGATAATGAAAGGAATTGTCGTTTCCTTGGCTGGTTTCCTGGCGCTTTTTGTGATCATATGGCTGATGCACAAGCCATTTGACGTGCATTCCTCGAATTGCCGGGCGTTGGCGGCGGCGCACCGTGTCTTTGAATGGCTGCTGGTCGCCTGGGGCGTCGCGCTTCTGGCGCATTTCGCGCTGCTCTTTTTTTACAAAGGCGGCGCGAAAGAGGTCACTCTCGAGGCTAAGCCTCAGGGAAAGGTCGCGATCGTATATTATTCCCAGTCAAAAGTCGCTAACACCGCCCTGGTGGCGAAATGGATACAAAGCAGCGTAGGCGGCGAACTTTTTCCCATTGAGCCTGTGGAGCCCTATCCGGACGCTTACGGAGAAACGCTTAAGGAAGCGCAGAAAGACATGGCGAACGGGGGCACGCGCCCTATAAAGCCCATCCCGTCTTTGGACGATTACGACGTGGTGTTCATAGGATCGCCCATTTGGTACGGAACGTACGCTCCGCCTATGGCGGAATTCTTCAAGACGCATGACTTCGCAGGCAAGACCGTCGCGCCTTTCTGCACGCACGGCGGCGGGGGAGCCGGGCGCTTCTTCGCAGACGTAGGAAGGAACTGTCCCGACGCTGCCGTCATGGAAGGCCTAGCGATCCGAGGCTCAAACCAGATCGAACGCCGGCTGGGGATAGGCGCGTCCGCGCACCACTCCAACAACGATGTTATAATCTGGCTGAACCGGATCTTCAAAGCGAAACAATGATTTAAAAAAGGAAACCTATGGCAAGTGAAAGAAACATTGAGGAAGCGCGGGAGTTTTTCAAGGGCGACCGCTTCGCCACGGAAAACGGCATGATAATAGAGGAGCTTGACGGCGAACACGCCGTCACGAGCGTCGTTCTGACCGACCGGCACAAAAACGCCCTGGGCGGCGTCATGGGAGGAGCCATATTCACTTTGGCGGACTTCGCTTTCGCGGCGCTCACAAACGACAAGCAAAGGGCGACGGTGGCCCAGCAGGTCAGCATAAACTATCTTTCGGCCTCAAAGGGGACGAAGCTTACGGCGACGGCCCGCTACAAAAAGGACGGCAGGACTTCCTGCGTGGTCAACATCGACGTGACTGACGACACTGGGCGCGAGATCGCCCAGTTCGTCGGCACCGGGTTCAAACTGATCAAAGAGACTAAATCCTGATTTTGTTTCTGAAATGCACAAAAATTTGTTCGTTTCAGAAATAAAAGTTGCTTCACTCTAAATAAAGCCATATTGCGGGGAGAAAACATGAAAGTTTTATTGGTTAACGGAAGTCCCAGGAAGAACGGCAACACCATGCGGGCTTTGCAGGAAGTTGCCGCTACCCTTGAAAAGGAAGGCCTTGAGACTGAAATAGTCTGGATCGGCAACAAACCGGTGAGAGGCTGCGTCGCCTGCTTCCAGTGCATGAACAAAGAGCTCGGCAAATGCGTTTTCGCTGACGACGTCGCCAACGGGATCATCGAGAAACTGAAAGACTCCGACGGCATCGTCATAGGCGCTCCGGTTTACTACGGTCAGCCCAACGGTGCGTTTCTCGCCGTGTGGCAGCGCGTCTGCGTCGCCGGGCGCCAACACGTCAGGTGCAAACCGGCGGCTTCCGTTGCGGTATGCCGGCGTGGCGGCTCCACGGCCTCTTACCAGTGCATGAACATGCCGTTTGAGATGCTTAACTGCCCTGTCGTTACCTCGCAGTATTGGAACATTGTCTTCGGCCGCGAGGAAGGGGAGAGCGGGAAGGATACCGAGGGTATGCAGACGATGCGCACACTTGGACGCAACATGGCCTGGCTCCTCAAGAACCTCAAGCGCGAAGATGCCGTGCCCCGTTCCGAGGACGAGCCCTGGCAGCCCATGCACTTCATTCGTTGAACCGGGAGAACGATTATGCCGGAAACAAACAGAACAACGCATTTGACGCGGGACGAGGCCTTTGAGCTTCTTTGCCGCTACAACAAGGATCCCTTTCACATTAACCATGCCGAGACGGTGGAAAAAACCATGCGTTATTTCGCCAGGGAAATGGGCTACGGCGGGGAAGAGGATTACTGGGGGATCGTGGGGCTTCTCCACGACATAGATTTCGAACAGTGGCCGCAGGAGCACTGCCGGAAAAGCCAGGAGCTTTTAAAGGAGCTGGGCGTGGAAGACTCCATCAACCGCGCTGTGGCTTCCCACGGGTATGGGATCTGCGTCGATATAGCCCCGGAGCACGAGATGGAGAAGATCCTTTTCGCCGTGGACGAGCTGACCGGGCTTTTGGGCGCGGTGGTCCTGATGTACCCTTCGAAGAGCGCCCAGGATCTGAACCTCAAGAGCGTCAAAAAGAAATTCAAAGACAAAAAGTTCGCGGCGGGCTGCTCCAGGGACGTCATCTCAAGAGGCGCGGACCAGCTCGGCTGGAACTTGGACGAACTCATTGAGCGCACCATCGCCGCGGTCCAGACTTTCGAACCATGACGATCACAATTTGCTTGGAGCAATCATGAAAAAATATTGCCTGCTTTTAGTTTTCGCTGCAGCGGCGGCGCTGGGCATTGCCGCTTGTATCCCGAACAAACCACAGAAAAAGGACAAGAATATGAAGGACACCGTTTATCAGTTTTCCGTCAAGACCCGCGACGGGAAGGAAAAGGATCTTAAGGACTACGAAGGACAAGTTCTTCTGATCGTCAATACGGCCACAAGGTGCGGCTTCACCCCGCAGTACGAAGGCTTGGAGGCCATGTACGAGCGGTTGAAAGGCGAGGGCTTCGAGCTGCTGGATTTCCCCTGCAACCAGTTCGGCCAGCAGGCGCCCGGAACGGATGAAGAGATACATTCTTTCTGCGTTTTGAATTACAAGACGGCTTTCCCGCAGTTCGCCAAGATCGAGGTCAACGGCGAAAACGCCGCGCCGCTTTACAAGTTTCTAACAAAGGGCGCATCCTTCGAAGGTTTCCCTCAGGACGGAAAGCTCGCCCCCATACTTGAGAAGATGCTCGGCGAGGCCGATCCTGAATACGCGAAGAAGCCGGACATCAAATGGAATTTCACCAAATTCCTCATCGGCAAAGACGGCCGCGTAACAAAACGCTTCGAGCCCACCGCGCCCCTTGAGGAAGTAGAGAAAGCCGTTAAAGAGGAAATCAGCAAGGAGAAATAACCATGAGCAAAAAAGTTCTTATCATCTCTTCCTCGCCCAGAAAGGGCGGGAACTCCGACATCCTTTGCGACGCTTTTATGGAAGGCGCCCTGGAAGCTAAAAACAAAGTCGAGAAGATCCGCATAGCCGACCTTAAGATCGGCTATTGCACGGGCTGCTACGCCTGCCAGAAGACCGGCAAATGCGTCATAAGGGACGACGCCCAATCTGTCATCGCGAAGATGCTGAAAGCGGACGTTATCGTTCTGGCCTCCCCGGTCTATTTCTTCTCGGTCTGCGCCCAATTAAAGGCGCTGATAGACCGCACGGTGGCGATCTATCCGAAGCTCACCAACAAGACCTTCTATTACATCATGACCATGGCCGAAACGGACCGCAAAACTTTCAAGACCAGCACGGCGCCCCTGAAAGGCTTCCTCGACTGTTATGAGGGAAGCAAAGTGGCTGGCAAAATATTGGCCGACGGCGTCTATGAAAAAGGCGCGGTGAAAGGCACCAAGTTCGTTGCCAAGGCGAAGGCGCTCGGCAAAAGCGTTAAATAGGAGGAAAAATGAAAAAGCTTATCATAGGAGGCATCATTATGCTGGGAGTCATGACCGGATTTTCATCCGAAAAGAATACCGACACTTTCAAGACCGCAAGCGGCAAGGACGTTGTGATAACGGCCATCAAGCACGCCACCATGCTGATCCAGTACGACGGATTTGAGATCCATGTCGATCCGGTGGGGAAGAAGATGGATCCCGCGACGGATTATTCAAAATTCAAGAAGGCTGACATCATCCTTGTCACCCACGAGCACTTCGACCACTATGACAAGGATGCCATAGACGTTCTTAAGAAAGAGGGGACGCAGATCTTCCTGAACAAGGCCGTCAAGAAACTTTACGGCTCCGGCACGGTCCTTACCAACAGCGAAACAAAAGTCATCAACAAGGAAATAAAAATAGAAGCAGTCCCAGCCTACAATATGACGAAGGGAAGGGATAAATTCCATCCCAAGGGCCGCGACAACGGTTACATCCTGACCATAGACGGTCTTAGGATCTACATTGCCGGCGACACCGAGCCCATTCCCGAAATGAAGGACATTAAAGATATCGACATAGCGTTCCTGCCTGTCAACCAGCCCTACACCATGACTCCGGAACAGGCCGCTAAAGTCGCCAAGGCCATCCAGCCGAAAGTCCTCTTCCCGTATCATTATTCCGACACTCCAGTAAAAGAGGTTGCGGAACTTTTAAAAGACATCAAGATAGACGTAAGAATAAGAAATTACAAGTGATAAGTATGTAAAACTGCCATCTATAATGGCAGATTAAGCGCAAATCTGCCATTTGCGTTGGCAGATTTGCATTGACTTTTGCAGACTGATACGCTACAATCTTAGGTATGATAAACAAAATAAACAGATGTTTGCCTAGTTACGACGAAAGTTTTTTCCTTTTAGGCCCAAGGGGTACCGGAAAGTCAACTTGGTTAAAAATGGTTTATCCGGATGCGGAGACCATAGACCTACTGAAACCGGATGTGTTCAACCAACTCCAATCTCGCCCTGAAAGCTTGTCCGGTATAGTTAAAGGAAATGCTCACGCAGGATGTTTTGTCATAGATGAGATTCAAAAAATCCCAGAGCTTCTTAGCGTAATTCATTCTCTAATAGAAGAACAGCCTGACGTTCGGTTCATACTGACCGGCTCAAGCGCCAGGAAGATAAAACGATCGGGAGCAGATCTTTTGGCCGCCAGAGCTATAAAAAGGACTATGCATCCCTTTATGGCCTGTGAACTAGGGAATGCCTTTTCTCTTGAAGATGCTATTGTTAACGGTATGCTGCCGATCATATACGGATCCAAAAGAAAAAAAGCAGCGCTCTCGACATATGTTAAGCTCTATTTGCGCGAAGAGATTCAGCAGGAGGGATTGGTAAGGTCATTAGGACCTTTTGCGCGTTTTTTGGAAGCTGCGTCATTCTCTCATGGAAGTCAACTCGTTTCAAGTTCAATAGCGCGCGACTGCTGTGTTGGAAGAACTACGGTTGACGGATATCTCAAGATACTGTTCGATCTAATGATCGCTTCGACGCTTCCTGTGTTTACAAGGCGTGCCAAAAGAGCAATGGCTTCAACAGTTAAATTTTATTTTTTTGACACTGGAGTTTTTCGTGCGCTTCGGCCGCTAGGTCCGCTTGACGCTCTCAGCGAGATAGAGGGGATAGCGTTAGAAGGTCTGGTCTATCAGCATTTGCTGGCTTGGTTAGATTACTCAGAACGTTCGGAAAGTTTATATTATTGGCGAACTGCAAGGGGAGTCGAAGTGGACTTTGTTGTTTATAACGAAGTTGATTTTGTGGCTATAGAAGTTAAAAACAAAGAAAAGCTTGATAATAAGGATTTCAGCGGATTGAAATCATTCAAACAGGATTATCCTGAAGCGAGGGCGATATTGTTATACAGAGGTGAAAGACAATATCTGGAAGGAGATGTTTTAGTCATCCCAGCGGAAAAATATCTTCTGAACCTTGCGCCTGATAAACCTTCCCCAGATATTCTTTGGCGTAGATAATAATTTCCAAATATCAAGGCTATATTGCAGCCTTTTTATACGTTGGAAGATATGATTGTTTTTCAGGAAGTAACGGAACGCATCATAAAGGGCGGAGAGATAACCAAAGAGGAAGCGGTCTCTCTTTTAAAGAGCGCCGTGCCGCATGATGAACTGCACGAGGCGGCCCACAAGGTGACTGAGGCGCTAACTCCCAAGCGGTTTGATTTCTGCGGGATCGTCAACGCCAAGTGCGGACTCTGTTCGGAGAATTGCAAATGGTGCGCCCAGTCCGCGCACTGGAAGACCGGCTGCGAAATTTTCCCCTGGATAGGCGCAGAAGCCTGCCTCAAGGCCGCTCTGGAAGCGGAAACTAAGGGTGCCACGCGCTTCGGGCTCGTCACCAGCGGCCGCGCCCTGGACGAGCGGGGCGTAACTGAAGTCTGCGAAGCGCTGGCGCTCCTGCGAGAGAAAACGCATCTTCATCTCTGCGCTTCCCTGGGCATCATTTCAAAGGAGCATATCGAGCGGTTGAAGGAAGCCGGACTAGAGTGGCTTCACTGCAATATCGAAACGGCGCCCTCGTATTTCCCTGATCTTTGCACGACGCACACCGTGGAAGAGAAGGTCGCCACTTTGAAAC
Source organism: bacterium (assembly GCA_017554565.1). Classification (GTDB taxonomy): domain Bacteria; phylum Auribacterota; class UBA3054; order UBA3054; family UBA3054; genus UBA3054. Next base: position 13,288 of record JAFZID010000134.1, read on the forward strand.
ACGCCCGAAAGCTCGGCCTGAAATTGTGCTGCGGCGGCATAATCGGCATGGGCGAAAGCGATGAGCAGCTTGTGGAGTTTGCCTTCGCCTTAAAAGAGATCGCGCCTGATTCCATCCCGGTCAACGTTCTCCATCCAATCCCGGGCACGCCGCTCTTTGAAAAGGGGATACTCGCTCCCGACCGCGTTGTGGATTCCGTCTCCATATTGCGCCTGGTTAATCCCAGAACGCCGCTAAGGTTCGCAGGCGGACGCAGAGACATGAGCGACGAAACGGCCAAAAGGTGCATTTACGTCGGAATGTCCGCCGGCATCGTGGGACCGCTTCTGACCACTCCCGGCGGCGACTATGACGACGACCGTCACCTCGCAGCCCTAGCCGGCTACGACGTATCCCCCGATTTGAGAAAGAATTAAAGGATCTGCTGATGCTCTGTAAGCGGTTGGCCTTAGCCAACTGCAAACTTTCTTAGTTTTCATGACAAGTTTGCAGTAGCATTGACTTTTGACCCTTTAAACACTATAATTAGTGCAAACTTTATAATAAAAAATGGAAAGTTTGCAGTATGAAGGTCGAAAGGGATTTATACCTAAATGAGCTGATGAACCGCAGACACAACGGCCTGGTCAAGATCTTGACCGGAATTCGCCGCTGCGGAAAGTCTTATTTGCTATCGGTGCTTTTTAAGGAGCGCCTTCTGGCGGAGGGCGTCAGGGAGGATCATATCATAGAGATTCCCTTGGACCGCCAGGAATTTGAAAAATACCGCGACGCAATCAGCTTGAGCGAATACGCCAAGAGCAAAATAATAAATGACGGGCAGTGGAACTATGTCTTCATAGACGAAGTGCAAATGACCAAAAAGATTCTTCCCGAGGGCGTTGATCTTTCGCGTCTGGCTCCGGAAGACAGGGACGACGCCTATCTGACTTTTTACGACACGCTCAACGGCTTAAGACAAATGGATAAGGTCGATGTTTTTGTGACCGGGTCAAACTCGAAAATGCTCTCGAAGGATATCAACACCAATTTCGCTGACCGCGGATATCAGATCCATGTTCATCCCTTTTCTTTCGCCGAATATTGTTCGGCTGTTAAAGCGACTGACAAAGCAGAGGCTTTTTCACAATACTTGATCTGGGGAGGCATGCCGCTGGCTGTCGAGGAAGGGGAAACGAGGGCGAGGGCGAGGTATCTTTCTTCGCTTTTTGAGGAAGTATATACGAGCGATATTCGCAAGCGTTATCACTTAAGGGACGACTATATCCTGAACGAACTGATCGACGTGCTGTCTTCCGCCACCGGGTCTTTGACTAATCCTCACAAATTGAAGAACACTTTGAAATCGGTGATGAAAACGGACGTGAGCGACCACACCGTAGCCAGATACATAGAGTATCTGACTGACGCTTTCCTGTTCACCGAAGCGAAGAGATGGGACGTCAAAGGGAAAAAATACATGGAGTATCCCCTGAAATATTACAGCGAGGACCCGGGACTGCGCAACGCTAGGCTGGGCTTCCGCGACATTGAGCCGTCGCATATGCTGGAAAACGTTATTTTCAACGAGCTGCGTTTGCGCGGCTGTCAGGTGGATGTCGGCGTGGTTACTATAGACGGCAGCCGGCACGAGATAGACTTTGTGGTCAACCGCGCGCCGGGAAAACTTTACATTCAGGTTGCCCAAGAGCTGCCTACTCCTGAGAAACGCAGCCAGGAATTAACGCCTCTGAGAAATTCCAAGGATTTTTTCCGAAAATTATTGATCGTGGGAAATTACGATCAGCCTCGTTTCACCGGCGACGGCATAATGGAAGTCGGCGCTATTCCGTTCCTTTTGGATCGGTCAATTTTGGGCAAAGCGCTCGCTGACTGAAAAACATTAAGCAATATGCCTGAAGAAACAAAAGACAGAATAACGACTGAAGACGCCTGCCGCGATTTCGCAAAAGTCGCGAGGCTAACCGACGAGAACGGCAAGACGGTCATTTACGAGAACGGTCGTCCGAAGTACGTTGTTGTTTCCGCGGAGGACGGCCGTTACCTGGAACTTACCGATGACGAACGTTTCGAGATCGTGGCGAAGCGCGTTATGCGCCGCCATAAAGCCGCTTTTGAAGAGTTGGCGAAATGACTAAAGAAGAAGCTTTTCAGAAGTTGGCGAGGTCGAAGTTTCGATCAAGGTTCCACCTTTCGGCCGCGGAGCGGAAGTACTTCGCCGAGAAAGGCGCGGAAACAATAAGGCGGCATGCCGAGGATTTCATTCGCGAGAGACTGGCTGTGGCTGAGCCCCCTAACGACGGGAAGCAGACGCCCATGAAGGGACACCCGGTCTTCGTCGCCCAGCACGCGACGGCGACCTGCTGCCGAAGCTGCCTGGAAAAGTGGTGGAAGGTCCCGAAACACACGGCGATCCATCCTGAAAGGCAAAAGGGCATTGTGGATTTCATCATGGCCTGGATAGAGCGCGACATAAAGGCTTACGAGGAGAAAAATGACTGAGGAAGAAAGAAAACTGATCGGAAGGACCTTCAGGCACTTCAAGGGCAACCGCTACCGACTTGAGGGCTTCGCCAAGGATTCCGAGACTACGGAAGAAGTGGTCATCTACCGCCAGCTTTACGGCGAGGGCTCGCTTTGGGTGCGGCCCGCCAAGATGTTCTTCGAGACAATAGAGCGAGAAGGCAAAATGATCAAGCGTTTCGAACTGGAGGAAGAATAATGGCTAGGATGAGCGTTGTTAAAGGCGACATCACGACCTTGAAGGTCGACGCCATTATAAACGCCGCCAATCAGGTGATGCTGGGCGGGGGAGGCGTGGACGGCGCCATTCATCGGGCAGCGGGAAGGGAGCTGTTCGAGGCTTGCCTCAAAGTCCCCGAAGTCAGCCCGGGCGTCAGATGCCCGACAGGCGAGGCCAGAATAACCGGAGGCTTCAAGCTGCCGGCTAAATACGTCATCCACACGGTGGGGCCCGTTTACCGCGACGGAACGAAGGGCGAGGCGGAAAAGTTGGCGAACTGCTACAGAAACTCCCTTGCCCTGGCTTATGAGAACGGCTGCCAAACGATCGCGTTTCCCTGCATTTCCACGGGCGTTTACGGCTACCCGATCGAGGAGGCGTCTGAAATAGCGGTAAGGGAAACGAAAGCCTTTCTCGACGCTCACCCGGAAATGGAAGTCATCTTCTGCTGCTTCTCGGAAAAGGACAAGGCAGTCTATGAAAAAATACTAAACGGCAAAGAGTAGGAGAACAAAATGAAAAGAATTGCGTTTTTCGACACTAAACAATACGACAAGGAATCGTTCGACAGGCTGAACAACGGACGGTATGAGCTCTGTTACTTTGAAACGAGGCTCACGGCCAAGGCGCTTCCCCTGGTCGAAGGGTGCGACGGCGTTTGCGCTTTCGTTAACGCCGAGATCGACCGGACTGTGGTTGAAGGTCTTGTGGAGCGGGGAATAAGGATCCTGGCTCTGCGCTGCGCCGGCTATAACAACGTCGATTTCGAGGCGGCTTTTGAGAAGGGGCTCACGGTCGTGCGTGTCCCGGCCTATTCTCCTTACGCGGTGGCGGAGCATGCCGCGGCGCTGCTTCTGACACTTAACAGACACATACACAAAGCGGCGTCCAGAACTAGAGATTTCAATTTCTCTCTGGTCGGCCTGACGGGCTTCGACCTTCATGGGAAAACCGCTGGCATAATCGGCACCGGGAAAATTGGCAGCGTTTTCGCGAACATCTGCAAGGGTTTTGGAATGAAGGTCCTGGCATACGACGCCTTCCCTAATCCCGCGCTGGGATTGGAATACATCTCTTTGGAAAAACTGATGGCGGAGTCGGACGTGGTGAGCCTGCACTGTCCGCTTTTGCCTGAGACCAAGCATATCATCAACGCGGAATCGATAGCCAAGGCCAAGCCAGGCTTTACGCTTATCAATACTTCCCGCGGGGGACTGGTGGATAGCGAAGCGCTGCTCGCGGCGCTCAGGGACGGAAAGGTCGGAGGGGCCGGCCTGGACGTCTATGAGGAGGAAAGCGACTGGTTCTACGAGGATCGTTCGGAAGTTACCAGGCAGAACAAAACGCTTTCGCTGCTTATTTCCATGCCTAACGTTATCGTTACGTCCCATCAGGCTTTCCTGACCCGCGAGGCGCTGGCCAATATCGCTGAGACAACGCTCAATAACCTGGACGCGTATTTTGCCGGAAAACCGCTTGAAAACGAGATCTGCTATCGCTGCCTGAAGACCGGAGGAGCGAAAAAAAGCGATTGCCCGCGACGCAAGAACGGCCGCTGCCATTAGCTGCTCCAGGCATTCTTTGCGCTTGCTTTTTCCTGGATTTTCACGGTTGTTTATGGCTACCCGATCGAGGAGGCGTCCGAGATCGCGGTGAGGGAAGTCAAGGCTTTTCTGGAATCTCACAGCGGCCTGGAAGTCATCTTCTGCTGTTTCTCGGAAAGGGACAAATCCGTTTACGATAAGCTGCTGAACGCTAATTAGATTTTTGCTAAAATATTCCTTAGATTTATTAACAATAAAGGAAGAATATGAAAAAGGCACTTTTGATCTTGGCTATTTTCAGCGCGGGCTGCCTTCTGGCGGACGAGGCCTGGTCCAACATCATTACTTTGGACAACGATACCATCGGCACGGTGATCCAGCTGCTTCCCACTGACGAAATGGCTTATTCCACCAGGTGGGTCCCGGGCGAAGGGAGAAGCGCTGCGGTTACGGCCGCGGCCGGAGAGGAAGAGCCTCTTCAGATATTTGTAACCACTACGGACGGTGACGAGGGAAAGTTCGTTTGGGATTATCAGGACGGAAGTTTTGACGGCCTTTCCTCGGAGGAGACTTATACTTTAACGCACACCATCTCCAATGACGAGGGCGTTCTTGATACTAAGACCGCTTTGGTGGAGATACTGCCTGAGCCTATGTTTGCTGTTTTCGGATTGATTCTTTTGGGCTTGCTTTTCGGAAGAAGGAAAGCGGCTGCTTGCTTCGTGCTTACTTGCGTTTTAGCCGGAAGCCTTCTGGCTGAGGATATCGTGAGCGACGTCAACATTTCTTCCCGCTGGCCCTGGGAAGGTAAGGTCGATATCGACTACACCATAGGCGGGAAAACGGACGTCCCCTGCAACGTGGCCTTCTTCGGCAGGGGAGACAAGGACAAGGAATTCGCGCTGACGACTCTTACGGGCGATGGAGCGGAAGGAACGGTGCCGGGCGCCGGGACCTACAGGGTGACCTGGGACGCCAAGGCGGACATCCCGGAAGTCAGTTACGAGGCTTTTAAGGTGAAAGTCCAGGCTGAGTCCACGGCACAGGCTGACAACACCGTGGATGTTGTTTATGACGGCGACACGGCGACAGTCTCCATAGCGGAGAATATCACGGACTACGTGACGGCCACCATTGAGGGCGCCGACGTTTCGCTTGTCCAGAGCGCCAACGTCTCGGCCAAGACGGTGGGGGAGATCACCTATAATCTGACCGGCTCCTCCAGCGACGGATCTTTCACTATGACCGGCAGCTTCAAGGCGACGGTAAACATTACGGACCTCAATCTCACAAGCACAAAGGGCTCGCCGTTTGACATCGAGAACGGCAAGCGCATAGCTATCGGTATAGAGGGGACGAACACCTTCGTTGACAGCGCCAGCGGCTCCCAGAAGGCCTGCTTCGTCGTCAAAGGACACCCTGAACTCACCGGCTCCGGCATCATGACGGTCACCGGCAACAAGAAGCACGCCATCAAGACCGGCGAATACATGGAGCTCAAGAAGAAATTCAAAGGCAAGATCATCATATTGGGCGCCAAGGGCGACGGGCTGCACATCGGCCAGTATTTCGAGATGAGCGGCGGCACGGTGAAAGTCGATCCTGTGGAAGACGACGGCATTCAGGTGGAAGCCAATCTGGAAGGCGACGAGTTCGACGGGCAGTGCTTCCTCAGGGGCGGCACCGTTGACATCAAGGTCGCGGCCATCGACGTCAAGGGCATCAAGTGCGACAGCGACATGCTGATCTCCAACAGCACCGTTAAAATAAACTGCAACGCCGTCGCCAAAGCCGCCAAAGGCATAAGAGTCGGCGGTAACCTGACGGTGGAGAGCGGAAACATTACGGTCGCCACGGCCGGCCAGGGATTGCTCTGGCTGGGAGAAGAGACCAACACCACGGCCTGCGCCGGCATCAAGTGCGTCGGAAACGTGGATATCAAAGGCGGCACTTTCACGCTTACATCCACGGGCTCCGGCGGCAAGGGCATGAACATCGAGGGCGACCTCAACGTTTACGGCGGCGACATCACAGTCGCAACCAAGGGCGGCCTCTATTACAACAACGGCGAGATCGAGGACACGGATTATCAGGGCGACCCTGAGGAAGTGAGCAGCGATTTCACAAGTTCGCCCAAGGGCCTCAAAGTGGACGGCAACGTTACCATCAACGGAGGAAATCTCAATATCTCCACCGTTGGCAACAACGGCGAGGGTATCGAGAGCAAAAATATAATGACGATAAACGGCGGAACGATCACAGTCGATGCCAGGGACGACGGCCTCAACGCCTCGGACGGCATCGTGATCTGCGGCGGAACGTTCAATTTGGTCTCCAAAGTGAACGACGGCATCGACTCCAACGGCGACCTGCACATCAAGGGCGGCAATATCGTCGCCTGCGGCGGCCTCGGCAAGGAACGCGGCCTGGACGCCACGGAAAAAGTGCTCCTGACTGGCGGCAGCGTCATGGCCATCGGCGGCTGCAACAACACTGTCGAGGAAGTCAAGAGCTCCCAGGCTTTGATCGACATCGAGGGAAAATTCACCCACGGCAGCAAGATCTCCGTCAAGGCGAAGGATTCCGAGGAAACGATAGCGGAGTTCACGGTGCCCGAGACTTATGATCCCTCCACCATAGAAGCCATGGCCAAAGGCATAAAGGCTGTGGGCGGTTTGCTTGAGGGTAACATATTGATAAGCACTCCCGATCTGGTGGTCGGCAAGACTTACACGGTTTACAGAGGTTCCCAGGTAATTGGCGAAGCGGAAGCCGCCAAGGAATATAAGAACCCTGGAGATAAGAACTAATGAGCATTTAGCGCCGAAATGAGGCCGCGGGTGACCGCGGCCTCATTTCTTTTGGCGCTGTGAGCCTTATTTTTTTCCGCGTTTTTTTATAAAATAAGAAGCGGTATTATAATAACCGACAAGGGGATTAATATGTTCAAAAAACTTTTGGCAAGTGCAATTTTGCTGCTTTTGGCCGCCGGGACCGTTTTTGCCGGGGAAAAGCTGATTGACCATGAAAAATTCACAGGCAAGACTACATTCACCTTCAAAGGCGATCTTAAGGAGGAGTGGTTTGATTCCTTGAAAGAGGGGAAGGCGGCTTTCGTGATCATCAAAACCGAGACCAACCTTGTGGAGTCGGTTTTGGCTGACTTTATGAAAGGCGGCATGGGCTATGAGGAAAAGGGCAAGCAAAAACTGCTTGTCAACACTAAAAATGGAAAAATGACCTGGACCATAAAGGGCATCCCCACCAGCGAATACTTGAGAGGCGGCGTCGGCATTGCTGAAGAAGGCGGCTACGTTGATTTCCAGATAAGGGAAATAGACGTGAAGCTGAGCGGCAAAATGAGCATGGTCAAGGCTCCGCCCTGTTACGTTACGCTTAAGGAAGCATTTCATAACGAGGGCACCCAAGTCTTCCAGAATTACGAGATCATGCCTACGGTTAAGGGCAAAAATCTGAAATATAATTACAAAGACGAAAACGAGAAGATCAAGATGACCATATCAGGCAAGACCAAGGAGTACACCCTGACCTGGACTTTGAACCAAGAGTGCGTCATCCCGAAATTCACGCAGCCTATTTCCGAAGAATAATTTTGCGACCAACAACCACAGGATAAAACCATGAAAAAACTTACCCTGCTTTTAATGGCGTTTTTCTTTGCCGCCACCCTTTACGGCAGCCAAATGTTCAAGGGCAACGTCAGCATCAACATAAGCGGCGACGATGTCCCGGAACAGATGATCAGCGTGCTTGAAGAAGGCCACATCCTCGAGATCCATAAAGATACCTTCAACTACGTCACGTTCCCCGTGACTCTGAAGAAAGGTAAAAACGCCTATACTTACGAAGATTCCGGCATGAAGATCACCTACAAGCCGAAAACCAAGAAATTAACCATCAAGGTGAAATATCCCAGTCTGGCGCTGTACACCGAGAGCGAGGACTATTGCGGATCAGCCCCTCTGACAAAGGGGACCATCAGCTGCAGCGGAACCTTTTTGGAAGATATCTCCAGCGCTCTTGACTCCGGAGATGAGATAGCTCTTTCCGACTATACGGAGGGCTACGGCCTTTTCAGCGCTACCTGGAAGATGACCAAGAAGGGCAAAAACCTGGTCCTTGACGATAAGAGCACGGAGCTCTCTGTGAGCGTTAAGATAACGCCGAAGAAAAGGGCCGCCAAATGCGTCATAAAGTGCAGCAGCCACTGGCTGTATCCTAGGTTCTTCCGTCCCAACGAGAATTAAGCAACAGAAAGGAATAAACAAATATGAAAAAACTTCTTTTCGCCGCGCGTTTGCGCGGCCTTTTTTTGCGCCTTACAATTTTCATTCAAATTTTATAAAATATAAAAGTTAGATTATAGTGTGTTCACAACGGTTGGGGATCGCGTTCTCGGCCGTAAAAATTTACGTTCAAAAAAAAACAACCAAGGGTAAAATCATGAAAAATCTTTCTATCCTCATTCTGCTTCTTTTCGCCTCCACGCTTTTCGCGGGGGAATTCAAAGGCAACACCAGCATCACTATAGGCGGCGAATGCCCGGAAAGCATGGTCAGCATGCTTGAAGACGGCAGCGAGCTCTGCTTCCTCAAGGATGGACCGGGGTACGTTGTTCCTCCCTTAAAATTTTCGAAGGGCAAAAAGAACTGGGAATACAAGGATTCCGCGACCAAGGCCAGCTACACTCCCAAGAACAAAAAATTCTCCCTGAAGATCAAGAACATGCCCACGCTGTGGCCTGAGACCGGCAACGAGGAAGAATCGATCTCCATGGAACCCAGTCAGTATTCCTTCAGCATGAGTGGCACGCTGCCCTACGACATCGAGTCCGAGCTGGAAGAGGGAGCCTTGGTCGGCGTGACTGACGTTGGCGGAGACTACACGCTTTTCGGCGAGTCCTGGAAAATGAACACCAAGGGCGCCAACCTTATACTGAACGGCAATTCGACGGAACGCAAACTTACCGGCAAGATCAACAAGAAGACAAGGAAAGCCAAATTCTCCGTGAAAGTCAGCGGCCATTGGATGATGCCCATGACTTTTATGCCGAAACACTGAGATCATAAGGAATATTTATATGAAAAAATCACTTGCTCTCGCTCTGTTTACAATTCTCCTGGCGGGCGTCTGCTCCGCCAAACTGCTTATCTTCGAAGGCTCCACGACCATAAAGCTCAGCGGACAGCTGGAAGAAGGTATGGTGCAACTCATCGCCGACGGAGAACCGCTTCACCTTTTTAAAGACGGCGAAAACGGCTACTTTACCTGCCCGATTTTCTTGGAACAGCAGAAAAATGGCAGCTGGGGTACGAAAAATCCGGATATAAAGGCTTCTTTCAAGCCGAAAAATCAGAAATACACCTATTCCGACAAGCTGCCTTTTTTTGTTGTCTTCGCCGTTAGAGTACCTGATTCGGAGGACGTGGAAATTGCCGTCCCTATGAAAGGAGGCTTCAAATGCTCGGGCACTCTGTACGACATAAGCGAGGATGATCTTCAAAATTATTACTACATCGCTCTGAACGACGGGCAAAGCGGGGAAGACCTCTGCGGCTGGACATATCCTATGGAAGCGAAAGGCAAGAATTTCGTTTACTCGAAGAAAGAGGACGGCGCTTCCGTGAAGATCACGCTGAACTCCAAGGGCAAGATCACCGCGTCTTTGAAACTCAGCGAAGGATACGCTTGGCCCCAGGTCAATCGCGAAAGCGAATAAAGGTCAAAAATGAAAAAATCGCTTGTTCTCACTTTGTTTTCTCTTCTTCTGGCGGGGTTCTGCTCCGCCGCCGGGCTCAACAACTTCACCGGTTCCACGACCATAAAGCTCAAAGGATATCTCGGCGATAGTATGATGGAGAAGCTCTCCTCAGGCGAGCCTCTGCGCATCACCAAGGACAACCCTCACGGATTTCTCTCCCGGCTAATTTTTGTCGATCCTTGGTATAACGGTAGTTATGGCTTGAAGGATAAGGACCTTAGTGTTTTCTTCAATCCGAAAAGCCAAAAGTATTCCTATTCCGACAAGGCTCTCGGCAACTTGCTTTTCACAATGAGCACTCTGGAAGATGAAGACTACGAGGAATGCGAACCGGATAAAGCCAGCATAAAGTGTTCGGGTAAGCTCCAAAACTTACACGATTTAGATCTCTACGAGTACCCCATAGGCCTCCACGACGGTCTTCCAGAGTCCGATGATCTCTGCGGCTGGACATATGTCATGAAAGCGAAAGGCAAAAATTTAGTTTTCTCAAAGAAAGAGAAGGGCGCCTCCGTAAAGATCACGGTCAACGCGAAAAGCATTATCTCAGCCTCTTTGAAACTCGGAGGAGAATACGTTGAGCCGAGAATAGACTACGAATACGAACCTGCTCCCCCTGACCCGGGAGATGATGACGAAGAATGAAAAAAATACTTTTCTTATTAGTTTTCGCGGCGCTTTTTACCCTTGAATGCTCCGCCGAGACCTTCGGCAGCGAGTTCAAGGGGACCACATCCATCAAGCTTACGGGAACCTTTTCCGCGGAGACCATCAAGGAACTCGACGGCGACGATAGGGGCAGGTACTCTTTCATAGTCTTCAAGTATTACGGCACCGTATCTAGGAACGCCTACGTGAACGTGCCTTTCAAGTCTTTCGATTTTGGGAAAAAAGACAATCTCTTTGACATTTCCTGGAAAGAAAAGAACGGGAAATTGAAATTCAACGAAGTTAGCACCTATCCCTTGAAATTGGCCATAAGGGACGGCGCTACTAAGGATCTGGAGAGCAAGCTGGTGGAATGCGTCAACTGCTACTCCTCCTCCATAAAATGCTCCGGCACCTTCAAGAATGTCGACACCTCTAAATTCGACGAGGGCTACGGCCTCCAGCTTCTGGATCATAGCTACCCGAGCGACTACCTTTTCGAGGCTGACTACTTCCTCGAGAAGAAAGGCAAGAATTTCGTGAGCAAATTCAAGGAAGCGGGCGTCTCCCACAACGTCAAGATCACTTCCAAAGGCAAAGTGACCTACACAATGAAGTGCGACGAGAATTACATCCACCCTGAATTCATGAAACTTGGCGAATAAGGGTAGAGATGAAGTCGTATCTGTTTATCAGCCCCTCTGACCTTTTCGGAAGTCTGCCCTTGAAAGGCTCCGCCACCTCTTTTTTAAAGCCCGGCGATCTGCGTTTGGGCATAGACGACGACTCCCACATCTGGGAACTTGAACTGCCTCTCACCTCCCTTCCCGAGGACAAAAGCTGGACGGAACTGGTCCTGGCCCTGGAGCAGAGCCTTAGAAAGATGCTCGACAATCTGCCCGAGGAGGGCCGGCCAAAAATTTTGTTAATTCCCCTGTACGAGAAGGGGAGCGCGCCTTCACCTTTGGAGTTTTTCCGGGTGCATTTCAGGGAGATCTTAAATTACGCCTTCGCCATGTGCGGCCATAAGGCGGCCCTTATAGAACAGCATCACGTTCTGGAAGACGGGAAAGACATCCTTTTGGAAGTGGACGGTGACCTTACCGCCAAGGAAGCCGCGGGCGCCAACGTCGGCGAAAATTTGGAAAAACTCCTTGGCATCTGCCTGGGCTTTGCCGGCAAAGTTAAGATCGCTTCCGGCGACTTCAGCAGCGAGCACGATCTGGAAAAAGAGAAAGAGGAAGCGGAAAGGGCCGCGAAACTTGCCAAGCAGAAAGAGGAGGCCGAAAAGATCGTTTACGGCGACGGAGCCATTCCGGCTAAGTTCGAGCCGGTTCAAATGCGCAAGCTTTACGAGAAGGAAGGCGGGCGCCAGAAAGTCCTCGTTGAGGGCAAAGTTTTCTCCTATGCCAACGAAGAGAGCGAGCGTCGTCCCAACACCGCTTATCTGACGGACGGCGAGAGCGCGGTCAACGTCAAGATCTTCAAGATGCCCAAGTGGGGAAGCCAGGAAAAGATCCCGGTGGGCGAGATAAAGGAAGGGGAGTGGCTGAAAGTTCTGGGCACGCTGGATATGGACCAGAGAAGCGGGGAAATGTTCCTGAGGGCGGAGACCATCGTAAGATCGAAGGACCCGACGCCCGCTGAGACGAGCGCCGAGCACCGCGTGGAATTGCACGCCCACACGAAAATGAGCTCCATGGACGCGCTGACGGAAGTGAACGACTTAATCGCCAGGGCGAAGTTCTGGGGACATCCGGCCATCGGCGTGACCGACCACGGTAACGTGCACATCTATCCCGACGCCTACAAGCAGGCCAAGAAATGCGGCATCAGATTGTTGTTCGGCGTGGAGGGATATCTCGTCAACATTCCCTCCGCTGATCTGAAAAAGCGTTTGGAGAGCAAGAATTCCGGCGGCATGAGCAAGCAGGAAGCCGGTGATATAAAGGCCAACACTTACCACATCATCCTTTACGCCAAGAACCGCAAGGGACTGCACAACATCTACGATCTGATATCCGTTTCCCACACGGAGTATTTCTACTCCCATCCGCTTATACCGAGAGATATCCTGGAGCAGTACAGGGAAGGTTTGGTGATCGGCGGCGCCTGCGTGGCGGGCGAGCTATTCGACCTGGTCTTGAAGGGCGACGCCGGGCTCATTCCGGAAGGTGAATTCGAAAAGCGTTTTGAGGAAGCGCAGAAACTCTACGACTATTTTGAGATCCAGCCCCTGGGCAACAACGTCTTCTTGAAGAGCAAGGTCGAGTATCCCAAGATCAAGAGCAACGACGATCTTATCAGATTGAACAAAAAGATCTGCGAACTGGGCGAAAAGTACGGTAAGCCTGTCTGCGCCACCTGCGACGTGCACATTCTTGACGAGAAGGACGCGCTGGCCAGGAAGATCCTGCAGGCCGGCCAGGGGTACGACGAGGAGGCGGAATCTCCCTTGTATTTCCGCTCCACGGACAAGATGCTGGAAGAGTTCGCTTATCTCGGTGAAGAGAAAGCCAAGGAGATCGTCATTACGAACCCCAACTCCATCGCCGCTTCCCTTGAGGATCTCCAGCCGATCCCCGACGGCTTCCATCCGCCGAAAGTCGAGAACGCGGAGCAGCGTCTGAGGGAGCTTTGCTACGGCAAGCTGCACGCCGTCTATGGCGAAACGCCCCACAAGATCCCCCTGATGAGATTGGAGCGCGAGATCGGCTCCATCATAGAGAACCATTACGCCGACCTCTACATGCTGGCCCAGATGCTGGTGCAGAAATCGCTTTCCGACGGTTACATCGTCGGGTCCCGTGGCAGCGTAGGCTCCAGCTTCGTGGCGTTTTTGAGCGGCATCACGGAAGTGAACAGTCTGCCGGCCCACTACGTCTGCCCGAAATGCCACAAGACGGAGTTCGTGGGCTACGACGACGAGGGCGAGCCCAGGCCGCAGCCTTTGGACGGCATAACGCAGAAGATCGGCATCGACCTGCCGCCGAGGAAGTGTCCCGTTTGCGGCGAAACGATGCAGCGCTTCGGCTTCGACATTCCTTTCGAGACCTTCGTAGGCTACAAGGGCGACAAGACGCCGGATATCGACCTTAACTTCGCCGGCGAATACCAGGCCCAGGCCCACCGCTATACGGAAAGGCTTTTCGGCATCGAGAACGTTTACCGCGCCGGAACGATCGCGACTCTCCAGAGCAAGACGGCCTACGGTTTCGTCATGAAATACCTGGACGAGACCGGTACGAAGATGCCCGCCGCCATGAAGGAATACATCATATTCCAACTGGTGGGGGTGAAGAGGACCACCGGCCAGCATCCCGGCGGCATGATCATTCTGCCCAAGGGCGAACTCATTACGGACTTCTGTCCTGTGCAGTACCCCGCCGACAGGAAGGACGCGCAGAACAAGATCACGCACTTCGATTATCACAAGATGGAATCGCAGCTTCTGAAGCTGGACATTCTTGGACACGATGTGCCGACTCAGATCAAGCTTTTGAGCGACTACCTCGGTTTCGACGTGACGAAGCTGGAACTGAACGACCAGCCGATGCTGAGCCTCTTCACCAGCGTCGAGGCGCTGAAGGTCAGGCCCGAGGACATCGACAGCAACACGGGAACACTGGGCATTCCGGAATTCGGCACGAACTTCGTCCGCGGCATGCTTATGGACGCCAAGCCGAAAAACATCGAGGACCTCATCAGGATATCCGGCCTTTCCCACGGCACGAACGTCTGGCTCGACAACGCTCAATCTCTCATCACCAACCTGAAGCTGACGCTTAGCGACGTCATCTGCACCAGGGACGACATCATGCTCTACCTTAAGGGGCAGGGCATGGAGCCCTTCCACGCCTTCAAGATCATGGAGAGCGTCAGAAAGGGCAGGGGACTGAAGCCCGAGGACGAGGAAGCCATGGGGAAAGTCAAAGTCCCGGACTGGTACGTGGATTCCTGCAAGAAGATCAAATACATGTTCCCGAAGGCTCACGCCGTGGCTTACGTCCTGAACGCCGCCAGGATCGCCTACTGCAAGGTCCATTACCCCCTGGCTTTCTACGCCACATATTTCTCCATCAAGCGCGACCACTTGAACAGCACTTTGGTCTCCAAAGGCCTGAAGTCCGTGCGGCAGGAGCTGTACGCTTTGAGGAACAAGGGCAAGGACGCCACCGCCAACGACCAGGCTTCCATAGAAATCCTGGAACTGGCTCAGGAAATGTACGCCCGCGGCTTCGAGATGCTGCCCTTGGACATCTACAAGTCTCATCCGACGAAGTGCCTTATCGTGGACGGCAAGATCCTGCCTCCTCTCAACTCCATCCCCGGGCTTTCCGAAGCGGTGGCCGCTTCCATCGTGAAAGCCAGGGAGGAAGTCGGCACCTTCAGCAACAGGGAAGAGTTCCAGCGCCTGGTGGGCTGCAACAGCACGCTTTTGGCGGCCATGAGCGCCGACGGGCTCTTGGGCGACATGCCCGAGAGCAGCCAGACGGACTTCTTCTCCATGTTCTCCGGCGGAGACATAAAAAAGCCCGCGGAAAAGCAGCCTGAAGCCAAGGAAGAGCAGGAGGAATACGTCAAGCCGAATCTGCTCACTCCCACCAGGAAGGAACCGCCTGCTGAAGTGAAAGCGGAAGAGAAAGAACCTATCGTCACAGAAAACAGGGAAGACGCTGCCACTAGCGATCAGAATTCCCAGCTCTCGCTTTTTTAAGGAAAGGCTATGAACAATTTTTCCCTCATCAAAAACGCCGCGCTAAACCTGACGGCGCTCCTTTGTCTTTTTGCGCAAACGCTTTTCGCGTTGCCCGAAAACTGCGAGACGACGCCGCTCTGGCCGGAGGGCAGGATGCCGGATCTCCAGGAGCACCAGGTGAAGGGCGAGACGCCGCGCCTGGAGTGGTACGCCGCGCCTGAAAAGCCGAACCCCGCCAAGGGCTGCCTTATCCTTATCTCCGGCGGCGCCTACGAATGCCGCTGCGACATGCCCTGGATCGACGCCATTGCGCAGCGCATGACGGAACTGGGCTTCCAGTGCGTCAAC
>JAFZID010000135.1 GCA_017554565.1 bacterium
CGCTTCCGGCACGGGCAACGCCCGCAAACTCCTTGACGGCGTGAAGGACGGCACCTACAAGGTCGACTTCATCGAGATCATGTGCTGCCCGGGCGGCTGCGTCAACGGCGGCGGCCAGCCCCAGGTCCACGCCTCCATCAGGAACACCGTGGACATCAGGGCCGAGCGCGCCAAGGCGCTCTATCAGCTTGATTCCGGCATGAAGATCAGGAAGTCTCACGAGAATCCCAGCATCAAGAAGGTGTACGCGGAATTCTATGAGAAGCCCGGCAGCCACAAGGCTCACGAGTGCCTGCACACGACTTACGTGAAACGCGGCATGTACAAGAAGTAAGAGATATCTTACTCCAAAAAAGAAGGCGCGCCTCAGGGCGCGCCTTTTTTTATTGAATCTAATAACCTTAATTCTGCTGCACGACCTTTTCGGCGTGCCTGATCTTCACGGGATCCTTTGTTTTTGCCGAGAAGATGTTGTGTCTCAGCATGACGTTCTTTGCATAGGAAACGATCACGTCCGGCTGGTCGAGCTCGGACTCGAAAATATTGTTTTCGATGAGGATGTTGTCGTGCACGCGGGACTTCTCGTTGCCGTCGCAGTTGATGCAGATGCCGGTGCAGCCTCCGCCGTAGCCGCAGCGGACGAAGCGGTTGCCGCGGATCACGATGTTTTCAGATCCCGGGCCTTCGCCCCAGCCCTTCTCCACGCCGATATGGATGGCGTAGAGCGTGGTCTCCATGATCGTGCAGTTCTCGATCAGAACGTTCCTGGTCTTTATTAGGACGCCCCTGGCGCGGTGCGACATGATGGAGCAGCCGCGCATCCTGAGAGAGGGCATCCTGGAGGCGTTGATGCAGGCGTATTTCTCGAGATGATTGGGAAGCGGAGTGTCGAAGGTTACTTTGCTCTTCAGATTCTTCACGTCCTTTTCCACTCTCACGACTTTCATGGTCGTCAGGACGTTCATGGTCTCGTAATCCACGATCTCCATGATGTCGCCGGCTTCCGGAGCGTCCAGGACCAGGGCGTGCGTCATGGCTTTGACTTTGAGGATGGCGCTATTGTCGTCCCCTTCCACAGGAAGCATGGTGTAATAGAAGTTGTGGAGGTTGGTGGCGTCGTCGCCCTGGTTGGCGAACATGCAGTTCTCGAAATCGATGATGCCGGAGCAGTTCGTGAAGTGGGTGGCGTCCGTATTGGTAGAGAGCTTCTTTCCGGGCAGAGGAACGACTCTCAGGCCCTGCATGAAGACGTTCCTGGTCTTGTTGCCGACAATGCCCATGCCGGGCTGGCAGAAGATCGTCACGTCTTTCAGCGTTATGTCCTCGCATTCGTTCATCAATATGGCCGGACGGAAATGCAAAGAGTGGTTGAAGATCACGACGAAGCCCTTGTAATGCTGGGGCAATGAACTGTGCACGCGGAAGGTGCCGTCGGACAAAACTTCGTTGTCCCTTTGGAAATAATCCTGGTTCGGCTCCAATCTCTCCCTTACGGGATCCCAATAGGAGATCCTGGAAAGCGAAGCGCCTTCGGTCAAGGGCGTGTCGGCGTCCAGTTTTACGTCGTAGTAGTCTTTTTCCACCTTCGTGATGACGCCCTGGGTAAAAGGCAGCCTTTTATAAGAGATGCTGAGGCCCTCGATGCAGACGTTCTTCGAGCCTTCCAGAGTCACGGGCTCCATGAAGCCTTCGCAGAGGATCGTCACGCCCTTGGCGGTCACCTTCACGTTCTTAAGGTTGCGCATGTCGAGGCCCGTGACGTATGGGAAATAGAACTGGAAAATGGTGTTTTCGTCCTGGCTCTTGTCCTTCAAAGACATGACGGCGTCCCGGAGTTTTATCGCTTCCGGATCGCTGATAAGGTACACGCCCGGGTCGATTATGAGTTCGCAGTTTCCTTTCGCCCTGCAGGCGTCCAGGGCCGCCTGGAAGGCGTCTTTCGCGTTGGCGCTGCCGTCCGATCTGGGGCCGTAGTCGCTCAGCTTTATTTGTGCAAGAGGCATATTTTTTCCTTTGGATCTAAGGTTAGTTTTCGCAAACATGTTGGAAGAGCAGCCCAGCGCAAGCAGGGCCAGGAAAAGCCAGGACAGTTTCTTCATACTCATTTTCAATAAAAGATGATTAACGATTGTTTTCCCTATTATAACAAAGGGCCTGATCTCTTCGCCATGCCATATTAAAACAGAGTAATGATATAATTAAGGATATGACGGAAAGCTTATCCCCCACCGAATTCTGGGCGGCCTATCCCGCCTTGTACGAAAAGGCCGCCAGGATCCAGCAAGAATGCTTCCCCTATTCCTCCAGGGATAAGGGAGCGCTTTTCTACGCCCTGGAAGTCTGCGGCGAAATTGGAGAGCTTCTCAACGTCTGCAAAAAGATCATCAGAACAAAGGATCGGGGAAAAGCCGAAACGCTTCGGAAAAGCGTCTTTCCCGAAGAGGCCGCCGACTGCGCCATCGCGCTGACCATGCTGGCCCAATCCCGGGAGATCCGGCCGAAGACCACCGGTTGTTCCTTGCCCTTTCAAGGCGGAGACATCCACCCGCTTCTCATTGATCTCGCGAACAGGGCCGCCGGCCTCTACGCCGCAGCCTTTAACGATTCCCTTGCCGCCGAGGATATCTCCTCAGCCCTTTCTCCTCTACTTGCGCTCTCGCAGGAAATGCGCTGCGACCTTCCGGGAGCGGTTAACGATAAACTTGATAAGATCGCCGTAAGAGCTTTGGAAAAACACTATGATTAAAAGATCTCTTCTGCTTTTAGCTTTTCTTTCCTCCCTTCTCGCCTATTCCCTGGAAACGCTTCCCAAACAGCCCGAGCGGGACGATTTTCTGGAAGCCTACCAGCTGGCTCTGAGGATCTACGGCGTCAACGCTTCCTACGAGGAGCTGGCCTGCCTGAACGGACTTCCCTTCACGCCCATGAGAAAGAGCGAGAGCCTCTGCGGACGCAGCGCGGATCTCCCCTATTCCTGCGAATACAATGTGCAGCGGCTAAACAATTTCTACCGTCTGAGGAACGAGGAGAAGATCTATCCCGCGAAAGACCAGAACTCCGCTTCCAAAAAGACGGAATACCGAAAGCTTATTTCAGATTCCCAAAAGGAAGGCGTCTCCGCCATCCAGTTCGCGAAGCTTCCCGGACAGCTTCTGCCCTGCTGGCATTTCGTGGAGCCCGGCACCGGATTGACTCTTAGGGTAACTTACCGGGGAAGGACCTTGACTTTTTCCGGCGTGCCGGAAAAAGTCTGGCTTCTGAAGAAGTCCTCGCGCCCGGCTTCCGAAGACTCTCCCCAGGTCTTCATCTGGGAAAACATCGGAAAACTAATCAACGGAACCACCACGGTGCCTTTCTTGTCCTGCGGCATCAGCATGCTGCGGGAAATGGCTGACAACTCCTACAGCGTGCCCTGGTGCCCGGAATGCAAGTCGCCTTTCAACAACTGCGTTTACAAGCATATTCTGCGCTGGCAGTTCGACGCCGCCCAGGGATTGAAGCTTTTCCCCTGGATGTATCAGCTCTGCACCAGCGAAGAGGAGAAAGCCCTGCTTTCCCACGCGGAGCACGAATACCGCGCCTATCTTGAGCGTTTCGCCTCCCTGACGGGCGACCCGGCCTGGGAGCGTCTTCAGAATGATCCCGCCCGCCAAAGCCTGCTGGGCGAAAAATTAAGAGCTCTCACCGTTCCCCTCATGAGCTGCGCTGAATGCTTCTTCTCCCTCTCCAACAAAAGAAATTCTCTCAGCCAGGAATATTTCTCCCCCACCAAGCGCACCCTGCAGGTGTCTGACAAACTGGCCAACTCCATGGTGGAGATGAACGTGGACTCCCGCTACGAAGGCTCCCTGGCCTGCGCCCTCATCATGGCCGCCCAGCTTTCGGGCTGCGAGCGTCCCGCTTTCGTGGTGCGCTCCATCGCCGGACTCCCGGCCAGATTGGCCCTCAGGACCAACGACTGGCATTTCTGCCGGGAGATCAACGAAGGGACCGATCTTTGCGCCGCCCTGGCGGAGGCCTCCGGTTTTGAGATCCGTTATGTCACAAGCCAGGTCAGCGATCCGGAAGCCGCCGCGGTGGACAACATCGTGAAACGCGTTTACGACGCCGCGGTCAAAAAAGTCATCGACAACATCTCCTTGAAACGCAAAGCCGTGGTTGGCTCGAACCTGAACCGCTCCGGCGCCTGGGGCGTCATAGCCGGCTATACCGACAACGGCTTCACCTGGCGCGGCCGCACCGCTTCCGACGTCTCGCCGCAGCTTTCAGAGTTCACCACCCTTCCCGTGAACATGATCCTCATCGACAAAGCCGTGGCCAAACCCTCCTTTGAGGACGACGTTTCCCTCGCCCTCAGCCGCTGGATTAAATTCATAAAGGGCTCAGCCAATCAGGGCGTTCTGACAGGCGCGCTGCTTTGGGATCACTGGATGAGGAACGTCTCCCTCTGGTCCTCGGAAGCTTCTTTCCCTTCGCCGGAAAAAGCCATCGCCAACCGCAGTCTCTGGAACGGCTTCATAGACAGCCGCAGCGACGCGCTGCTATTCGTCAATCATCTCATCAAAGCCGTCCCCTCCTGCTCGATACCCATGACGGAAGCGAAAGACATCCTGGAAAGAGAGCAGACCATTATGCGCAGCGCCCTAAACAACGGCTACATTCTGGGCCACGACGGAACCCGCTTCATGCCCGCCGATTACCGTCTGGAGCTACTGAGCAGGCAATTGGACGCCATGCGCCAGGTAAGGGATCTGGAAAAACAGCTCATATTGCACCTGGAGATGGCTCAGCAGAACCTGCGCCTTTGAGCGCAGCGCCCCGCCCTCACCTGGCGATCCACAAAAGCAGCGAGCATATCGCCAGCTCCCCGCAAACGAGGCCCCCTGCGGCCCCGAGAGCGCCCTTTGAGAGGATGAGGCATAAAGTTATGCCTATGCTGGCCGAGACCCCGATTATCATGGGCAGGAGAAGCCTCCCGGCCCTTTGCCTGACCAGGGCATACTGCCAGGCAAGCACTCTCACGGGCACAAGGGCCATCTGAAAGACGCCCGCCCGCATGACCGCGGCGCCTTCCCGGTAGGAAGCTTTGAAGAGCAGACCGTAGATCAGATCGGCGCCGAAATAACCGGCCAGGGCCAGCAAAATTCCCAAGATCAAAGCGAAAAGGCGGGCTTTTTTATAAGACGATTTGGCTAATTCCCCGTTTTCCTTCTGCTGCCTGCTGAAACGGGCCAAAAAGACGAAGCCCCCCAGGTTGGCAAACGTCACCGCGGTGTAGATGAGGCGGAAGCTCGAGGCGTAAAGCCCGGCTTCCTCATCTCCTTTCAAAAAGAAGACCAGAAACTGCGGAGCGTTTTCGTGCAAAAGCAAAAGCGCCGAGAGCCCTGTGAGAAGCAGCACCGGCTTAAGATCGATTTCGGGAGCGGAGACTTTGGGATCGGATCTCCGGTTATAGCGGCGGAAAAGGCACAGGAAAAGGAAAATATTCTCAAGCGCGATGGCCAGGGTGAAAGCTCCCGCGGCGAAATAAAGATCCTCCGGCCCCTTCACCGTAAGGAAAAGCAGAGTCAGATAGAAGATCCGGCCTCCCACGAAATAAGCGGCCACCGGCGCCGGCCACTCCAGGCCGTAGAAAAGGTTGACGGCGTAGATCTGCTGCGGCAGGAAACTCAACCCGAAGATGATCAGGGCGAAGCCCAGCTCCTTGTGGCCCTTCCCCATGAACAGGGCGAAAAGCGCGGTGATGATCACCGCCAGGTTCACGATTCGCCGGCGGTATGAGAAAAGTTTTTTGGAAAAAGCCCAGGTGTTTTCCGGGACCAGCGCCGCGCTTTCCCTGGTCGATAGCGTATCCAGTCCGGTGAAGAGCGCCAGGCTGACGTAATTGACGACGGCGAAAGCCGTGCTGAAGACGCCGAAGCCCTCCACTTCCAGCGCGTTCGCCAGATAGACGGTGGCGGCGAACATCATGACCTTGGAAAGGATGTTGCCGCCCCAAACGAAGGCCAGCTCCTTCAGGGGCCAGCGCGCGCCAGTTGCTTCCTGCCCGGGCATGACAGCCTTTAAAGCGTCACGATATTTCCGCGCTCCTTGACGTTCTTGGCGGCGTTCCTGGTGTCCACGATCAGTTTTGCGCTCTTGGAGATCTTATCGTAGTCGAAGCAGCTGTGGTCCGTCAGGATGACCAGGCAGTCGTAGGATCCGAAATCGGGATCCTTCACGCCGGTCACGGTCTCGTCGTTGTAACGGAAACTCTTGATGAAAGGATCGTAATAGTAAAGGTCGGCGCCCTTTTGGCGGAGCCTGTCGTACACCAGAAGCGAAGGGCTTTCCCTTAGATCGTCGATGTCCTTCTTGTAAGCCATGCCCAAGAGCAGGAGCTTCGAGCCTTTGATGCTCTTCCTGTGGTCGTTCAGGGCCTCGCCGATGAGGTTCACCACATAGTCTGGCATGGCGCTGTTGATGTCGTCCGCCAGTTCGATGAAGCGGGCCTTGTAATGCAGCGTCCTGAGTTTCCAGGAGAGGTACAGAGGATCGATGGGGATGCAATGCCCGCCGATGCCGGGGCCGGGATAGAAGGGCATGAAGCCGAAGGGCTTTGAGGAAGCGGCCTTGATGACTTCCCAGACGTCGATGCCGAGATATCTGCACATGATGGCGATCTCGTTGACCAATCCGATGTTGATGCTGCGGAAAGTGTTCTCCAGAAGCTTCGCCATTTCGGCGGCCTCGCAGGAGGAGACCGGCACGATCAGAGGAATTATGCTGCTGTAGAGAGCCACCGCCAGCTCCGTGCATTCCTTGGTGGCGCCGCCCACGACCTTCGGGGTGTTCAAGGTGTTGTATTTCGGGTTGCCCGGATCCACGCGTTCAGGAGAGAAAGCCACGAAAACGTCCTTGCCAAGCTCGAAGCCGGCCTTCTGCAGCGGCTTTATCATCAGTTCCTTGGTGCTGCCCGGGTAGGTGGTGCTCTCCAAAACGAAAAGCGTGCCTTTCTGAAGATGCGGCAGGATGTAATCCCTGGCGTTGATCATATAGGAAACGTCGGGTTCGCCGGTCTTGGCCAGGGGCGTGGGAACGCAGATGGAGATGCAGTCGGCGTTGCGCAGGGCCGAGAAATCGGTGGTGGGCGCAAAGGCTCCGCTGTCCACCAGCGCTTTCAGCATTTCTGATTTCACGTCGATGATATAGCTTTCGCCCTTTTTGAGGCTTTCGACTTTCTTTTCCGAAAGATCCACGCCGATCACTTTGTAGCCCTTCGTGGCGAAGGCGCAGGCCAGGGGAAGGCCCACGTAACCCAAGCCCACTACCGCGACTGTCGCTTCGCGGGCAACGATCCTTTCTTTTAAGCTCTTCATTTTATCTCACCTTTTGTAAGCTCTTTTTCAAAATACGCTATGGTCATTTTCAATCCTTCCTTCAAGGCTATCTTTGGCTCCCAGCCGAGTTCTGATTTGGCCAGGGAAATGTCGGGCCTCCTCACCGTGGGATCGTCCGAAGGCAGCGGCAGGTTGATTATCCTGCTCTTCGATCCCGTCATGCCGATCACGATCTCGGCAAGCTCCCTGACGGTGAACTCTCCGGGATTGCCAAGGTTGACGGGGCCCGGGAATCCGTCCTTCCCCATCATGGCCAGTATGCCTCTTACCAGGTCGCTGACATAGCAGAAGGAGCGCGTCTGGCTCCCGTCGCCGTAAACCGTGATGTCTTTTCCCTGCAGGGCCTGCACGATGAAATTGGAGACCACCCGGCCGTCGTTCACCCTCATCCTGGGACCGTAGGTGTTGAAGATGCGGATAATTTTCGTGTCGACGCCGTTCTGCCTGCGGTAATCGCTGCAGAGGGTTTCCGCCACGCGCTTGCCTTCGTCGTAACAGCTTCTCACGCCGATGGGGTTGACGTTGCCCCAGTAGGATTCCACCTGGGGATGGACTTTCGGGTCGCCGTAAACTTCCGAAGTTGAAGCCTGGAGCAGCCTGGCGCCGCAGCGCTTGGCCAGGCCCAGCATGTTGAAGACGCCGAGCATGCTGGTCTTCGTAGTCTGTATGGGATCCGTCTGGTAGGCGTCAGGGGAAGCCGGGCAGGCAAAGTTGAAGATCCACTCGAAATCTTCGCAATAAGGTTCCGAAACGTCGTGCCGGACGAAGCGGAAAGAATCGTTGCCTTCATACTCCCTCAAGTTTTCCAATCTTCCAGAGGAGAGATTGTCCAAAACGGTCACGTTGTGCCCGAGTTTCAACAGTTCGCCAGTCAAATGACTGCCGATGAATCCGGCTCCGCCGGTTATCAATATTTTTTTAGCGTTCATTTTTCAAGCCCGATGACGTCAGACATTGTATAGAGGCCCGCTTCCTTTTGGCAAAGGAAAGCGGCGGCTTTCAAAGCTCCTTTGGCGAAATTGGAACGGCTGGAGGCTCTGTGGGTGAACTCCACCCTCTCCCCCTCCGCGGCGAAAACTACGGTGTGGTCCCCCACCACGTCCCCGCCCCGCAGGGCGTGGATGGCGATCTCGCCACTAGGCCTTTCGCCGGTCTTGCCGCAGCGGCCGTAGATCTCTTTTTCCCTTCCGACTTTCCTGCCCTCCTCGACTTTTTCTGCGAGGAACAAGGCGGTGCCGCTGGGGGCGTCCTTTTTGTGACGGTGGTGCATCTCCAGGATCTCCACGTCGTAATCGTTTCCAAGGACCGCGGCGGCCTGTTTCAAGAGTCCCGCCAGGAGATTCACTCCCAGGCTGAAGTTGGAGGCGTTTATGACGGGGATCTTGGCGGCCGCTTTATGAAGGGCGGCCTTTGCGGAATCGCCGAGGCCGGTGGTGCCGATGACGCAGGGCTTGCCGTGTTCCAGATATTTCGCGAGCCTTGCTTCGAACCCCTCCGGCAGAGCGAACTCCACCACGACGTCGGCGTCCTTCAGGGCTTCCTCGGGATCGCCGGTAATAACGGCGTCCCCCGTTTTCTGACCAAGGGACGGAGAAGAGGCGAACTCCAGCGCCCCGGACACGCGGAAGCCTTCGCTTTCAGCCAGCTCCGCCACCATGCGGCCCATGCGGCCGGCGGCTCCCACTATGCAAAGGTTCAAAAGTTTATTGTTCATGATCGTTGTTTTTGTTTTCTTCCCGCAAAAGTTCTTTGATGGCCTCTATGACCATTTCCGGCGTGATGTCGGCCATGCACAGGGACGGGCTGTCCGGCTCTCCCAGGACGCAGTTCCTGTGATAGCACGGCAGGCAGCGCCTGCCGCTCTGCAGCACTTTGCTCTTCGCGCCGTAGGGCCCGTGGCGCCTGGGGTCCGTGGGACCCATCACCGCCACCATGGGCGTGCCCGCGGAGGCCATGACGTGCATCGGCCCTGTGTCGGGCGTCACGGCGCAGGCCGCCTCCGCCGCCAGAGCCAGGAATTGCGACCAGTCGGTCCTGCCGGCCAGGTCGAGAAAGATCCCAGGATAAACGGAAGCGATCTTTTCGCAGATCTCCCGGTCCTTCTCGCCGCCTATCAAAACGCCCTGCCAGCCGTGTTTCTCTTTGAGGACCTTCCCCACCTCCGCTATGCTTTCGGGCACCCAATTCTTGCTGAACCACCTGGTGGTGGGCACGGCTATGAAGTACATTTTGGGCGTCAGGGAAAAGCGGTTCAGAGTGTCGCCGGTCTCCTTCGGAGCGAAGGAGGGCCAGACCTCCGGCCTTTCGATGCCAAGTTCTTTCAACAGTGCCAGGTTGCAAAGGGAGGCGTGGGTGATCCTGCGCGCCACGCTGACCTTTTTGTCATAGAAGATCGTGGCGCCTTCCCTGGCGTCGGCGAAACCGATGGATTCCCTGGCGTTGGAAAGCGCGGTGAAGATCCCGCTGCGCAGAAGCCCCTGCAGATCGATGGTGTAGTCGTATTTCTGGAAAGGCAGCTTCAGGGCTACGGAAAGGTAATTCACAAACGCCCTGGGCCAGGATGAGAATCTCTTCCAGGCCTGGCGGTCGATCTTCCAGACTCTGTCGGCGCCAGCCGCCAGGGCCAGCCCGGCGTATTCCTCGTTGATGAGCCAGTCCACCGTGGAATCGGGGTAGCGCTGTTTCAAAAGCGCCACCACCGGCATGGCGCAGGCCACGTCGCCCAGTGAGCTAGGTTTGACGAGGAGAAATCTCATTTTCAGACGTTGACTACGTCCTCTATCTCAGGAAGCTCTTCCTGCAAGACTTTCAGAACGAAGCCCCGCAGCGTCATTATGGCGCCGGGGCAGTGGCCGCAGGCGCCCTGCAGCCTGACTTTGACCACGTTGTTCTCGATGCCGACAAATTCGCAGGAACCGCCGTGGGTCTGAAGCAGAGGAATGACTTTTTCCTCCAGGATCTTTTTCACTTTTTCTTCCATTTTTTGCACCTGTTTTTATTTGGATTAATTTATCTAATGATTATAGCAAAAGCCTCTCTCGCTAAGCAAACCGGATCCGGGGCGGGCCGCCCTTGCGGTATCCCTGACGTTTTTGATAAAATGAATTATTAAAAAGTGATAAATCCTATGAATAAAAAAAGCATACGCGAGCCAATATATTTGTGGCCTGAAAACAGCGTCCCGCTGCGGAAATACCGCTCGAAGATCGAGCGGCGCGTCCCGGACGAGGCCGCCGTCACTCTGATCAGCGGCATCAATTACCCCTCCCTCACCCCTTACCCGGCCGAAGGAGCCGCGGGGCCCTCCCCCGCCGTCATCGTCTGCCCGGGCGGAGCCTACGACTTTTTGTGCATCGACTACGAAGGTTATGAGATCGCGGAGTATCTTTCGAAACGCGGCGTCTCGGCTTTCGTTTTGAAATACCGCGTCCCCAGGCAGCGCCAGGCCGCTCTTTGCGACGCTCTGCGCGCCGTCAGATATTTGCGCTTCCACGCCGAAGAATTCGGCATAAGGGCAGACAGCGTCGGCATCATGGGCTTCTCCGCCGGCGGCAACCTCGCCGCCATGTGCGCCGGAAGTTATAAAAAGGTTCCCTACGAGCCGGCGGACGAGATCGACCGCGTGTCCGCCCGGCCCGACACCCTCGGGCTCATATATCCCGCCTATCTTGAGGAAAAGCCCCGTTTCCCGCTCACGAAAGCCCATCCCCCCACCTTCCTTCTGCAAGCCAGCGACGACCCTTACTTCCCGAGTCTGACGGCCTATGAAAAGGTCCTCCTGAAAAAGAAGCTCTCCCTGGAATGCCACATTTATCCCGAGGGAGGCCACGGCTTCGGATCGCGCCCCTGCGGCAAAGCGACCGACAACTGGCTCGACCTTTATTTATCCTGGCTGAAAAGACAAACAAAATAAGCGAAATAAAAATGTTTTCAGAAATCGTTAAAAAGATCATCTCGACTCCCGTTTATGAAGTCGCCAAAGAGTCGCCCTTGGACAAAATGTCCATTCTGAGCGGCAAGCTTAACAATACCATCCTTGTTAAACGCGAAGACCAGCAGGAAGTCTTCAGCTTCAAATTGAGGGGCGCCTACCAGAAGATCCACTCCCTTGCGAAAGGAGACCTGGAAAGGGGCGTCATCGCCGCCTCCGCCGGCAACCACGCCCAGGGCGTGGC
>JAFZID010000136.1 GCA_017554565.1 bacterium
CCTGCCAGACCATTCTCACCGCCACGGGCCTCACCGCGGGGCCGGAAAGGCCTCCCGTGATGTTGCCCAGGACCGGGCGGCGCCTTTTGGTGTCGATGACCAGGCCGGTCAGGGTGTTGATCAAAGAGACAGCGTCCGCGCCGTTGTCCTCGGCGCACCTCGCCATCAAAGCGATGTCCGTCACGTTGGGCGAAAGCTTCACGATCAAGGGCTTCGTTTTAAGGCCGCGGCGCGCTTCCTGAACCGCCGGGCCCAATACCTTGGGATCCGTGCCGAAGGTTATGCCGCCCTCCTTTACGTTGGGGCAGGAAACGTTCATCTCCACCGCCGCGACATAGGGGCACTCCTCGGCCTTCTCAGCCATCAGCCCGTATTCCTCGGCGCTGTGGCCGGAGATGTTCACGATGGCCGCCACGCCTTTTTCGTAAAGATACCTGGCCTTGGTCTTCAAAACTTCCTCCAGCCCGGGATTCTGCAGACCGATGCAGTTCAGGATCCCGGAGGGCGTCTCCACTATGCGGCCGAAGGGATTTCCTTCCCTGGGTTCAAGCGTGGTGCCTTTCATTACGACCGCGCCCAGTTTGGTAATATCGGTCAAACTCTCCAGCTCCTCGCCGTTGCCGAAGGTGCCGGAGGCCACCCAGACGGGGTTCTTGAAGACCGCGGAGCCTATTTTGACTTGGAGATCCGGCATGTCAATCCCCCGTTATTTTCCTGGCGCGTATTTCCCGCACCATGCGTTCAGTCACTTCTTCCCTGGTCAGGTCGCCGGTGTCCAGCTCCACAGCCCCCGGCATTTTCACCAAAGCGCCCACGGGCCTTTCCCGGTCCCTTTTGTCACGTTCCAGCACCTGCGCCAAAACCGTTTCTTCGGGAACCTTTTTCCCGTTTTCCAAAAATTCCAGATAGCGCCTGTGAGCCCGCACTTCCGCGGGAGCGGTTATGAAAAACTTAATGTCCGCGTCCGGGAAGACCACGGAGCCGATGTCCCGGCCCTCCATGACCGCGCCCGGCTTGGCTTCCATGCCCAGCCGGCGCTGCTCCGCCACCAGCCGCTCCCTGACCTTGACGTTGTCCGCCACGTCCGAGACCGCGACGGTTATCCCGGGCCCCTTGGCTTCCGCGGTCAGATCCGTTCCGTTCACCAGAACATGCTGGCCGTCGGCGGCGGAAACGAGGTCTATTTTCAGGCTCGCGGCAGCCTCCGCGACTTTCTCCTTGTCGGCGGTGTCTATGTTTTCCTTAAGGCAGTAAGCCGCCACGCCCCGGTACATGAGGCCGGTGTTGATGTACAAAAGTCCCAGCTCCCTGGCGACGTTCCTCGCCGCGGTGCTTTTCCCTGAGGAGACCGTTCCGTCGATGGCTATTATCATAAAGTGAATATCTATATTTTGTTATTTTTATTATACCACATAGGCGCTCTCCCTAAAAGGCGAGAATAAAACAGTGGGAAAATGCCCTTTTAAAACCTCCTAGGCAGAGGATAAAAAAACGGCGCTCCCAAGCATTTGGGAGCGCCGCGAAAAGCAACTTCAGCGTCCGGGAAAGTTATTCCGTAACTTCCGCCGTCCTGGTGGCTTTGTCGGTATGGGTCAGAATGATCGCCAGGCCGTAGAGCAGAACGACGGCGAAACAGATCGTCGGAACGATGAAGGAAGTGTTGATGCTGGTCATATCGGAGATCTTGCCCTGCACCGGGGTAATGACCGCGGCGCCCAGAATAGCCATGATAAGGCCGGAGGAGCCGATCTTAGCGTCAGCGCCCACATCCTCCAGGGCCAGACCGTAGATAGTCGGGAACATAAGGGAGAGCGCGATGCTGATGGAGATGACCGCCAGCACGCAGATCCAGCCGGATTGCATGCCGTGGCAGAGCATGACCAGAAGGCTCATGACAATGCCGATGACGGAGGCCCAGGCCAGAAGCTTGGAGGGCGTCAGGTACTTCATTAGCCAGGTGAAGACGAAGCGGGCCACGATGAAGACCGCGATGGTAATGATCTGCCAGTTGCCGGCGACGGCTTCGCTGATGCCGAATTCCCTCATGGCCAAACGGATGGTGAAGGACCAGGTGCCGCACTGGGCGCCCATGTAGAAGAAGAGGGCCAAAACGCCGAAGACGAACTTCCAGTTCTTGATGAGCCTGCCGTAGGCGGAAAGGAAGCTGTCCCTGTTGGTGTCGGCGCCTTCCGGCATCTTGACGATCAGCATGGCGATCAGAACGGCGATCAGAACGAAGCCCACGGCCATGTAGGTCCAGGTCACTGCGGAAAGCTCGTGGGCCTGGATGGCCGCCAGCTCCGCCTCGCTCATGGCGGCCCTGGCCGCGGCGTCGGCTTTGTCAAGGTTGGAAAGAATGAAGAAACGGCTCAAGAGCACGCCGGTCATGGAGCCCAGGGGGTTGAAGGCCTGGGCGATGTTAAGACGCCTGTTGGAGGTCTCCACGGAACCCATGGAAAGGATGTAGGGGTTGGCGGTGGTTTCCAGAATGGCGCAGCCGCCGGCCAGGATGTAGATGGAGATCAGATAGAAATCGTAGGAAGCCGTCTTGGAAGCCGGGAAGAAAAGCATCGAGCCGAGAGCGTAGATCGCCAGGCCCAAGATTACGCCGCTCTTATAACTGAAGCGCCTGATGAAAAGCGCCGCCGGAATGGCGAAGCAGAAATAGGAGCCGTAAAAAGCGGCCTGAATGAGGGAGGTCTGGGCGTCCGACATGGACATGATCTTCTTGAAGGCGCTCAGCAGCGTATCCGTCATGTTGTTGGCGATGCCCCACAGAATAAAGAGCGTCGTTACCAGGCAAAACGGCACGAGATACTTTTTCTCAATAGTCTTCATAGTCGTTAATGTTGGAAGTTTTGGGTTTTTATTAAGGCAATGTTTTTGGCGGTTAAAACTGCAATTTTTGCAATTCGCCAAAAATTATACCATTTTTCCCCTGAAAGAAAAAACGAGCGGAGGGAAAAAACACCGAAAAAGCCGCCTTTTGGGCAAGCCTTTTAAACATAAAGCCATAGGGCCCGAAAGAAAAAAGGAGAGGAAAAATTCCTCTCCTCAAAGGTCATATCTCCTTGACCAAAGTCCCGGGGTTCCGCAGGGCCTGGGTCAGCTCCTTGTATTTGTCGCCGCTCAGTCCGGGGCAGAAATGATTCCCGCAGGTCTGGATCTTCTTCAAGGTCTCCCCCACCGTCAGGCTCTCCACGGCGCAGATCGGGATATAGACGTAATCGTCCCCTTTTTCCATCCGCACCAAAAGCCCGCTGTCCGTCAGGACGTTCAGGGCTTTCTGGACCAGCTGGACGGGCAGATGGCGGACCTGAGCCAGATCCTTGGCGGTCTGGGGCGGCTTGCCGGCGATAAGGGCCCTGGACACTTCGCCCATGACGTGGATGTAAATGGCGAACCACAACGTCAGGCTGGTGCCCGCCGTCAGATCCCTGGGCTCATAGTAGCCGTGGGTCTGGATGGCGAAAGCCAGTTCCGCGCCGCACAAAACTATGGTCCAGCTTATCTGCAGCCAGGCGATGAACAAAGGCACCGCGGCGAAGGCGCCGTAGATGGCGCTGTTTTTCGCCATGCCGATCTGGAAGGCGAAATAAAACCACAAAACGATGTTGAAGACCGTTCCGGCGGAAATTCCGGCTATGACGCCGGGCAGGAACTTGACCTTGCAGTTGGGCACGAAAAGATACAAGAAAATAAAGCCGGCCCAAATGAGGACGTAAGGAACCAGCTCTATCAAAAAATGCATCGAGGGCGAAAGGCTGGCCAAAAAGGGCAGCTTCTCCACGATGAAATTAGCCTGGGATTCCAAAAAGACCGTCACCGTGGTGGAAAGGATCAAGAGGAAGGGCAGCAAGATGATGATGGCGCAGTAGTCGATGATCTTGCGGCCGAAGGAACGGCATTTCACTCCCCCGAAGATATCGTTGAAGGAGATCTCGATGTTGCCCAAAAGCTTGATGACAGTCCACAGCAAGATAAGCACGCCGATTCCCGCCATGGCCCCGAATTTCGTGGTCTCCAGGGTGTGCTGGGCGGCTTCCGTCACGTAGCTGAAAAGCATGGTGACGGACTCCGTCAGCTCCTGGTTGCCGTCGAAGCGGTTGATGAGGGATTTTTCCAGGCTTTCCAGAAGAATATCCTGAAGATTGAACCCCCTGGCTATGGCGAAGCTTATGGCCAGCAAAGGCACGATGGCCAGAAGGGAGTACAAAGTCAGCGCCGTGGCCCTTAGGGTGCAGCGGTCGTGGCCGAACTCCAGGCCCGTCAGGGCGAAGATCCTGAGGATCCTGAGCCCCAGGGCCTTCAGGGGTTTGTAGCGGTAAAGGGGCAGCCGCCAGATCTCCTGCAGGAAGAAGCGCGGGAGCCCCTTTATGATCTTTAGGTATTTCTTCATGAGATCAGATTATTTGAAGAGCCCCTTGACCGCGTCCACGGTCTTCTTGGCCGCGTCGCCCACAGCTTCCGTGGTCTTGTTGACAGCGTCGCCGGCGGCGTCAGACGTGGAGCCGATGGCGGAGCCAAACTGATTGGCAAGTTCGGCGGCGGACTTGGTCAGGTCTATCTGGCCGGCTTTCAGGATGGAGCTCAAGGGCGTGCCGCTGACCACCTGGGACAAAACTTTCAGGCCGATCTCCGCGGAAGTTCCTTCCAGATTCTCGAAGACGTTGCTGTAGTTGAGGTCCAGCTTAAAGCTGGGAATGACCGGCGTGGAGCTTTGGAATTCCAGAGTGTCAAGTTTCACCATAAGCTTGTCAACGGAGATCTGGGTCTCGTCCTGCAACTCTTCCTCGGCCTGCTTGTCGCCCTGGGAAGCCTTCAGATCCTTGATCATGTCGGGCTTAAGATTCATGACATTCAGCTGGCCCTTGCCGTTCATTTCCACGTTGAAGTATTTGAGATCGATCTGGACGTCCCTGACGTGGACGTTCTTCTTGAACATGGCAAGGATATCGTAATCGCAGAAAAATCTTCTCACTTCATAAACGACATTGTCCTCGTTGAAACCCTTGTTGACAGGGTTGCTCACGGCCAGGTCTCTGATCTCGATGTGGGGATTCTCGATGCTGATGTTCACGGACTGCACGGTAGTGGGAACGCCCAGGAAAGCGGTGCCCTTCTCGATGCCGGTCTTGACCACCCAGTTGCGGAAGATCAGGCAGAGAACGAGGACTAGAATGATCACGAAGATCACAAATTTGATGAAACTCCAAATAGCTCTCATTTTTTGCTCTTAAGTTGAAGTTAATTAACGCGCTGAGCCAAAAACCCGCAGGGGGCTTTGGTAAACATTTCAATTTTTTAATTATACAAAAATTGCCGAAGGTTTTTCAACCAAAGTTCAATCCTCTTCGCCCTTCATTATCTCCCGGGCCAGATCCGGGGCGGAAGGGTATTGCGTCACATCGAACCACTCGGCTTTTATATTGTTCCTGAACCAGGTCAGCTGGTGTTTGGCGAAACGCCGGGTGTTCCTTTTTATAAGCTCCACTCCCCTCTCCAGGTCATATTCGCCCCTGATGTGGGCTATAAGCTCCTTGTAGCCTATGGCCTGGGAAGCCGTCTTGTTTTCCGCCAGACCCTCCCTGAGAAGCTTCTTCACTTCCTCCGGAAGCCCTGCCTTCATCATAAGGTCCACCCTTTCCTCGATCCTTTTGTAGAGAAGATCCCTGGGCAGGGTCAGCCCTATCAGGCGGCGTTCCTCGCTGACGGCACCGCTTTTCCACTGTTGGGTCTGCTCGCTGAAGGGCTTGCCGGTCAGCTTAGACACCTCTATAGCCCTTATCACCCTCAGGGTGTCGTTGGGATGGAGCCTCTCCGCGCTCACGGGATCCAAGGGTCTCAGGACTTCGTCCCTTAAATATTCCGCCCCCTTCTCCGCAAGAACAGCGCGCAGCTCCTCCCGCAGTTTTTCATCCGCCCCCGGGCCTTCGAAAAGCCCCTCCGTGAGGTTCTTCACATACATGGCGGTCCCGCCCACCAGAAGCGGCCGCTTTCCGCGGGCTTGAATCTCCTTCTCCTTATCCTTGACCAGCCTCAGATAAGTTCCCACGTCGGAGGTCTCCCTGAGGCTGAAGGTGTCGATAAGATGATGAGGAACGAGTTTCATCTCCTCGGCGCTCGGCTTGGCGGTCCCGATGTCCATGCCCCGATAGATCTGCATGGAGTCCATGGAAATGATCTCACAGGGAGTTAGCTTCGCGATCTCCAGGGCGAGAGCGGATTTCCCGGAGGCCGTCGGGCCGATGAGGACTAAAGCGCGCGGCATATCACTTGGCTTCGAAAGAAAGGATGTCCTCTCCCTCGTCAGGGTACGTTTCGCCGATCATCGCGCCCGGCAGATCGAAGACCAGAAGGTGCTGATCCTGCCCGGGGGCCCAAGCGTCCTTGACAGTCAGAACGCCCAGAATATGCTCCTTGAATTCCGGCCTCAGCTTCAAATAGCAAAAAGCATCGCCTTCCTTCACAAAAAGCAGATCCCTGACCTCTTCGCCCTTTTCATAGCGAACGGCCGCGGCCTTTTCCCTTTCGAGGTTGAGATAGTTGTCCAAGGCGCTGCTCTCCTTGAAGTAGCGGCGCACATAGCGCGAGCCCTTCGGCTTCTTGTAATCCTCGACGGTGAAAAAGACCGTGTTGCTCCAGCAAATGACCTCGGCGCCTACGACCGCCGTAAGATTTGACAGCGCAATATCCTTATATTCCAATTTGGATTCGCATTGCGCCACTTCGCCCGTATCAGCGGAACGCACTTCTACCCAATTTTTCAGAGAATCCGGCGATTTATCCTGCGATTTTGGTCCCGTTAATTCCCAATATTTTTTAAAAAGCGTCAAAGTCTCAGGACGGAGATTGGAGTGCTGGGCGTAGCACAAAGCGCGGTCGTAGTTGTTGATCGTCCGCAGTTTTTCATCCTGCGCCATTCTGTCCAGTTCTTTTTGGAGTTTGCATTTCCTTATGAAGTAATGGGCGAAACGCCAGACGTCCGCCTCGTAAGTCTCCATGCATTCCTTGAAATACTTTATGGCTTCGTCGTGCTCGCCGAATCCTTCCAGGTCGATGCCGCGCATAAAATACGAGCGGCAGTCCTTCTCCCCGGGCCAGTCCGCGCAGTCGCTCATCACGGCCAGGGCCGTTTCGGGTTCCACCAGGCTCTTCTGGTTGTCCTTGATGGTAAGCGTCAGCTTCCCGTCTTTTCCGAAAGTTTCCCAAACGCCCTTGGGCACGGTGAACCAGATCAGGCCGTCTTTTCCGGCCTCGCCCCTTGACCAGGCAAGCCACTTGTCCACGTTGAGATCTAATTCATACGCCCCCTTCTTGACCTTAACGCCAAAAAGCATGGAGGTAGGGACGATCTGGCCGTCCGCTCCCTTGGCCAGCTCAACGGTAATGTTCCTGATCGCTTCGTTGGTCGGGCACTTCTCGATCGCGACGGTCTTGCCTTCGCACCAGTAATGATCCTCGGCCAGAAGCGGCGCGGCAAAGAGCATGAGAGCGGCAAAGAAAAAAACGTTTTTCATAATATTTCCCAAGCGTTAAAATTTTAAAAGCATATTCATCATAATTTTAGCAAAAAAGAGTCGCCGGCGCCGCAAAACCGCCCCAACTTGACACTAAGTTGAGAGTTGACTCTATATCCAACTGATATTATGGCATCTAAATTATTTCATGTTACTTTTCTTTCCGCTGTTCTTTTCCCTTCTGAAGGAACTAAGAAGAAATCCTTCCTAGTTTCTGCGAAATTGCGTTCCTCGCAAAAACTTAACGCGGTAGCCAACTGAAATAATAACATCAAGACTCAGCGCTGAACGTTGATTCAAAAGACAAGCTGGCACAGGAACAAAAGAGTCTTGTAAACATCCCTGATGCTTTCAAAAGAGGCATCGTTACGGAAAAAACTCTGCTGCCTTGGCATAGCAAAGAGGGAACTTTGGTGATTGGGCTAAAAGAGTTTTTGCTTGACAAAAACATTCTTTGAATGCGTCGTCGTCAATAGCTGCCATTTTATATTTTTTCGTATTTACGAATAAATATAAAATATAAATGGATGTCAAAAAATCAGCCGCGGGCTTAGCGATGCCGGAGGGGGGCTGCTAAGCGGCCTTGTCATTTAAAGCAAATGCTTTTATTGTATTTCTCCCACAACTTGTGGGAGATTGCCTCTGATATAAAACAAATTTGACTCGGCCGTTTTCGGTTTTGAAGAGAAATCCGGGTGGAGTTTTGCTAAAATATAATTTTTAAGATGAATATAGCAGAAAAACAGCCTCTTATCTCCGTGGTCATCACTACGAAGAACGAAGAAAGGAACCTGCCGGACTGTCTGGCGGCCCTGGGGAGCCAGACGATTCCCCGGGATTCCTTCGAAGTCATCGTGGTGGACAACGCCTCCACTGACAGGACTCGTGAGATCGCCCTGGCGGGAGCCGACCTTTTCCTGGAGAAAGGGCCGGAGAGGAGCGCCCAGCGCAATTTCGGGATAGAAAGCGCTCATGCTCCTGTGGTCGTCTATCTGGACGCGGACATGCGGCTGGGCCCCAGGGTGCTTGAGGAATGCCTCGCCGCCTTCGAATCTCCCGGCGTCGTCGGGATCTACATCCCGGAGGAGGTCGTGGGTTCCGGGTACTGGATCAAGGTTAGGAACTTCGAGCGCTCCTTCTACGACGCCACGCCCATAGACGGCATCAGGGGCGTCAGGAAAGAGCTCTTCCTGAAACTGGGCGGATTCGACCTCAGTTTGTGCGGGCCGGAGGACTGGGATCTGAATATTCGGATGAAAGAACTGGGAGAGCTTAAGCTGATCGCGTCCGGCCTTAAGCACGACGAGGGCGCCTTCCAATGGGGGCGCTACCTGAAAAAGAAAAAATATTACTCCGCGTCTTTTGCGGCCTACAAGGAAAAATGGCCAGGAAACGAGGATGTCAGGAAGCAGTTTTCCTTTTGTTACCGTTATTTCGGAGTGTTTCTGGAAAACGGGAAATGGAAAAAGCTTTTTTCTCACCCTATCCTCGCCGTCGGAATGTACGTTCTGAGAGGCGCGGTGGGCTTCGCCTATATTTTCGGAAGAAGAAAAATTAAAAACCAGGAGGTTTATTAAATATGCAAAAAGAATACCCCTTTATCGCCAAACAGGACCCTGAAGTCGCAGAACTTCTCACTAAGGAAACCCTGCGCCAGGAAAACGTAGTCAGGCTGATCGCTTCGGAAAACTACGTTTCCAAAGCCGTTCTGGAAGCCACCGGCTCTCCTTTGACGAACAAATATTCCGAAGGCTATCCCTTCCGCCGCTACTACAAGGGCCAGGAAGTGATAGACGTTTTGGAAAGCTTGACGATTGAGCGCGCCAAAGCCCTCTTCGGCGCCGAGCACGCCAACGTCCAGCCCTACTCCGGCTCGCCGGCCAACATGGAAGCCTACTACGCCTTCCTCGAGCCGGGCGACACCATTTTGGGCATGTCGCTCCCCCACGGCGGGCACCTCACCCACGGCTGGAAAGTTTCCGCTTCCTCGCGCTTCTACAAGAGCGTGCAGTATCCCATCGACGAGAAGACCAACCGCCTCAACATGGCGACGGTTCGGGAACTCGCCAAGGAATGCAAGCCGAAACTGATCCTGGCGGGCGCCAGCGCTTATCCCCGCATCATCGACTTCGCGGCCTTCAAAGAGATCGCCGATGAGGTCGGCGCCTACCTTATGGTGGACATGGCCCACATCGCGGGATTGGTCGCGGCGGGCGTCCATCCCTCGCCTGTTCCCTACGCGGACGTGGTGACGACCACGACGCACAAGACGCTGCGCGGTCCCAGAGGCGCCATGATCCTCTGCAAGGAGC
>JAFZID010000137.1 GCA_017554565.1 bacterium
CCAAAATGCCGTCGGCGCGGTTGCCCTTCAGGTAGAAGTAGCGGTTGCTGTTCTTGTCATAGATGGCAAAAAGGTCGATGCTGCTGGCCATGATGACTCTGGCGCTGACAGTGACCAGATTGGCCGCGGCGTTGGGAGTGGTCAGGTCAATGGTCGGAGTCAAGACCATGACATATTCGTCGTGCCCTGTCGCGGAGGGCGAAAGGATCATGGCTTTGCCTTCGATATTGGGGGCGTTGTCAACGACCGTGGTGTTGCCGTTGTAGGTGCTGAAGATGCTCCAGCCTTCCTGTTCGGCCATCTGCGTTCCCACTTCGTAAGACTCAAAATCTTCCCTGTAGATCGTGTCCGACCAGGCCAGATTGGAGGCGACGAAGGCGAGGAGCGCCAAAAGGATAAGGATTCGTTTCATAATTCGTCCTGTGTTGGTTGTTAATTGATTTGCTATAGTTTAAAAAATTCTTTGAGTTACGTTTAATCGAACATGGCTTTCAGCGGGCGTCCGCGCCAAGCCGGCGGGATCTTTAATCCCAAAGCGTAGGCCAGTGTGGCGGACAGGTCGTACTGCATAGTCGGCTCCTCCAGAACGCAGCCCTTGCGGATGTTTTTCCCGTAGAGGATCAAAGGGGTCTCGAGATGCAGCATCTTAAGTTCTCCGTGGCCTTTTTCCGAGCCGCCGTGGTCTGACGAGAAAACGAAGATCGTGTCGTCGAAGATGCCGGCGTCCTTACAGGATTGCAGAATGACGCCTACCATCTTGTCAACTCTTTCCAAACTGTCATAATAGCTGGGCGTATCCCAGCCCTCGTTATGCCCCACTTCGTCCGGGTCGCCGATGTAAACTGTGAAGAACGTCGGTTTCTTCTCCAGGATATACTTCACGGCGTTGTCCTGAATGTATTTTTCCAGGGCGTTGAGGTCCGGCTCGCGGTACAGGTGATAGTTGATGGAATTCTCATCGATGAGCGGACCGATGCCGTCCCAGTTATATACGCAGCCTGTTTCGGCGTCCGGACGCTGTTCCCTAAGCAGCGTATAGACGGTCGGCGGCATTCCCCTGCCGTTGTCCAGGACGGGCGGGACCTCGGGCTTGATGGAATTCCAATGCCCGTACCC
This sequence comes from bacterium, assembly GCA_017554565.1. GTDB lineage: Bacteria > Auribacterota > UBA3054 > UBA3054 > UBA3054 > UBA3054. The sequence continues at coordinate 1,117 of JAFZID010000137.1, forward strand.
GTGCTGCTCCGTGGGAAGCCCGTTGAAGATCGAGGCCCAGTTGATGGCCGAAGCCGAGGGCATCACGGAGCGTTTTTCCAGGGTGTAACTCCCCTGCTCCATCATCATCTTGAGGTTCGGCATCCTTGAAAGCAGCGCCGGATCCTTGAAAGCGGGCGTCGAGACGCCGTCCACGCCGATAAAAATGACGTGCCCGGCCTTAGGCTGCGTTTTATCGGTGCAGGCGCAGCATAGAGCCAGCGTTGCCAAGGCGATCAGGAAGAACCTTTTCATCTTCTTTGCTATCGTAACCGTGTAAGTTAATCAGTTTTATCTATTTTAGCAAAATCTGTCTGAAGCCGGAACCTCATCTGCGTTTTGCGGCAAGCATAGCCGCCAGCGCCATGATCATAATGGCTGCCGGTTCGGGGACTACGCTGACTTTTACGTTGTCCACCTGGAGATCCACCTCGCTGCCCACGCAGATGTAGAAGGAGCTGCAGGGCACGTCGGAATCCCTTGTATAAACGAATTCCGGATAAGCGGTGGCGTCGCCGATGCTGAATTCCACCAGCCTGCCTTCCAGGTAGTCGATGGTGTAGCTCAGATGCGTCCAGTCTTCGGGGTAATCCGCTATGGCCAGAGGATAATCCTCGTAGCCTACGGCGTCGCCCACGAGAATAGGCACGCCGTCCATCAGGTCCGGGGCGATCCTGAGTTCGATGGAAGGATTATATTTGTCATTCTGCTTCAAGTGCAGAATGGGTTTGGTGAGCCTGTCCGGATCTTCAAAAATAGCGCTCGGAACGAAGATGTCCATCTCGAATTTGACGAAGTTGTTCCTGGGGACTTCCAGGCTGTGGTAATAGCCGCCCCAGCCGCCGCCGGTCTCAACGCAAAGGCTTTGCTGATCGTTGGTGGTCAAGACATAAGCGAGGTTCCAGTCAGGGTTGTCGTTCATCCAATCGTCCTGGCCGGTAATGTCGCCGGAATGGAAGAAGGGCTCTTCGAAATCCGAGAAGTAATAGACGTTGCCGACCACGAAGGCCACGACGGAAGTGACGCAGCCGGCTTCTCCGGCGTCGATCCTGACTCTGGCGTGGTAATAGTTATCATCCAGCGCGCTTCTGTCAGGCGTAACAGTTATCGTGCCCACGTCCCTCACGGTGCCGGCGGGCCTGTTGATCTTAAGAGCGTCGTCCAGGTCGAGGATCTCCGCGGCGTAATCGAAACTGCCGGAGCCGCCGTTCCTGAGCTCAATGGTGAAGAAAGGCTCAACGCCGCCGCTGACATAATTCGGGGCGATAAGCACGGCTTCCTGGGATCTGGGCACTCTCTCTATGGTGAGGTCGTCAACGGCATGGAGCGCGGTGGGGCCTGTGGGATCCCAGTC
>JAFZID010000138.1 GCA_017554565.1 bacterium
AGCGGCACCGGAGCCTACCATCAGAACAGGAAATGGCGGGAATACTTCCGCTCCACCGCGGCCCACAACGCCCTGGAGGCGAACGGACAGAGCCAGAGCATGAGCCTTGGGCCCTTCATGTGGCGGGAGAATTACCGCACGGAGATCGAGGAGAAGACCATGACGGAGGAAGGCTTCTCCTTTTCCGCCCGCCACTACGGCTACAAGAAGAGGTTCATGCTTACCCACAGGAGAATGCTGGAGTTTTCGGCGCCCGCGGGCATAATGCAGATGAAGGACGTGCTCTTGGGCTGCGACAACGTGCATGTCAAGCAGTATTTCCACGTTTCGCCTTTGTGCGAGGCCACCCAGACCGGCAACAAGACTTTCCTTATCAAGGGCCCGGACTTTAAAATAGAGCTTTCCTTCATGGACGTCATGAGCGCCAGGATGGTGGTGGGGGACGAAAAGAAGCCGCTGGGCTTTTCCGCCGCGCATCTCGGGAAATGGACGCCCTGCCCGGTCATCGTGACGGAATCCAACTGCATCGGACAAGACGAACTTATAAGCCTTATCAAGATAACCCCGCTTTGATCTCAATGAATTCCCACGTTCTCATAATCGTGGAAAACCTTCCCGTTCCCCGGGACTACCGCGCCTGGCTCATAGCCTCTTCCCTCAGGAAGGCCGGCTGCAAAGTCACGGTGCTTTCGCCTTCCGACGAAAAGGCGAAGCCGGGCGTCTATAAAAAAGACGGGGTCACGATAGTGAGGCACAGGCTGTACCAGGCCAAGAGCTGGCTGGGCTATCCCCGGGAATACCTGGAGGCGCTCTGCAAAGAGTTCTGCCTTATGCGGAAGATCTATAGGAAAACGCCTTTCCAGATCATCCATGCCTGCAATCCTCCCGACCTCATCTGGCTTCCGGCGTCTTTTTTTAAAAAGCGGGGAGTGAAATATGTCTTCGATCATCACGACCTGTGCCCGGAACTCATACTGGCCAAAAAGAATACCGACGCTCCCGAAAAACTCGCTTTCCCCTTCGGGCTTCTTTACCGCCTGATGCTTTGGCTGGAAAAAAAGGCGGTCCGCAAAGCGGATCTAGTCTTGTCAACCAACGCCACCTATGAAGCGATAGCCCTGGAAAGGGACGGCCTCGCCGCCGAAAAAAGTTTCGTGGTGCGCTCCGGCCCCAGGAAAAGCGACCTTGTCTTTTGCGAGCGGAAAGCCGGCGGGGAGGAAAAGACGCTGAAGCTGGCCTACGTGGGCGTCATGGCGCGCCAGGACGGGGTCGACATTCTTTTAAGAGCCGCGGCGATCTTAAAGGAAAAAAAGCTGAGCTTCCAACTCGCCCTGATGGGGGACGGGCCGGAATTTGAAAATCTGAAAGCCCTCGCAAAAGCCCTGGATCTGGAAAAAGAAACGGAGTTCACGGGTTTTTTGAAAAAGGAAGAGTTTCAAAAGCGTCTGCTTTCAAGCGACCTGGGCGTGACTCCGGATCCCCTGACGCCCATGAACGACGCCTCCACCATGCTGAAGACTTTCGACTACATGGCGGCGGGACTTCCGCAAGTCATGTTCGATCTCAAGGAACACCGCGCCACTTGTCAGAACGCGGCCGTTTACGTTTCTCCCAGCACGCCGGAGGCTCTCGCGGAGGGAATAATGAAGCTGGCCGCCGACAAGGAACTCAGACAAAAACTCGCAGGCGAAGCCCGGGCGAGAATAGGGGAATTGACCTGGGAAGGCCAGGGAGAAGCGGTTTTACTCCAGGCCTACGCCTCGCTCTGATTCGGAGTAAATAATTGTTAAATCGTTATTTGATTATAAAAACGTCCTCTAAACATTTCCTTAGAAATAATTGACTTGTAAATTATTTACTAGTTTATGATATAATGGAGGTGAACAAAATGAAAACGTCTCAAACCCATTAAGGAGGATGTTATGAAAAAAAGTCAAATGATCGTGATCGCTGCCGCCGTCATAGCGTTTGCGGCGCTTTCCATCTTCAGCTTCAGCGTCTTCAAAGCGCTGTCTTCCGTCAGCCCGGATCCGCACTACGGCATCAGGTACACGAAGTTCAACGCGGACAACCAGGCCTCCGGAGCCTTCGCGCTTCACTACGTGGAAGCCAAGTCCCGCTGAAAAATTCCCGCACTATACACCCGCACTATATATATAGCGTATAGATCAGGGAACACTAAAAACTCTAAAAGGAGGTCGTCATGAAAAAACTCTTTTTGCATTTCAGTCTTTCTTTTGCTTCGCTCCGGGTTTCGCGGGCGGCTCGGCGCCGATCATGATCGGGATGGCCGAGGGCTGGAACCTGGCGGTGGGGACGCCCTGATCCTTCCTTGAGCCCCGCCTCTCCAAAAAGCAAGACACGGCTCTGATGGATTTCTATCCCGCTTACAGAAACGATCCGAGAGATCCCGCAAGCTCGGCCGGAACAAGGTAAGACGCCGCGGGAAGGCGGCCGCCCTTCGGCGGCCGCCTTTTCTTTATCTTATATAGATTGTTTTGCCCCGCGGCCCCGCTGTTTTGAAATTATGCTTGTCAAGGGGGTCGAGGGAAAGTTATCCACAACCCGGGAGGGGTTCCCGATTGCAGATAACTACCTTTAATAAAAGAATTTATATTTACGAAGAAGCCTTCCAGGACCAACGCGTTGTTTTAGTCCCTTGATTTTGGTAAAATGAACACGATGGACTTCTAGCCGAATTTATAAATCGACTGGACTTCCTATCGAAACCGCAACCAATTTTTAATTAACGGGATCGTTCCCAGAATGATCCCAACTCCTTTAACCAAATGATAAGAGGAAATCATGAAAAAATTCCTTTGTCTGGCGCTGATCCTTGCATTGGCGTCTTACGTGTGGGCCGATGCTCCGGCGAACGACAACCTCGCTGACGCTCAGGCTTACACTATCGGAACGCAGGTCACCGGCACGACCGTGGAAGCCACCCTGGAAGAGGGTGAAGCTGACTCCATCGGAGAAGGCTGGGTGAACTCCGTTTGGTACAAATTCAACCTCGGTACGTCTTTCCAGCAGAAAGTGACGATCACCGTCAAGGCTACCGAAGGCAGCGCCCAGGACACCGCCCTGGTCGTCGCCACCGGCACCGGCTTCGCTGATTTCACGTACCTCACTCGTCAGGACACGACGGTCGATGAGACTTACGCCGGCACTTTCGACGGCGACAAGGACTATTACGTCGGCGTGTACGGCTGGAATGCCGATTCCTGCGGCGAATTCACGCTGGAATCCACCAGCGTCCCCATCAAGAGCTGGTACTGCTCTCCTGATGGCGCCGGCTCCGGCGACAGCTTCGAAGATCCTTGCGACGTGAAGACCGCTTTCGCCAATGTGGCTGCTGGCAACGCCGTTTACATGGCTCCCGGCACCTACGTGCTCTCCGAAGTCGGCGAAGCCGGCAACGTCCGTTGGACCGATGGCACCTTCCTGCTCCTCCAGACCGCTGGCGTCTCCGTCATCGGCGCCGGCAGCGACCAGACGATCATTCTCTGCGACCAGACCAATGACGTCGGCGTGGCCATCCTTGCTGCTAATGTCACCTTCAAGGGCGTCCAGATCCAGCATCCGATGGACATCAAAGGCAACGACTCCTGGGGCGGCGCTTTCTACGGCCTCACGGCTGCTCTGACCACCGTTGACGCGGGCGGCCTCAATCTGGAAGACGTTTACGTTTACGTCGGCGCCGAAGGCGGCGAGACCAACGTTGACAGCGGCAGACTCATTCGTCCCGCCTGCATCCAGACCACCTGCGGCACGACGATGAACATCAAGAACTGCGCGTTCATCTCCTACGGCCTCCTGACCTCCTGCCAGATCAAGCCCTTCACTTGGGATGCTGGCGCGGACGGCGACAAGACCGTGACCTACAACTTCGATTGCTGCACTTTCAGAAGCAACAAAGACGTCATCCAGGAACAGCGTCCTGATAACATTGACCACAACAGCGCCATCTTCGGCAACGTTTGGTACAGCAATGTTGACACCGTCTGCAACGTCAGGAACTGCGTCTTCCTGAACACCAAGTATCCCGTTGGCGAACAGGCCAACGACGACGAAAGGGCTTGGACTTTCAATGTCAAAGACTGCTTCATGCCCGAAGCCGACCTTGAAAGACAGACCCGCGCCACCGCCAACTACATCAATTGCGACACTGAGATGGATCCTGCGGTCGAGACCACCGGCTGGACCACCTCTTTGGTGAAGGCCGGCAAAGGCTGCGTCATTCCGTACGACGAATACGTTGTGGTCGTTGACGAAGACTTCTCCTCTTATGATGAAGGAAGCCTCATCGGCAACTACGGCTGGTCCAACGGCTACGGCAACGACGGCAGCGGCACCGTTGTCAAAGACGGCGAGAACACCTACGTCACGCTGACTTCCGGCAGCGGCCTCTGGGGCGCCCACTACACCTTCGACAACCCGGTCGAGACCGGCTGGCTTGGCGGTTCTTTGAACCCCTATCGTCTGTGGGTCTATTCCGCCAGGTTGAAATACAGCGGCTCCACCGCTAATCCTTGGTTCGGTCTCTGGGATCCTCAGCTTTACGAGTCCCAGTTCAAGAGAGACGGCGACCATTATCTGTTCTCCCCGGACGGCGCGACTTGGTCCTCCCTTGAGATCCCTGTTGACGAATGGTTCGACTTCGAGATCGCTGTTGATCCCACCGCGGTCAACAAACATCACAACACTCTGTACGTCACCATCAACGGCGTGACTGAAGAACTGAATGTCGCCGGCGGTCAGGAAAATGACTCCGACATCTTCAAGACCTTCCGTTACTTCTTCTGGGGCGGCGGTCTGACTGTCTCTATCGACAGCTTCAAGCTCGTGTATATGTGCGACGGCCCGGCCAACGACTATCTGGCCCGCGCCAAAGCCTACACTCCCGGCACCACGGTCATCGGCAACAACGAATACGCCCGTGTCGAATCCGGCGAGAGCACCGATGAGCTCTACTCCATCTGGTACAGCTACAAAGCCACGAACAACATGGGCCTCGAGGTCACTACCGCCGGCACTTGGGATGAATTCGCCAACGACACCATGATGGGCGTCTTCTCCGCCGAAACGGCCACCCCGACCTTCGAAGATCTGACGGAAGTCGTTCCTCTGACCGACACCGGCAGAGACGAGACCTTCAAGTACGCTCAGGAAGAAGGCAAGTACTACTTCATCGTTATCGGTTCCTATGAAGGCGCTGGCAACGTGAAGCTGAGCTCCGAAGAAATCTACATTGGCAACCTCTACGTTGCTCCGGGCGCCACTGGCACCGGTCAGTCCGAAGACGATCCTATGGGCAGCGTCTCCGAAGCTATGGACACCATTGCTCCGGGTTACACCGTGAAGCTCGCTCCCGGCGAATATTCCATCGCTGACAACTTCAACCAGATCGACGCTTGGGGCGCTGGCATGACCATCCTCTGCTACAAGGCCGAGAACGTCACCCTGCAGGGCGCTGGCCCTGACAAGACCAAGATCGTGGCTCCCGAAGGCTACGTCGGCGTCCGTATGGAACGCAACGGCGCTTCTCTCCGCGACCTGACCATCGAAGCTCATGGCGAAACTCACTTCGTCAACCACTACAACTGGCACATGAACGGCGCTCTCTGCGCTTGCAACTGCTCCGGCATGAGCGTCAGCAACGTCGCCATCGTCAGCGAAGCTGGCACCGACGGCGGCGCGCTCCGTCCGCTCCCCACCTACAGCGTCACTGACTTCACCGTCACCAGAGTTGCTGTCGATGCCCCGAACTGCGGATGCCCTGTCTTCTTCGACAAGGTCAAAGACGTCACGGTCAGCTATCTGACTGTCAACGCCAAGAACGTCGCTAACAACCCGGCTATCTACTGCGGCAACTGGCCCTGGGGCGTCAACGAAGGCCTGACCTTCAACAATGTCCTCTTGGCCAACGCTTATATGCCGTTCACGGTGGAAATCGATGAAGAAGTCTTCATCTACAATTCCATCTACTACAATTGCCCGAATGACAGCAACTTCAACGAAGACGCTGACGTCGTCGAAGAAGGCTGCGTGTCCTACGAAGAAGGCGATCATGATCCTGGCTTCGAAACTCTCGAAGGCTTCGTCCTGACCTCCACTTCTCCCACCTACAAGAACGTTGGTTGGCGCACCATTTGCGGCCCCGAAAACGACAACCTGGCTGATGCCATCGATGTCGGCGAAGGCGCCACCGTTGGCGACAACACCCGCGCCACCGTTGAGGAAGGTGAAAACGAAGCTCACAAAGCCTCCGTTTGGTACACCTTCACTCCGTCCGAAGACGGCCTGTTCCGCATCAGCGACGAAGGTTCTCACGCTGTCTCCGGCTACGACGCCATGCTGAGCATCTACACCGTCAACGGCGAAGAAGTGTCCTTCGCGACCTTGGAAGCCATCGTTGAGACTCAGGATACCGGCACGGACGAGACCTATGATCTGAAAGCCACCGCCGGCACGACCTACTACATCTGCTGGGACGGCTATGAAGCCTCTCAGGGCGAATTCACCATGACCATCACCAAACTGCATGATGGTCCGTGGTATGTCGCTCCGGGCGCCACCGGCTCCGGTACGTCCGCTGACGATCCTACCGGCGACCTTACCCTGGCTATGGAGAACGTGGTTCCCGGCCAGACCGTCAACCTGGCTGCCGGCGAATACAGCATTGCTGAATTCTACAATCAGACCGACATCTGGGGCGCTGGCATGACCGCTCTGGTCTTCAAGACCACCGACGTCACCCTGAAGGGCGCTGGCCCTGACAAGACCGTCATTACGGTTCCCGCCGGCTACGTTGGCATCCGTATGGAACGCGACGGCGCTTCCGTCCAGGATCTGACCGTCAAGGCTTATCGTCCTGAGAACATGCCCTACCGCTACAACTGGCATATGCAGGGCGCCATCTGCGCTTGCAACTGCAGCGGCATGAGCATCAAGAACGTCGCTATCTACAGCGAACAGAAGACCGGTGAGATCCGTCCGTTCGCCGTTTACAGCGTCACCGACTTTACCGTCGATAAACTGGGCGTCGAGGCTCCTTACTGCGCCAGCCCCTGCTTCTTCGACAAGGTCAAAGACGTCACGGTCAACAACCTGACCGTCAGCGGCGCCAATGAAGACCAGAATCCTGCCGTGTACTGCGGCAACTGGCCGTGGGGCGTCAACGAAGGCCTGACCTTCAACAACGTCCTGCTCTGCAACACCTTCTATCCGTTCACGGTTGAGATCGACGAAGAAGTCTTCATCAATGACTCCGTGTACTACAATGTCTCCGAAGAAAGCAACTTCAACGAAGATGCCGACGTCACCGAGACCAACTGCACGTACTACGAAGCTGGTGAAAACGATCCTGAACTCCAGGAAGTCGACGGCTACATCCTGACCGCTGTCAATCCGTTCTACAAGAACATTGGCTGGCACACCTACATCAGCGAGACCGCTGTCGCCACTCTGGGCTATGACCTCCAGGGCACCGGCGCCATCGCTGTTGACGGCAATGACGGCTGCGAAGAAGTCTGGAAGAGCGAATACTTCAAAGACATGTACATCTGCGGTTCCGCGGTCGAGTACGAGGGCTTCCTCTATCTCGCCAACGATCCTTCACCCAACGCCACGGTCCTCAAGATCAACGTTGAGACCGGCGATGTTGAAGAATTCTACACCGAACCCAGCTGGGACAACGGCGCTCCGACCATCACGGATGCCGGCTACCTCTATGTCTGCGACGAAAAGGCCAACCTCTGCAAAGTCGATCTGGCCACCAAGGAAACCGTCTGGATCTGCCAGCTGGCTGATTCCGGCGACCGTCTGACCAGCAGCGCCATCAAGTTCAACGGCGGCAAAGCCTACGTGAAAGTCGCTGGCAAGGGTCTCTTCGCGGTCACGAGCGGCGGCAACGTTGCTTGGTGCTACGAAGATGCCGACTGCAAAGACGGCTGGGGCGGCAACGGCGTGGCCTTCAGCCCCGACGGCGCTCAGGTCTACTACAAGGACGAAGGTCTCGTCATCGCGGTCAACACCGCTGACGGCACCTTGGCTTGGGAAGCTGAGACCGACGAAGACGACAACATGACCTGCCGCGAACCGATCGTCGGCGCTGACGGCACGGTCTATGCCGTTGTCAGAATCGGCGGCGAAAACGGCCAAGTCATGGCCTTCAACCCCGATGGCACCTCCAAGTGGACTGCCGAGCTCTCCGAAGCCACTGGCGACGATGGCGGCTTGGCCCTCAACCTTGGCGGCGACATCATCTACGCTTCCTACTCTGAAGGCGTGACCGCCATCAAGACGGAAGACGGCTCCATCATCTGGGACGCCAAGATCGGCCACGTTCGCAACTGCGTCGTTCCGATCAACGAAGGCGGCCTCTATGCCGTGACCGAAGGCGACGACGGATCCTTCCTCGTCTTCCTGACTGACGGCACCGACGGTGCTGAAGCTGACGTTGTCTGGTCCTACGAGATCAGCGACGCCGCCGGCACCAGCAACCATATGCGCCCGGTCGTTCTCGAAAACGGCGACGTGTTCTGCGGCACTCCTAACACGATTGCCTGCGTCCGCCCCGTGGTCCCCGAACCGGCCATCATCGGTCTGCTGGCTCTCGTCGCTCTCTTCCTCCGCAGGAAGTAAGCTGCGATTAGCTTAAGCTAGCTCAAACTAGCGAAAAAGGCTCCCTCTTCGGAGGGAGCCTTTTTTATTGTGCGAAAGGGAATGTGGTAAAATATCAAAGGAATGAGCCTTAATCAAATAACGACAAACTGCAGCATGAAACGCTTTCTTTGCCTGGCTATAACGCTTTTGATGACGGCCAACGCCTGGGCCGCCGCTCCCGCAAACGACAACTTCGCCGCCTGCGAGACCCTTGTGATCGGAACGGACGTTTTCGGCACCACAACGGAGGCTACGCTGGAAGAGGGCGAGACTGAGCATCTCGGCCAGGGCTGGGTGAATTCCGTTTGGTACAAGTTCAACCTCGGCACGTCCTATAATCAGAATGTTTTCTTTGAGATCAACGCCGTTGACAGCGCTCAGGACACCTGCCTCGTCATCGCCACCGGCACCGGCGTAAGGGATCTTAAATATATCGTCACCCAGGACACGAACGTTGACGAGATCTATTCCGGGATCTTCAAGGGAAACAAGGACTATTACGTAGGCATCTACGCCTGGACCTCAGACAACTACGGCGATTTCAAGATCAGCACTTATTCCGCGCCCTTGAAGGATATGTACTGCTCTCCCGACGGACGCGGATCGGGGGAATCCTTCGACGATCCCTGCAGTCTGAACACCGCGCTTTCCGACGTAAAGGCGGGCAATGCCGTTTACATGGCGCCCGGCACTTACAAGCTTTCAAAAGTTGGCGCGATGCAGAATCTGCGCTGGACGGACGGCAACTTCCTGCTCATAGACACATCCGACATTTCTATAATAGGCGCCGGCTCGGACCAAACGGTCATCCTGTGCGACGAGACTGATGACATCGGCGTGTATATCACAGGCACGGGCATAACCCTCAAGGGCGTTTCCATACGCCATCCTAAAGACATCAAGGGCAACACAGACTGGGGCGGTTCCTACTACGGTCTGACGGGCGCCCTGACGGTGGTGGACTCAGACGATGTGACTTTGGAGGACGTTTACGTTTACGTGGGAAGCGAGGGAGAAACAGAGGATCCGGACAGCGGCGCCCTCATCCGCCCGGCTTCTTTTCAGCTTAATCCCGGCGGCAGCCTGAAGGCCCGCGACTGCGCTTTCATTTCCTACGGCCTTCTTACCTCCTGCCTCATAAAGGCGTTCACCTGGGACGACTCAGCCGACGCTGAGAAAAAGTCCAGGATGGATTTTTCTCTTTGTACTTTCAGGAGCAACAGGGATATTATCGCCGGCAAGAAAAGCGACGATACCCTAGACCACCAGACGGCTATTTACGGCAACACCTGGTACGGCAATGTTCCCCTGACGGTGAATGTGGACGGCTGCGTCTTTTTAAACACGCTGCTGCCGGTCTCCGAGCAGGCGGGAGGATCCGACGTGCAGTGGGTCTTCAACGTCAGGGACTGCTTCATGCCCGGAGCAAAGCTTGAAAATTCCTCCCGGGCTATCGTCACATATACGAACTGCGACAACGTTTTCGATCCGCTGACAGACGAGGACTGCCGGCACGCGGCCGTCAAGGCCGGCAAAGACACATATGTTCCCATAGAGCCCTTCGTGACCGTTCTGGAGGAAGACTTCTCTGATTACGAATCTGGCGACATCAAAGGGAAGTACGGCTGGGGCGACGGCTACGGCAGCGACGGCAGCATCACGGCCGTGAAAGAGGGCGGCAATACTTATGTGCAGATACATCCCAACAGCCTCTGGGGCGCCCATTACGATTTCGACAATCCCGTCTCGCCTGGCTGGGGCGGCGGCTCCGCTAATCGCTACCGCGCCTGGAGGTACAGCGCCAGGATGAAGCTGCCCGAGACGGAGGGATACTTGAACTTCGGTTTCTGGAGTCCGTCCTGCGCGGAAATAGAGTTCAGGAAAGACGGTGACCATTACCAGGTGAGGGCGACGGACGCCCATCAGGATTCCAAACTGGAGATCCCGGCGGGAGAATGGTTCGACATCACGCTGGACTATTACGCAAATTATATGGACGGTCACCACTGGCTGAAGTCTATAACCGTGAACGGTGTCACGGAGGAGATAAACGAATTTACCATGCAGGAGAACGACTCCGATATTTTCAGCACCCTGCGCTTTTTCTTCTGGGCGGGCGGCGTGACCATGACGCTTGATCACTTTAAGCTCGAATATTGCCTGGACGGTCCTCTGAACGATCATCTTTCCAACCCGCTTCCTTATGAAAGAGGAACGGACATTGTTGGCGACAACACTTACGCCAAGATCGAGCCGGGAGAAAACACCGCGAACCGCGCCACCGTCTGGTACCGCTTCAAGGGCGAAATCAGCGAGAAACTGGAGTTGTCAACCGCTGGCAGCTGGAAAGCGTTCGGCAATGACACGACGCTGGCGATATATTCCTCCTTCTCCGCTTCCGCGGATTTTTCTGATCTGAAATCCGTCGTTCCTTTGACTAATGCCGACAAGGACGAGAGCGTGTCCTTCAACGTAGCTCCCGGAAAGTATTACTACATAGCCGTCGGTTCCAAAGAGGGCGCCGGCGGATTCTTCCTGAGATCCGGCTGGGTGGGCAATCTCTACGTGGCTCCGGGAGGGAAGGGAGACGGCCGCACCCAAAAGACGCCCATGGGCGACCTGGCGGTGGCCTTGGACAGTATCAAGCCGCCTTTCGAGGTCGTTCTGGCGCCCGGCACTTATTCCATCGCCGACCACCACAACCAATACGACTGCTGGGGCGTTGGCAACACCGTGCTTTGCTTTAAAGTGGAAGGAACGGGACTCAGGGGCGCAGGCCCCGGCAGCACCACCATCCTGGCGCCGGAGGGCTACACAGGCTTACGCTTGGAAAAAAGCAACTGCACCCTGGCGGATCTGACGGTCAAGTCTGAAGGGACGTCCTACAACCGCGCCGCCGGATACCGTGACACAATGCAGGGGGCGCTGTGCGTCTGCGACGCCGAAGGCGCGCTTGTGACCAACGTCGCCGTGATAAGCGAGCAGACGGGCGGCGGCGTCCGTCCCTTCACGATGTGCGGCGTCAGAAATTCTAAGGTCTGCCGTCTGGCTGTTTCCGCTCCGAACCATCCCGCGCCTACCGTCATGCTTGGCTGCCAGAACGACGTTCTGAACAATCTGACCGTTTGCGGAAAAGTTGGCGGACAATGCGCCGTTTACCAGAGCAGGCAGAGGCTGGGCGCCTCGACAGACATCTGTTACAACAACTGCCTTTTCTACAAGGCGTCCCGTTCCTTCTACCTGGAGGACAACGTTGAGATTTCCGCCAGCAACTGCGTTTACTACGCCGCGACGAAGGAAAGCTTCATGGGAAGAAACGTGAGGCTGAGCGAACATAAATGCGTTTCCTTCGAGGAAGGCGTAAACGATCCTGATTTCCGGGAGGCCGGCGACCATATTCTTTGCGCCACGAAGATCTACTACGCCAACATCGGCTGGTACACCGTGGCGAGCATGGGAAACGACGATCTTAGAAACGCCGTCACGGTCACGATCGGCGACACCCTGGGCGACAATACCGGGGCGACGGTGGAACTTGGCGAGAACGCTCTTCACAAAGCTTCCGTCTGGTACAGGTTCGTTCCCCCGGAAGACGGCGTTTACAGGATCGACGATCTGGGCTCGTATGAAGTTTCCGGCTACGACGCCATGCTCTCAATTTATACCGTGGAAAGAAGCGAAGCAACCTTCCCGAACCTCTTGGCGGCGGTGGAAAGTCTGGACAGCGCCAGGGACGAATCCTATGACCTTGACGCTAGGGCCGGAATTGAATACTACATTTGCTGGGACGGACACGAGTCCTCCCAAGGCGTCTTCACCATGCACATAACCAAGAGGAACTCCGGAGATTGGTTCATCGCTCCGGGGGCAAAGGGAAGCGGCAGGAGCGCCGACGATCCCAGCGGCGATCTTGTCAAAGCCATGGAAGAAGTAATTTCCGGCCAGACTATCCATCTGGCGGCGGGGGACTATTCTCTGGCCCGCTGCCACAACCAGTACGACATCTTAGGAGACGGCATGACGGCGCTCTGCTTTAAAGTGGACAACGTCACCCTGAAAGGCGCGGGTCCGGACAAGACCGTCATAATAATCCCCGAAGGCTACGTCGGCATTCGCATGGAAAGGGACGGCGCGACGCTTGAGGATCTGATGATCATGCAGGGCGGCAGGCCGCTTCCCAATTACCGCTACAACTGGCATATGCAGGGCGCCCTTTGCGCCTGCAACAAAAGCGGGATTAGCGTTCGGAACGTGGCCATATACAGTCTGCAGGGTACGGACGAACCCTACACCAGGCCTTTTTCTATCTACAGCGTCACTGACTTTTCGGCGCGGAACGTCTGCGTCCTGGCGCCCAACTGCGCCAGCCCGGTTTTCCTCGATCAGGTCAGCGACTGCGCGTTCGACAAAATGACCGTCGTCTGCGCTGATTCGGAAGGCTGGCCCGCTGTTTACGTCGGAAACTGGCCCCGGGGCGTCAGCAAAGGTCTTTCCTTCGACAGCGTTCTCATAGCGGACGCTTATATGCCCTTTAAGGTGGAAGCAGAGAACGAGGTCGTGATCGAGGACTCAGCTTATTACGGGTGTGTTGCGGAAAGCGAGTTCGAAGCAGCGGCGGAGGTTGCGGAAACGAACTGTCTGTACTTTGCGGCTGGCACGGAGGACCCGGACTTCCAGGAGATCGACGGCTATATGCTCACCCCGACCAACCCGGTCTATGACAACGTCGGCTGGCGCGCGATCCCCGAACCGGCGGTCTTCGGTCTCCTGGCTCTGGCGGCCCTCCTTCTCCGCAGGAGGTAAGCCGCGCTCAGCGACGGCTGGATCAAACCAACGAAAAAGGCTCCCGGCTTTCGCCGGGAGCCTTTTTAATATCTTTGTCAGCGCATCTGCAAAAGCATCAGAACGCCCATGAAAACAAAAAGCAGCGTCATGCCCACTCTTATGGCCACCGCTCCTTTTCTCTGTACTTTCAGCATGAACTGGGATCTGAGCCCGAAGGCCGCCAGGATAGTCAGCAGTATGAGAGGGAGGACGAAGAGCAGGTTGTACAAAATGAGCCAGAGCCAGGCGGTGAGGCTTGCGGGATCGTTTTTAATGATGAGGTTGATGGTGGGGATATAGACCTGGCCGGTGCAGACTGATTCCAAAAGGGAGACCAGAAAGCCCGCCAGCATGACGCCCAGGACGAAACGCTTCTTTCCCGCCCGGTTGGAAAGGATCCTGGTTATGAGG
>JAFZID010000139.1 GCA_017554565.1 bacterium
ATCCGGAAGCGATGCTCTCACCGCGCTTCATGTGCGTGGAGAAAGTTCCCGTCACCCTCTCCAACACCTCGTTCTAAGGAGACAAAAATATGTCTATAGGCTACACGGAAATAATTCTTATCGTCCTGGTGATCCTCCTTCTCTTCGGCGCCAAGCGCATCCCCGAACTAGCCAGAGCGCTGGGCAAAGCCAAAAAGGAATTCCAGAAAGCCAAGGATGAAGTGGAGACCGAAGTGGAAGAAGTTTCCGCTGACGACGATCCCAAAAAAACCGAAGAAAAGAAAGAAAGCTGATCCCCCATGGAAGAAAACACTTTCCTGGGACACCTTGAGGCCCTGAGAAAAGTCATTCTCCGCTCCCTTGCGGCGGCGGCCGTTCTTTTCCCCTTTTGCTGGTATTTGTCCGGCAGATTGATCCCCGTATTCACCAGCCTCCTTCTTCCCCCAGACCAAGCCACCCTCCATTATTTCTCCCCCATGGAGGCCTTCATCGCGGAACTGAAAATGGGCGCCATCTTGTCCTTCGCCCTGGCCTTCCCCTACGTCGCCTGGCAGTTCTGGACCTTCATCACCCCCGCCCTTTACAAAAAGGAAAAGAAAGTCCTCGGCAAAGCCGTCGTCTTCTCCTCCCTTCTCTTCCTGGCCGGAGCCGTCTTCGTCTTCTACGCGATCCTGCCTCTCCTCATGCGTTTCGCCTTCAGTTTCGCCAGCCCCAACCTTCAGCCCACCTTCGGGCTGGCCAATTTCCTCAGCCTCGCCGGAGGATTGATGCTGGCCGGCGGCCTCATCTTCCAGCTTCCCCTTGTCATCATCGTCCTCAACAGACTGGGCGTCGTGGAAAAAAGCAAACTGAAAAAAGCGCGGCCCTACGTCGTCGTGATCCTTCTCATCCTGGCGGCCCTGGCCACGCCGCCCGACATCATCAGTCAGTGCCTGCTCTTCCTCCCCGCCTACGCGCTTTTCGAACTCGGCCTTCTCTTCACGCGCTAAAAAAAATCCCGAAGCTTTCGCTCCGGGATTTTTTTGAATTTAATCGCTTTACTGATTGATCACCGGCCTGACGCCCAATCGGTCCATGCTGTTATTAATTTCCGTGTGCGCGCGGTAAGCGGACCGGCACTCTTCCGGGCTGTTATCAAAGCTGCCGCCGCGCAACGTTTTCTCAGATCCCGTTTCCAATCCCACCGGATCAACGACAGGGTCTGTTCCCAGGTTGTCGGTGTACCAGTCCAGGCACCATTCCCAGACGTTTCCGTGCATATCGTAAAGGCCCAGGAGATTGGGTTTCAATTTCCCGACTACCATAGGACGACCTGAGTTTTTTTTGTAATAAGCGTATTCGCTTAAATAAAAGCCTTCGTCGTCCATATTGTTTCCGCTGTTGTAAGCCGTGGTCGTAGTGGCGCGGCAGGCGCACTCCCACTGCGCTTCCGTTGGCAGATCAAAACGAAGACCAGTCTTAGCTCTTAATATGCCCATAAAAGAACCTGCGTCAACTTCGTCATTGGCCGGCCAATTCGCGCCCTCGGTAGTACCTCTCAGCGTATTGAAATTTATTTTTGTCGCAGGAATAACATCCTTTTCTTTTTCAGGAATATACGGAAGCAAATTAGGGGTCGATCCGGTTATCAGTTCGTACTGCTTTCTGGTTATTTCAAAAACGCAGATGTAAAAGCCCTTGGTCAAAGTAACGCGATGCGCGTCTTCCCTTTTGCCGCGGCCCTTCTCGTCCTCCGGCGAACCCATTCTGAACTCGCTGGCGGGGACAAATTTCAACCAAAGTTCCGTAGTCCTGCAGGCGTCGTTTTCGACCTCCGGGCCGGATTCCGAGATCCGATGCGGCCAGCTGCTCGCCGAATTCCCTTCGCTGATGTCTATAACCAGATAATTTGTCTTAGCGAAGGTTGCGGTGACAACGGTGTCCTTGGTCAACTCCAGGATCAAAGAAGTTTCATAACTGACTTTCCCATCCCAGGAGAAGCTCTGGAATTCGTCCGCCCCGTTTAAAGCTTTAAGATTTGCCGTTTCGTTATCTGTGAAATCAACGTTAACAAAACCGCTGCCGACGATCTCGACAGAAAGGCCATAAGTTCCGAAGATCGCCTTGACCAGCGTATCTTTTTCCAGTGAGATGGTCAACGGATTGTCCGTGCGCATTTCGCCGTTCACCGTAAAGTTGCGGAAAGTCGAGCCGCTTCCCTGGGCTGTGACCTCAACTAGATCGGGCCCTTTGAATTCATAATCTACCGTTCCGTCACCAATGACCTCTATCGATAAAGAATATGTGCCGAAGACCGCCTTGACAACAGTGTCTTTTTCAAGCGAGAGCGAGAGCGAACTGTCGGTGAATCTTTCTCCGTTCACCGTAAAGTAACGGAAGAGAGCGACGCCTTCCGGCACTTTAATTTCAACCTCGTCGGGGCCGGTGAACTCAAAGTTCGCCGAACCTTCGCCGACAATCTCCAATGAAAAAGCGTAAGTCCCAAATACCGCTTCGACCGCAGTGTCTTC
Source organism: bacterium (assembly GCA_017554565.1). Lineage (GTDB taxonomy): Bacteria > Auribacterota > UBA3054 > UBA3054 > UBA3054 > UBA3054. The sequence goes on from JAFZID010000139.1 coordinate 2,511, forward strand.
CTGCAAATAAAGAAGCAGCGTGGACCTGTTCACTATCTTCTCGCCGTTCACATCATAATAACGGAACGGATATTCGCCTTCCAAAACGCTTATTTCCGCGGTGTCAGCGTCTATGAACTCAACGTTGACAGAGCCGTTTCCAATAACGTTGACCGAAAAATCATAAGTGCCGAAAACAGCCTTGACCCTTGTGTCATACCACAAGTCAAGGAGTATCGTTCTGTCGGTGTACCTGTCATAGTTCACAACGAAGTAGCGGAAAAGTTTGCTGTCTTCCGGCACAGTGATCTTCACGCTGTCAGGCCCGATAAATTCGTAATCGAACGACCCGTCGCCGATCACCTCTGTTCTGAAGGCGTACGTCCCGAAGACCGCCTGTATCTCCGTGTCCTCCTGCAGGGAGATCGTCAGGGGATTGCCGGTGCGTTTTTCGCCATTGACCATAAAGTAGCGGAAAGTCGAGCCGCTATCGTTCGCTGTGATCTCGATCTCGTCCTGGCCTGTGAACTCATAAGTTGCCGAGCCTTTGCCGATGATCTTAAGAGAAGCGTCAAAAGTTCCGAAGACCGCCTGCACTTCCGTATCTTTATCCAATTCCAGATAGAGATAGTCATCCGCTATCCTAACGCCGTCGTATGAGAAGAAACGGAATTTGCCGAGATTGTCGGTAACGTGGAATTCGACCTGGTCAGGCCCGACAAATCCGGACTCCACGTCGCCTACACCTACAATCTCCAGGGAATAGTCGTATTGGTTGGTGAAAACGTATTCGTTTTCAATATAAGCAGGATAAGCGATGTCTGGGGGCAGCTTGTAAGCGGCTGTCGCCTTGCCCTTGGAGTTTACTGAGACTTTCGCCTGAAAACCGTTGTCGTTGTAATTGAACTTATAGTTCTTACCTTTCTTTTCAGGAACAAAAGCCAAAGCGCCCACACAGTTTTCCCCAGAAATGGCGCTCAACTGATCGTAGATCGTAAACCTTTTCCCTTCGATCTCTGTCACCGTAGTGCCGGAAAGCATGCCGCTTGATTTGAACGTGGCTTTGTCCGGCTTGATACGCTCGTTTCCGGCGACAAAAGCGTAACGGGAAGAAACGTCCTTTTCCGTCCATTGGAATTTGCCGTTCCTGCGGCTTACGGAAACGTTCTGCGTTTTAGTCTTCGACGAAAAACTTGACTTGGTCTCGTTGAGCAAGATAGGAAACACCAAATAAGCGTCAAGGTAATTATATATCGCCATTTCGCTTCCGGAAGCGAGCGCCGCCATAGCCGCTGCATTGAGTTTGCCGCTGAGATTGAGCGTGGAAGAACCGGAAACAAAGCCTTTAACTTTCACAACTCTCTGCGTGACGACAGATTCGGCGAAAGCAAAGTTTGCGGCGATGATGATCGCAATAATGATCAGATATCTCATTAAACGCATAAAACCCTCCATTTAAACTTTTTTATATTTTAACATAAAATATAAAAAGCTTAAAAGAAAAATCACTTTTGATCTCCCTGAGAACTGAAAATCATGTTGCTTTTTCTTTTTTCCTGTGGTATAGTTAATCATTGATAATTAAATAATATCAAGGCTGAAAAATGGAAAGCAATCGCAAACTTTTGAACGGCGACGAGGCCATCGCCTACGCCGCCAGGAACGCCGGATTGAACCTCGGCATAGGATATCCCGGGACTCCCTCCACGGAGATCCTGGAGACCTTCTCAAGCTTAGGCGGCCGCGCCCAGTGGGCGCCCAATGAGAAAGTCGCGGCGGAAGTCGCCATCGGCGCCGCCTTGGCCGGCGGCAAAGCCATCGTCACCATGAAGCACGTGGGCATGAACGTGGCCGCGGATCCTTTCTTCACCGCCGCTTACACCGGCGTGAAAGGCTCCCTTGTCATCTGCGCCGCGGACGACCCCGGCATGGCCTCCAGCCAAAACGAGCAGGACAGCCGCCGCTACGCCGTGGCCGCCGGGCTGCCGATGCTCGAGCCCGCCGATTCCCAGCAGTGCTACGATTACCTGCTTTTGGCGGTGGAACTCTCCAATAAATTCGGAACGCCCGTCATATTGCGTCTTACCACCAGAGTCTGCCACAGCAAGACTATCGTGAAGGTCGGTCCTTTCAACGAACCTAAGACTCCCTCCTATACCAAGGACGCCAAGAGCCACGTCATGGTCCCGGCCTTCGCGAGACTGGCGCACGTAAGATTAAGAAAAAGACTGAAAGACCTGGAAGAATGGAACTGCCAGAACGGCCCCTGCACCTTCCTTGGTCCTGAAGGCGCCAAATCCGGCGTCATCGCCACCGGCATCTCCGCCATGCACGCTGCGGAAGCCTTGCCCGAAGCAAGGATCATGCAGCCCGGCATGACGTATCCCCTGCCCCTGGCAAAGATCAAAGAATTCGTGAATTCCCATGAAGACAATCTCGTCGTGGAAGAAGGCGACCCCATAGTGGTGGAAACCTTACTGGCCAACGGCATGAAAGTCCGCGGTAAAAAGGAAGCCTTCCGCTTCGGCGAACTGAACGTAGGCCGAGTTAAAAAACTCGCCGCTGACGACATTACTCCCGATCCCGCCCCCGCTCCCGGAAAACCGCCACAGCTCTGCCCCGGCTGCCCGCACAGGCTTACCTTCCAGGCCCTGCATGACCTGGGCTGCACGGTCTGCGGCGACATCGGCTGCTATACCCTGGGCGTCCTGCCTCCCTACGAGGCCATGGATACCTGCGTCTGCATGGGCGCTTCCATCAGCGCGGCCCTCGGCATGCGCGAAGTCTTGCCCTCCGAGCAGGCGAAGAGGATCGTCTCCGTCATCGGCGACTCCACCTTCATGCACAGCGGACTAACAGGACTCGTGGACATGGTCTATAACAGACCGCCCCACGGCCACGTGGTTATCCTCCTTGACAACTCCACCACCGCCATGACCGGCCTCCAGGAACATCCGGGCACCGGCCGCAGGCTCGACCATACCGAGACCGTGAGAGTCGATCCCGCCGCCGTCGCCAGAGCCATCGGCGTGAGAGTCGAGGAGATCGATCCCCTGCCCATGAAAGACACTCTGAAAGACTTCATCCAGGAACAGTTGGACAAGGAAGACGTCTGCATGATAATCATGAAACGCTCCTGCCTCCTGGCCCTGAAACATCTTAAAGACAGAGAGGCTCAGGCTAAGGAAAAGAAAAACTAAGGAGAAAACAATGAAGAACATCAATATAGTTTTTGCAGGCCTCGGCGGCCAGGGCGTTTTGAGAGCATCCGACATAACCGCGGAAGCCGCCTTCCTGACTGGCTTCGACGTTAAGAAAGCGGAAGTCCACGGCATGAGCCAGCGCGGCGGCTCCGTAAGCAGCGACGTGCGTTTCGGGGAAGGCATCAAAAGCCCCATGATCCCTTCCGGCACTGCCGACTTCCTAGTCCTCCTGGACGCTTCCCAAAAAGAGCCCAACGCCCTCAGCTGCTCGGAGAACACCGTCATAATAGACCCCGCCGTCATCAAGATCGAAGCGCTGCCTAATCCCAAAGGCCTGAACGTGGCGCTGCTGGGCTACCTCTCCAAAATGCTGCCCGCTATCCCGGAAGAAAATTGGCTGAAAGCCCTGGATAACAACTTCCCGGAAAAACTGAGGGAATCCAACGTGGTGGCTTTCAACATCGGCCGCGAAGCGAACCAAAAGTAAAAGCTAACTGAAAAACGAAAAACAAAAAGGCATATGTTCCAAAATGGAACATATGCCTTTTTTCATCATTTCTTCATCCGTTTGTCAGAAGCTTTGTTTTCATTAAGATTTTTTCATATCATGCGGTTGATTTTATTAAATTTAATTCAACCATATGAAATTCAGTTTATGCAAAATTTGCATATACTGCCGCCAATCAGAAAACTTATAATGTCGCTTTTTACTGCAGAGGAAGGGCGAGGAAAATTTCAAAGAAGGAGGGGTAGGATTTGGCGGAGCAGGCAGCGTTGTCGATGGTGATTGGGCTTTGGGCGTTGGTGGTGGCGGCGGCGGCGGACATGGCGATGCGGTGGTCGCCGAA
>JAFZID010000140.1 GCA_017554565.1 bacterium
AGCATGGCGTGGATAAGATCGTTTTCTCCTCCACCGCCGCCACCTACGGCGAGCCCGAGAATATCCCGATCCTTGAGACCGACCGCACCCTGCCCACCAATCCCTACGGCGAAACCAAGCTCGCCATGGAGAAGATGTTTTACTGGACGAGCCTTGCGCACGGCCTGCGCTACGTTTCGCTCCGCTATTTCAACGCCTGCGGTGCGGACAGCACGGGCAGCATCGGCGAGGCGCACGACCCCGAGAGCCATCTTATACCGCTGATTCTTCAAGTGCCGAACGGCAGGCGTGAGAGCATCGCCATCTTCGGCACGGATTACGACACGCCCGACGGCACCTGCATCAGGGACTACATCCACGTGGACGATCTTTCCGACGCCCACATCCTGGGCCTTGAATACCTGAAGAGAGAAAAGAAGAACGGCATCTTCAACCTTGGATCTGAAAACGGTTTCTCCGTCCGCGAAGTCATCGACGTCTGCCGCAAGGTGACGGGGAAAGAGATCCCGGAAGTCATGGTGGAACGCCGTCCCGGCGACGCCCCCAAACTCGTGGCCGACTCCACGAAGGCCAAAACGATCCTTGGCTGGCAGCCCAAGGAGAGCGATCTTGAATTCATCGTTGAGACTGCTTGGAAGAGTCTCAAGTAAATAAAATTACCCAAAGGTGAAAAAATGACAAAAGCAAAAGGAATCGCTTATGTTGTTTTTGCCGCGCTCTCCCTTGCGGTCTGCGCGTTAAGTTTGCAGGCCGAAGAGGAGGCCAAAGGGCAGGAAGTCCAGGCTTCCCAGGAGATCGGCATGCCCGCCATCACCCAGGCCATCCACCGCATAACGCTGGACAACTGGACTCCCAAGAAATTCGAGCAGCTGGCCCTGGCCGTTTCCACTCATCCGCCTTACGCCTATTACGTCATGGCCCTGACGCAGTGGATGGTCAACAACTACGACGGCGAGAAGATCAAGGAAGAATCCTGGTGCTCCATGGTGGGGCTGCAGAGATGGTGCACTTTTCTTCACGCCCACCGCGCGGAGCTGAAGGATCTGGACCAGAGGTTCGTTTCCTACATAATGTCCAACCGCGATTTCACGGAGAACTTCTTCGAGGTCTATTCCTCCAAGGACGATCTCAACAACGTGATGAGACTGCTGCAGGAATTCTATCTCCAGAGGAAAGACACTTTCCCGAAGTACAACAAGCTGGCCATCGCTCTGGCCATCGTCTGGGACCAGCCTCCCTCCGCCAAGCCTCACGGCCAGGTGCCCGACAGCGCCGTGGTGCCCAACGACGACACGGACCTGCAGCGTTATGACTTCTGGGTGAAGTCTAACGAGCACGGCGACATCGACTGCAACTTCACCAAGACGGATCCCGTTTACATCAAGTTCATCATCAACGCTCCGGCGCCCATCTCCGAACTGGAATGGGCTCAGAAGCACACCCATTACACCAGGACCAGGCTTGGCAACGCCTACGGCTCCATCCACTACGTTTATGAGCGCGTGGAAAAATCCCAGTTCAGCTGGCCCCATGAGATCTATTCCCTGAAGGAGATCAAAAAGCGTGGCGGCATCTGCTGCGACCAGGCTTACTACGCCTCCACGGTGGGCAAGGCCTGCGGCATCCCGACCTTGTATTTCGGCGGCGCGGGCAGAGTCGGCTGGCACGCCTGGCTGGGCTATCTTAAGGGCGACGACAACTGGGATCTGGAATGCGGACGCTACGCTTCCCAGAACTACGTGGTGGGCCACGCCCAGGATCCCCAGACCAAGGAGAACCTCTCTGACCATCAGCTGCTGCTTCTGACCGACGACATCTACACCAAGAGCGACTACAAGCAGGCCAACCGCATGGTCTATATGTCCCACGTCTTCTCCTTCACCAAGTATCCTGAAAGGGCTCTGGAAATCATCGACAACGCCATCAAGCTGGCTCCCAAGAACGTCTATGCCTGGAACTTCAAGACGCAGCTTCTGGAAAAGACCAACTCCACAAACCTGATCGCCCACCTGGACGCCATGATCGGGCAGTTCCGCTATGTGGAGGACATCACTTCCGCCTGCCGCCAGAAACTCATCAAGGCGGCCAGGGCCGCCGGCAACGAGGAACTTGCTGTGGCTATGGAAAAGAAGATCATCGACACCACCAAGAGGGAACGCTACGATCTGAGCCTGAAAGTTTACCGTGACAAAGCCACCCAGCTTATGAGCGAAGGCAAATGGAAAGAGGCGGGGGAAGAAGTCAGGAAATTCGTCAAGAAGTTCAACAAGGAGTCCGCGGACTGCATGAGCCTGACGGCCTGGTTCGTCCGGGCCGCCATCAACAACGGCAAAGCGGACGAAGCCGGCAGGACTTTCCGCCATTTCAAGACCTGCGTGGACTGGAACGACAAATTCTTCAAGCAGATCAGGGACATGACCATCGCCTTGGGGAAGGAAGTTGACGAAGCCTCCAGGCAGAAAAGCCGCCAGCAGAGCGGCTCCGTTCCTCAGGAAGACGAGGAAGCAGAAGAAGAGCTGGATTGATTTTTCAGAGCCGGCGGTTTTGATAAAGATATCCGGAATAAATAAAAAATAAAGGAGACCACCATGAGAACGCACCTTTCTTTGGCGGCGCTGATAGTTTTAGGCGCTGTAAGTTTCGCATTCGCCGAATCGCCCGCTCCCAAACCTGAACACGCCGCACTCTGCCGCCGGGCCGCCGCGGAGGGCATGGTCCTCTTGGAAAACAAGTCTTACGCCCTGCCCCTTGCCACCGGAGAAAAAGTCGCCCTGATCGGCAAAGCCCAGATCCACTTCAGCCAGACCGGCTGGGGAAGCGGCTACGTCAACGCCTATTACTCCGTCAACTTTTTGAAAGGCGCTGAAAACAGGGCGGAAAAGGGGCAGCTGACTTTCTGTTCCGAACTGGCTGACAAATACAAAGCCGAAGAGAATTATTTCCCGACCTTGGAAGAGCTGCAGACGGTAGCCAAGGATTATCCCGCCGCCTTCGTCTTTATCTCCCGCAACTGCGGCGAGGGCAGCGCCAGGCAGCTCAGCAAAGGCGACTATTACCTGACCGACGAGGAAGAGAAACTCCTTGATATTACTACCAAGGCGGGATTCTCCAAAGTTATAGTGGTCATAAACAGCGGCGCTTTGATCGACCTTTCCTTTGAGGACCGCTATCCCATCGACGCTCTCATGCTGGTCTGGCAGCCCGGCATGGAAGGCGGCAACGCTTTTTGGGACGTGGCGCTGGGCGATGTTTCTCCCTGCGGAAAATTAGCGGATACTATTCCTAAAAGCTACAAGGATTATCCCTCCTCCTCCTGCTTCAGGGAGAGCAACGAATACACGGAGTACCGGGAGGACGTTTACGTAGGCTACCGCTATTTCGAGACCTTCGATCCCCAGGGCCTGAAAGTCCGCTATCCCTTCGGCTACGGACTTTCCTACACCAAGTTCATGTACGAGTCTCTTAATCCGGCCATCGACGACGAAAAATTCTCGATAGAGATAACGATTAGAAACGTAGGTCCGAGGGCCGGCCGCGAAGTCCTGCAGGTCTATTACTCCCGCCCCCAGGGAAGGCTCGGGAATCCGGCCATAGAGCTGGCCGCTTACAAGAAGACCAAACTGCTTTTGCCCAATGAAAGCGAGACTTTGACGATCTCCTTCCCCCTGGAACAGATGAAGACTTTCCAGGAAAGCCCCCAGCGCTGCTTCATTCTGGAAAAGGGCACCTACAACATCTACGTGGGCAACTCCGTAAAAGACGCCAGGGAAAAAGGCGTCATGGCCACCTACTCGCGCTCCTGCAACCAGATCTACAGCGACGCCGGACTGGCCAAGCTTCCGCCGCCCGTTCTTCTTTCCAGCGTCCTGAGAGCCGACGGCACCTACGACGCGCCGTATCGGGGAACGATAGAGGATCAGGAAGCCCTGGGCCTCGTTAAGGACGACGGGCATATCACTTCGCCCTTCAGCTTCAGGCTGCGTTCCTGGAACGCCTGGACCGGCAACAACCTTGATTTCTCCAATGGTTACGATCTGATCGTTCCGAAAGGCAACTGGGTGGAGTATTTGATTTACCTTTCCGAAGAGAAAGAGCATGAACTGACGCTCATAACCCTCGGCGCCTCGAAGCTTGCTGTCGCTCTGGATATGGGAGGGTACGAAGATATGCCTGTCACGTCAGACCCGTCCACTATTCCGGTCAGGACCTTCCGTTTCTTCGGAAAGCCCGGTTATCACAGGCTGAAGATCAAAAACACCGGTTCTGATTTCGATGCCAGGATCGGCGGTCTGGCCATCGACGCCGGCAGCGGACTGGGCAGAATGGGTTATTTGCGCAACAACCTTCCCGAAGGAAAAGACATGTCCTTCGAGGAAGTCGTCAGCAATCCCGGCAAGATATTCGAATTCCTTGATTCGCTTACTATGGAAGATTTCGCCTATCTTGCCAGCGGACAGGGCAGCGCAATAAACGCCACCGGTAGCGTCGGCGCCATGCCCGGCCGCGACGTGGAAGCGCTCGAGACCTCCGACGGACCGGCGGGATTGCGCCTGGACACTCCCCAGACCGCCTGGCCTGTGGAAGCGCTTTTGGCCTGCACCTGGGACACCGAGATCCTCTACAAGATCGGCGAGGCCCTAAGGGAGGAAATGGCAGCTGCCGGCGTCGCCCTTTGGCTGGCTCCGGGCCTCAACATTCACCGCGATCCTCTTTGCGGCCGCAACTTCGAGTATTACTCCGAAGATCCTTATCTTACGGGAACGCTGGCCGCCTCCATCATAAAGGGCGTGCAGTCGAAGGGCGACCGCGGCGTCGAGATGAAGCACTTCTGCGCCAACAACCGTGAGGAAAACCGCCTTAACAACGATTCCAGAGTGAGCGAGAGAGCGCTGAGGGAAATTTACCTCAAGGCTTTCGAGATCGCCGTGAAAGAAGCCCAGCCCTGGGCCATTATGGCCTCCTACAACTGTTTCAACGGCATCCACACCGCCGAATCGAAAGCGCTGCTGACAGACCTTCTGAGAGGCGAGTGGGGCTTCCAAGGCTTCGTCACCACCGACTGGGGCAGCCAGAGCGTCGGCTGGAAAGAAATAAAAGCCGGCTGCAACGTGCAGATGCCCTGGGGCGAGAGCAAGGAACTCATTGCGGCCTACAAAGCCGGACTCATCTCCCTTGACGAACTGAAGGCAAGCACCAGGAAGATCCTGGAGATCGCCGCCCAGTACATGAGAAAAGTGCCGAGAGCGCCTGTAAAGACGGCCGAGCAGCCGGAAGAAAATTTCTGGCGCCTGAAGGGTTCGCAAGCCGGCAGAGTCGCCCCCGGCATGGGCAAGGAAGCCTGCCGGGACGAAACGGACGGCGGCGAGAACCTTACCAACATCAGCGCCAAAGGCGCCTACATGGAGTTCAAGCTCAACGTTAAGCAGGGCGGCAAATACAAAGTCAGCCTGCGCTTCTCTTCGCCCTACGGCACCGGCGGAGTGAAGATCTTATTGAACGGCAAAGAGCAGTATGTTTGGGAAAACACTGTCAAGACCGGCGATTGGCAGAAATGGGAGACCGCCGAGAACGTAACGACCATCGAGCTCCCGGAAGGCGAGCAGAATCTTAAGTTCGTTTCCACTGGCGGCCATTTCAACATCAACTACGTCGATCTTAAAGCCGAATAACAAAAAAGAACAGAACAAACAAAAAAGCGCTTCAAAAAAGAAGCGCTTTTTTTGTTTTTAAGGCAAAATGCGAATAAAATTTCCCATAAATATAATGCTACTATCTGTATTATAAAGCGAGATAAATGATATAATAATTTAAATGTTTTATAATTTACTGTTGGATAATCGTATGAAAATGCATTGACAAAGGAGAACACAATGCTTAGTGAGATAAAAAAAATAGGGCTAGAAAAAGTCACAGCTCTATTTAATTTTATTAAAGAATTGAATCTGCTTAGACAAAAAACAGTAACAAATGTTGCAGAATATCATTGGTATTTCCCATTTTCTAAAATACATGATGATCCAGAGAACATAACATTATGTTATCACGATAGAGAAAACAACGATGAAAAAGATTTTGATTCCACAATTCTTTCTGTTAGAAAACCAGAATTTGAAAATTGTCCTGATCCAGATCCTATTTTTCGTGATTGGCTTGAACAAGGGTGGAATGATTTTCGACAAGAAGTGGAAATAAAAGATACAAAGCCAAATACAAACAATGTCGTTTTAACTCGGAATGAAGAAAATGCGAAAGATATTATTGAAGATATCAACTTTGAAGATAATGAAAATAGAGTGAATTTATTTAACTCATGGAAAATCAAACGTGAGATCTGGGTAAAAAGGCAAGAAGTTATAGAGCAAACACGAGCCCTTTTTGGTGAACTCTTTAGATATTTTTATGAATTACAAGAAAAATTAGAAAACGGTGAAATAATAGTTGCCAATGGACTGTTAACAGATAAAAATGATAAGGACATTAAACACCCACTACTTCTGAGAAAAGTAAAAATGGTGTTTGATTACAAAAAAAATTTAATATCTATAGAAGATACAGATGCAGATTCGGAATTTTATTCGACTTTGCTTAACAAAATAAAAGACATCAATATTTCACAAATTAATGAATTGAATGATGAACTAAAATTAAACAATTATCATCCTCTCGATCGTAAGCATGCCCCAGTGTTTTTGAAAAGTGTGCTTAATAAAATTTCTTCAAAAACATCCTTAAGTGATGATAATACAACAGAGGCAGGAAATTCAGAACGCTTTATGCTTTCTTTTGAACCTTGCCTTATTTTAAGGAAAAAGCAAGATGGAACGATTAGAGCTATTGACCAAATTATTGATTCAATGAATAAAGATGGAATTATTCCATCTTCTATCTTAGATATTGTTTGCGGCGGAGATTTAAAAAAAGCAGAAGTATCAGGAGATATTGAGCATCATTTTGATTTAGCTTCTGCAAGTGGAGAAGGTGAAAACATTCTTTTGTCAAAAGAAGCAAATCAGGAACAGTTTGAAATTGCAAGCAGAATTGAGAACTATAATGCCGTTCTTGTTCAAGGCCCTCCCGGCACCGGCAAAACACATACAATTGCAAATCTTATGGGCCATTTTTTAGCCAAAGGGAACACAGTCCTTGTTACGAGCCACACTAAAAAAGCTCTTAGAGTATTAAAAGAAAAAGTTCCCAAAGGTTTACAGCACTTATGCGTTTCAATTCTTGACGATTCAAATGTCGATATGCAGCAGTCTGTTGACGAAATAACAGATTTTATGTCGCATCACGATATATATGAATTAGAAGTAGAAATGAATAAATTATCTAATAGACGCAAAAAAATAATTGATTCACATGAAAAAGTTCGTGGAGATATAATTAAAATAATTAAACAGGAAGATCAAGAAATTTCCATTAATGGAATTAGCTATAAATTATCTGAAGCTGCTAGATTTGTTTCTGATAACGAAAACGAACTTTCCTATATTCCAGGAAATGTAAATGATTCATGTAATTGCTTACCACTTGAATCTAATGAATTATCGCTTTTGTATCGTAGTAATGAAGAATTATCAATCGACGATGAAACAGAATTAAACTATAAAATACCAGATCCTTCTAATATTATTTCTCCAAAAGATTTAGAGGATGCATATAATGTAATTAACGAAGAAGAAACTAAAATTAAAGATTTATTGTCGAAAAAAGGATGGTCAATTAATTTAGAAAATACGCGTGTAGTTATAACAGATATAAAAAGCGGCGCTTTTTCAAAAATAAAGTTCTCTTTGTCTGATGGTACTGCAATTAAGGACATAAAGGAGCATATCGATTCCTTAAATGAGACTGAAGAATGGATGAAGTACGTTGCTATAGACGGCAGTAAAACAAAAATTCATCGAGAAAATTGGTATAGTTTAATTAATACTATTAATAAAACTTGTGAAAGCGCTGAAAAAGTGTTAGGGAAACTGAAGATTAACAAAGTTGTTTTGCCTGAGAAAGAAGAAGAAATAGAACAACTTATAAATGAATATAAAACAATTCATAGTGTTTTTGCTAGTGAAGGAAGAATAAGTTGGCTGACAAATTTGATGAACCCTAGTTTTGAAACAGCTTTAGAGAAAACAAAAATTAATGGTCATAAGATTTCTAATTTTGATGAATGCGATATAGTTTTCAATAGTTTGCAGCTTAAGCTTTTAAGGTATAAATGTTCTTCGCTTTGGGAAGATCTCATGGCTAAACATGGTTGTCCTAGCTTTTTTATGTTAAGTTCAGATGAGCCAGAATCAATTGCTAAAAAATTTATCCCTTATATAACTAAATATCTAGATTGGTATAAAGAAGATTTACTTAGATTTGTTGACAAACTTATGATTTTCGATGTTATCCCAAACATTTTTCAAAGGGATGAATTGGAATCAGATTATAGTTTTATAGGAAAAATTTTGAATGTTGCTAATACTATAGTAACTCCTGTCTGCGACATTTATATTTCCCAGGAAAATATTAATAATAAAAAAGAAAAAATAAATGATTCTTTAAAGATTTTGAAAGAAGATTTGCGAATAAACAGTTGTATTTGCAGAGATGCTGTTGATTCAATTGCGAATCAAGATTGTCGAAAATATAAAGCATGCTTTGAAAAACTATCTTCTGAGTTTAGCAAATATGATTTGTTAGAAAAGCGTAATTATTTACTTCTAAAATTGGAAAAATATGCTCCTCAATGGGCCAGTGATATTCGTGAGCGTAAAGGAATACATGGCGAAGGCAAAGTTCCTGATAAAATATACGATGCTTGGAAATGGAAACAACTAGCTCAAAAAATAGATGTTTTACTTCATCAATCGCTTTCTGATTTACTTGATGAACATCTTAAACTTAGCGAGCAATATAGAAAAATTACAGCTCAATATGCTGAAAAATGCGGCTGGTATCATATGCTCGTTCGTATTAACGGAGATATTAGTGTTCAACAAAATCTTCAAGGGTGGAAAAAAACTGTGATGAAGATTGGAAAGGGAACTGGTAAAACCGCTCCGAGGAGAAGAGAAGAAGCAAGAAAATTGATGATCAAGTGTCAGAATGCAGTTCCAGGATGGATAATGCCTATAAATCGCGTGCTGGATATATTTATGCCAGGCGCCAATTCTTTTGATGTTGTTATTATTGACGAGGCTAGTCAAGCAGATATTTCTTCCCTTGCAATTTTGTTCATGGGGAAAAAACTTGTTATTGTTGGCGATGACAAACAGGTCAGCCCAATGGCGATTGGAGTGAACGAAGATGATATTTACAGGTTGGAAAAACAGTATATTAAGAATATAATTCCTAACTCCAATTTGTACGATGGCAAGTCTTCTATTTATGATATAGCATGTACAACATTTCACCCTTTGATGTTGAAAGAACATTTTCGTTGTGTTCCAGACATTATTGGTTTTAGTAATATGCTGTCTTACGATTACAAGATAAAGCCTCTTCGCGATGCTAGTGATAGCATATTGTTACCAGCGGTAGTTAATTATCGAGTTCCTAACGGTTGTCGCGAAGGAGATAAGAACGTTAACGAAGCAAGAATGATAGTTGCTTTGATGAAAGCTTGTATTGAACAACCAGAATATGCCGGAAAGAGTATGGGAGTAATTACTCTTCAGGGGGATGAACAAGATAAATTAATACAACAATTGATTGAAAGAAATATTGATAATAAAGAAATAACTAACAGAAGAATTCTTAGTGGCACACCTCCTCATTTTCAAGGTGATGAACGTGATGTTATTTTTATAAGTCTTGTTGATAGTGCAAGCGAAAATGGGCCGCTTCCTAAAAGAGATTTTGGGCAAGGTGAAATGTTTAGAAAACGTTATAATGTTGCTGCAAGTCGAGCTAAAGATCAGCTGTGGGTAGTAGATTCTCTGGATTCTGATAGGGATTTAAAACCTGGAGACATACGTAAAACATTAATTGATTATTCTAAAAATCCAAAGGCAAAAGAATTACAAAATGCAGAAATTGAGGAAAAATCGGAATCACCGTTTGAAAGTGAGGTGGCACAGATTTTAACTAATAGAGGATATAATTTGGTACAACAATGGAAAGTTGGAGCCTATAGATTGGATATGGTTGCTGTTTGTGGACGTAAAACTGTCGCTATAGAGTGCGACGGTGAGCAGTGGCACAGCGGTGAAGGAAAAATACGCGAGGATATGGAACGTCAAATTATTTTAGAAAGATTGGGCTGGAGGTTTATTCGTATTCGCGGAAGTGAGTTCTATAGGTATAAAGAAAAAACAATTAATCGTGTTATTCAAGAGTTAATTAAGTTTGGTATAGAACCGGAATCTGAACAAAAAATTAATAATGAAACTGAAACCGAATTGCTTTTGCGTGTTAAAAAGCGAGCTGGAATATTGCTGCAAAAAATGCATTTTGATAATGTAGAAGGAGATTATACCAAAACAATTTCAAGTGCACTTAATCCCAAATTATTAATTAATAAATCCGAAGGTCTTTTTGAATCTGAATCTGATTTTGGTAATAAAGATGTTAAACAGATTTCAACAAAACAGATTCGTAAATCTGACGATGAATTTTTAGATGACATTGGATTTGATGATGACATTAATTCAAACTCTAAAAACAATCATAAAAGCAATTATAATTTTTATGCAAAAAAACGATTTGAATATTCCCACAAAAAACCAGCCACTAAATCAACAGGATCAATACAGCAGGATCTATTAGAATCGGTAAAAACGAGTAAGCCAGAAAATGATGTCATTAAAATGCTTAGAAGAAGCAACATTAAATATATAGACAAGCGTCCAGTTGGCGGTCTGTTATGGATTGTTGGTGGTTATGAACTAAAGCCTTTTGTTGACCAATGTAGAAAAATTGGTGTTTACTTTAAATATGCTAAAAACGGGGGAAAGCAAACCGGACACAAGCCGGCATGGTGGGCAAAATAAAAGAGCCAAGTCTTAATTGCATTATTTGCAATTTATTGCGCTTTTTTTATTCTTATTCCCACTCGATGGTGGCGGGGGGTTTGCTTGAGATATCGTAAACCACCCGGTTGATGCCGCGGACTTCGTTGATGATGCGGTTGGAAATGGTGGCCAGGGTGTCGTAGGGGAGGCGTGTCCAGTCCGCGGTCATGGCGTCGAGGGAGTTGACTGACCTTATGGCGCAGGTGTATTCGTAGGTGCGCTGGTCGCCCATGACGCCTACGCTGCGGCAGGGGAGAAGGACGGCGAAGGTCTGCCAGATGGTCTTGTAGTCGGGTAGCTTTCTGATCTCCTCCTGGACTCTGCGGTCG
>JAFZID010000141.1 GCA_017554565.1 bacterium
CGGCCGCCGATGGCGTAGATGACGCCGTTGTAGCTGACGACGGAGGGGTCGCGCACCGGGATCTGCAGTTCCAGGTCGCTGTCAACCAGCGCGAACTTGTTGGTGGCGGTCTCCATGACGCGGATCTTAGAGGAGACAGAGCTGTCGCCCAGCACATAGATCTTGGAGCCCCAGGTGGAGATGCCGAAGTACATCAGGTTTTCCGGATAGACATTCTCATAAACTTCCCACTGGTCAGACTTGGTGTTGTAGGTCTGCATGCACATGCCGTTGTCGCCCCAGTAGCCGCCGCCCAAAACGTAGGCGATGCCGTCTATGCAGACCGCGCCGCCGCCGTACTGGCAGTGATAGCCGCTGCTGAAAGCGGTGGCGCCGTTGGATCCGCTCCAGGCGCCGTAGGGGCTGTCAGGATCCTGTTTGGGTTTCCTGTTGGGGTTGTAGATGCTGAAGGTGCCGTCCCAGCAGGGATAGCCGCCGTGCAGGAAGAAGGAGGGCGTTCCGGATTCGTCGAAGTCGTAAAGGAAAGCCTGGTTGGCGCCACAGAAGACGCCGTCGCCGGCCACGCCTTCCTGGACCACCCAGGAGTCTTCATTGTCGTCGATCCAGCGGGCCGCGCATTTGCCGGCTTCCATATTGACGTAAGTCGGAGGTCCGGAACCGTCCCACTTGGAGGAATCCCAGGTGTCGCTCGCCACGTCATAGATGTGGAACTGGACGCTGCGATTGTAGGAGAAGGCTTCGCCGTAGGTGTTGCTAGGCCAGCTGTAGCCGGGGTCGACAAGGTCTCCGGTGCCCTTGGTGCCGTCCTTTTTGTAATTCACCCAGTCCTTCATGTTGGAGAAATACAGACCGAGGCCGGAAAGACCGATGTTGCAGGTCTCGCCGGAGGCGATCATGTATTTGCCGTTAAGGTAAGCGCCGGCGCCCATGAAGGTCGGCCAGTAGCCTGTCACTTCCTTGAAGGGGTCGTCGGTGGCCACGAACTGGACGTTGGTGGTGACGAGCTCGGCCTTTCTCCAGGTGGATCTGTTGAAGAGTTCCACCGTTCTGTTGGTCGGGCAGGGCACGGCCGTATCGTGGTACCATTCCTGTTTGTCCTCACGAATGGAAGGCCTGGAGGCATCGTAGTATCTGTACGGCCACCAGGAGGGGTTCTGGGCTTTCTCTGTCCAGATGTTTTCGTCAGCCGCAATGAGCTGAGAAACAAAGGCGAAAGCCAGAAGGAAAAGCATGAAGCGTTTCATCAGTGCATCCTTGTTGTTGGTTATATTGTTTGCGCCAGCGAACGCAGGCGCGAATTATATTTCTAATCTATTGTAAATTATACCAAAACGAGCCGAAATAAAATATGGCGCGCCTTGCGGCGCGCCATATTCGCGATCGTCATTCTAAACGATCTACTTTCTGCGCAGCATGGCGATGGCCAAAGCAATGATAGCAAGGCCGAAGATCGGTTCGGGGATGAAGGCCCAGCCAACCAAGCGTTCGCCGTACTGAGTCTCGGGATCCGTCTTGAACCAGGTGTTGGCGACGAAATTCGGCACTTCGTTGGTGTAGTCCGTGAAGTCGATCCTGTAATAGATGTCGTCCAGCTCGTAGGTCACGCCGTCGGTGTAATAGTCCGCGCCGCCGGGACCGCCGATGTCGTAGTACTGGTTGTACTGGGATTCCACCGCGAAGTCGTCGTGGCCCAGCAGGAGCACCGCGCCGCCGGTGGCGTAGGCGCAGGTCCACATGGGCTCATATTCGTAGTCCTGATCCGGGATCTCGGCGAAGATGTTGGAGGTGCAGACCTGGGCGGCTCCGTACCAGGTGTCCTGGAAGTTGGAGCTGATGGCCACGCAGACGCCGCCGTTGCTGTGCTGCTTGGTGAAAGTATTGGCGGTGATGTAGGCGAAGTTGGTATTGGACCTGTCGTCGCGGGCGGGGTACCCGTTGTGGTAGATGCCGCGGGTGAAGCCCTGGAAGAGGTTGTTGTTGATCGTTATGTCATCAGGTCCGATATTGCCGTGATAGGTCAGGCCGATGTAATAGAAGTGCTCCCAGTTGGTGACCTGGTTGGTCGTCACATCATAGCACTCCCCGTCGAACATGCCGTAGAAGTAGTTGTTGTCAACCTGGACGCCGTTGGCGTTGTTGATGCCGATGAGTTCCGTCATGTTGGGAAGGCTGGCGCCCACACCCACCGTCACGATGTTGGTGTCGGGGTACGAGCCGTCCAGGATGAAGTTGCTGAAGCGGACGTGGTCCACGTTCTCCATCTTGATGGCGGGCACTTCGTCCCAGACGTCGCCGCCCGTGCCCTTGTGCCACTTCTTGTCGCCGGGAGTCAGAAGCGGACGGTCGATCTGGTCGACGAAATATCCGGTGACGGAAATCGGTTTGTCCGTCGTCTCGCCTTTCACCCACAGGTAAGACTTCTTGGAAAGATCCAAGGTCCAGTCGGTGGCGTGCTGGGAGTCGCCGGCATAAACCGCGGTGGCGACGGAGAGCGTGATCTGGCCTTCGTCGGCGGAGCCGCTGGGCACGTTCTCAAAGGCAAAAGCCAGCGTCTTCCAGGCGGTCTCGGGAGAAGTGCCGTCGTTGTCGTCATCGCCCTCGGGACTGACGTAGTAAGTGTTGGCGTAGTTGCTGACCGTGAAGGTGTTGCTGCTGCCGTCGTAGGAATTGTAGGTCATGGTGTAAACCACCGTGCCGGGACGCGGGCATTCCTCGCCGATGGTGAAGTAGAAGGTCGTCGTCGTTCCGGCAGGGATCTCGCCTTTGTCGGGATTGATGGCGGCGCCTTCCGTGTCGCTGGCGAAAGCATAGACCAGGCTGACGCTGCCTTCGTTGGTCACGTCGAAGGATTTCGTCGTGGATTTCAGAGTGATGTCCTTGGTCTTGCTGAAGACGGGAATAGGCCTGGGCATATCCGCCAGGACGTTCAGGGTCATGGCTTCCTCGCCCCAGGCGAGGGACAGCAATCCGCTGACCGGGCCCTGCACGTTGGCGCGGTCGATGGTCACGGTCTCCTTGATCTCCTGGTTGGGCGGAACGGTCACGTGCTTGTCAACCGTAAGCCAGGATTCAGAGCAGGTGACGTGAATGTCCAGCTCGTTGGCGGAGACGTTGTAGAGCGTGATCTCCATGCTGTCTTCCGTTTGTCCGTAGTCGATGGTGGAGGGAGAGACGTAGAGGTCCTGGGTGGGCATGTCGCCGATCCAGAGACGGCTGCCCGCAACTTCCTTGCCGGTCACGGGGTCCTTGCTCAGCATGGATCCGCCGAAAAGGAGCTTGCCGTCTTCCGTGACGGCGCAGGAAGCGTAGTAGGCGGCCACGGGCAGCCTGGTGGTGTGGACCACCGCGGATTTCAAGACCGTGTTGATGATCTGGAACGCGTCGGTCGGAACGGCTTTGCCGCTTTCGTTCCAGGTGCGGCCGCCGATGGCGTAGATGACGCCGTTATAACCGACAACGGCAGGCGCGGTGACCGGGATCTGGAGCTCAAGGTCGCTGTCCACGAACTGATATTTGTTCGTGGCGGTCTCCATGACGCGGATCTTCGTGGAGATCGAGCTGTCGCCGAGGAGGTAAATCTTGCTGCCCCAGGTCGCGATGCCGAAGTCGACAAGGTTGTCGGGATAGATCTTCTCGTAGACGCGCCACTCGTCGGTCTTCGGATTGTAGATCTGCATGTTGAGGCCGCCGTCGCCCCAGAATCCGCCGCCAATAACGTAGGCAAGGCCGTCTATGCAGACAGCGCCGCCGCCGTACTGGGCGACGTACCCGGAGGAGAAGCCGGTGGCGCCGCTCGATCCGCTCCAGGCGCCGTAGGGGCTTTCAGGATCGTTTTCCGGCTTTTTGGTGGGGTTGTAGATCTGGAAGTTGCCGTCCCAGTTCGGATATCCGGCGTGGATGAAGAAAGAGGGCGTTCCCGACTCGTCGAAGTCGTAAAGGAAAGCCTGGTTGGAACCGCAGCGGGCGCCGTCGCGCATGACCGCCTCCTGGACCACCCATTCGTTGTCGGCAATACGGGCCGGGCATTTGCCGGCTTCCATGTTGACGAAAGTCGGGGGGCCGGAACCGTCGTACTTGGAGGATTCCCAGGTGTCACTTGCCACGTCGTAGATGTGGAACTGCACGCTGCGGTTGAAGGAGAAGGCCTCGTCGGCGTGTGCGTACGTGTTGCTGGGCCAGTAGAAGCCGTAGTCCTTCAAATCGCCGGCTTTCGTGCCGTCTTTAATAAACTTGGAGTAATTCTCCATACCCGGGAAGGTCAGCTTCGTTTCCGCGTTCCTCAAGGCGTAGTTGCACATCTGCCCGGCAGCGATCATGTATTTGCCGTCAAGGTAAGCAGCGGCGCCGTAGAAAGTCGGCCAATAACCCGGAACTTCTTTGAAGGGGTCGTCGGTGGCCACAATCTGGATGTTGGTGGAAACAAGCTCCGCCTTCCTCCAAACGTTGCCGTAGAAAGCCGTGACCGTTCTGTTGGTGGGGCAGGGAGGCTCCATGTCGGCGTACCACTCGACCATATCTTCCCTGACCGAGGAGCGCTTGGGGTCGTAATGGCGGTACGGCCACCAGGAGGGGTTCTGGGCTTTTTCCGTCCAGATCTCGTCGGCCATCGTCAGCTGTGACAGCAGAGCAAAGGCCAGAAGAGCGAAGAGAATGCGTTTCATATTATCCTTATCTCGTTGGTTAAAAGTTTCTCAGGGGAATAAATGAACCCCTTAACTAATGGACATTATAGCAAAAAGCAAGCGGAAAATAAACCGGACTTCCGTCAAAATCGCGATTTTTGCTACAATCGAAGCATGAATAAACTATTACTAGTCCCCTGCTTCAAAGCCGCCCTGAAAAGCTTCAGCAAATGGTGGCTCATACTGTGTTTGGTGGCGGCCGTCCCCTGCCTTTATTCCCTTTTCCTCGTGAGCGGCGATATCAAGGCGAGCCTCAAGGAAACTAAAGAAGAGC
>JAFZID010000142.1 GCA_017554565.1 bacterium
GCCGAGAGCGTGGGCCGCTACACCACCGCGGCGGTGGTGAGCGGCATCTTCATCACGATCCTTACAGACTCCCTTTTCACGATCCTCTTCCATCCGCCTTTTTAAAACATGGGATCATCTGAAACACCAATTTTTGAGATCAAAGACCTGACCATCGGCTACGGTTCCAGGGTGGTCATGGAGCACCTTGATTTCACCGTGCGCAAGGGAGAGATCTTCGTTATCTGCGGCGGCTCCGGCTGCGGCAAGAGCACGCTTTTAAAACACCTCTTCGGGCTCTACTCCCCGATTTCCGGAGACATTCTCTTCAACGGCCGGTCCATCGTCACGGCGGACGAAGAGGAAAAGGCGGAAATGGTGAAGGAAATGGGCGTGATGTTCCAGGGCGGCGCGCTTTTCGGCTCCGACACGCTCCTTGAGAACGTCATGCTGCCCATGCAGGAATACACCGATTTTTCCCCGGAATTAATAGAGCGCGCCGCCCGCTTCAAGCTGGCGCTCTTCAATCTCTCCGGCTTCGAGCATTTCCTGCCCTCGGAAATATCCGGCGGCATGAAAAAGCGCGCGGCTCTCTCCCGCGCCATGGCGCTGGATCCGGAAGTGCTTTTCTTCGACGAGCCCTCCGCGGGACTGGACCCCAGATCCTCCGCCACCCTGGACGACACCATCATCAAACTGAACGCCTCCCTGGGAACGACCATCATCATAGTGACCCACGAGCTGGACAGCATCTTCAAAGTGGCGCAGCGCGTCCTCTTTCTGGACGTGGAAAAAAAGACCATGACCGCCCTGGATTCCCCGCAGAAACTGAAGGAAGACAAAAGCAACGAGGCGGTCTGGAATTTCTTCAACCGCACGCCTTTCTAAAACATGCGGGAAATAAAATTTTACATTCCGAAATTCAAGAGCCGCCGGCAGGGCAAGATCTTTTTTCTCTCCCTCGTCGTCACGCTTATAATCATCACCGTCCTGGCGTTGGGCATCAGGATAGAAGAGCCTCAGAGGGAGCCCTTCCAGGAAAGGGAGCCTTTGGAACTGACGATAAAATAAAACGCCGTGATCACCGTTTCCCTGACATCCATTCTCGCTTATCTGCTCTGCGTTCCCCTGACCGCCATCATGATACTTTGGCTCTATGACAGCGAGAAAAAATATTCCCGCAAAGCCGTGCCCACCAGGAAGACGATGTGCGAGTGCGAGATCTGCCTTTACCATTTCACGGCTGACAAAGCGGACAAATACGTGCGCTGCCCCAGGTGCAAAAGCCTGATGGAGCGCAAGACGCTCCGGGTAAAAAGCGGGAAATAATTTTATTTCCCGGCGGCCCTGACGTATCCTTCGATGGCCGCTTTCAGCTCCTCCGGACTCTCAAAGCGCTTCTCGCCGCCCATGAGCTTTTCCGGCGTTATTCTCAGATCGCGTCCGTAAATATCGCCGGAAAAATCCATAAGGAAAGCCTCCGCGACTTTTTCCTTCCCCTGGAAAGTCGGACGGGTGCCTATATAAAGGAGAGCCCGGCCGCTCTTGCCTTCCAGGTCGTAGCGGGCGCTGTAAACGCCCGCGGGAGGCGTCAGGAGCCCCTCCAGGCCCAGATTGGCCGTGGGGAAGCCCAATTCCCTTCCGATCTTCAGACCCGCCTTAACGGGGCCCCTGAGGCTCCAGGGACGGCCCAGGAATTCCTGAAGCTTCGCAAGTTCTCCCTTTTCCAACAATTCCCGGCAGAGAGTGGAGCTGACGATCCTGCCGTCCAGGAGGAAGGGCTCCTCCTCTTCGCAAAAATAATCCAGTTCAGAGGAAAAAGCTTTCAGCGTCCCGATGTTTCCGGATCGGTCTTTGCCGAAGCGGCAGTCGTAGCCCGCCAGAACCACCTTCGCCCTCAGCTTTCCCCTCACAACGTCGCGGAGAAAAGCGAAAGGATCCAAAGAGGCGAATCCCGGGGTGAAGGACTGGACCACGACGGTGTCCAGAAGCGCGGAGGACAGAAGACCGATCCGCTCCTCCAGAGAGGTCAGAAGCTTGACGGAGCGGCCCGAGGGGCGGACGTCAAAAGTCAGCGCCACGCTGGGAAGGCCGGTTTCCTTCGAAAGTTCCGAGAGCCTCTTCAAAAGCGAAAGATGCCCCAGATGCACGCCGTCGAAAAAGCCCAGGGTCATGACACACTCCCCCTGGGCGGTAAAATTATCTATTTCTCTTACCAAGCGGGCCACGGAACTATTCGTCTTCCTCTTCGATCTCGGCGATCTTTTCCAAAAGATCCTGCTCGTATTCTTTGTCGCTCATGTTGTCCTCGTCCTCCCGGCGGCGACGCTTCTGGACTCTCACTTTGGCGCGGCTCTTGGTGCGGGAAACCACCGTCACGTCGTCGGAGGGAACAGTCACGATGCTGCCGTCCTCCATTTTCAAAGTGACGGTCTTGGCCAGGAGGCAGTTGTCCACGACTTCCCCGGTGCCGTTCTCAGTCCGGACGATCTGGCCGCGGTGGGGCATCTGCTGCTCCAGGTCGCGGTAATTGCGCTGCTCGAAAGCCAGGCAGCATTTCAAACGTCCGCAGACGCCGGAAAGCTTGGCGGGATGCAGCTGGATCTGCTGAAGCTTGGCCATCCTGATGTTGACGGGCATGAACTCGTGGATCCAGTTGACGCAGCAGGCTTCCCTGCCGCAGCTGCCGATGCCGCCGGTGATGCGCATCTCGTCCCTTATGCCGACCTGGTGCAGCTCGATCCTTATCCTGAGCTCCCTGGCCAGGTCCCGGACCAGCTGACGGAAGTCCACTCTCTCCGGAGCGGCGAAATAAAAGATGATCTTCGTGCGGTCGTAAACGTACTCCGCGTTGATGACCTTCATGCTGAGTTTCAGGGCGTTGGCCGCGCCCTGGCAGAAAGCCACCTGGGCGAGGGCGTCCTCGTGGTTCTTCTTCATGATCTCCAGGTCTTCCGGAGTGCAGACTCTCACCACTCTCTGGAATTCCTGGAGCTGGATGTTGTCGATGGTCTCCTTGGACAAAACTTTTCCGCAGTCCAGCCCGCGCTCGGCCCCCACGATCACCCAGTCACCCAGGTTCGGCTCCGGTGTGTCGAAGGTGTAGAAGTCCGTGTTGCCGTACAGTCTCAGCCTTACCGAGACCACGCTGCGCTTTTCCGAGCTTCCGGCGGATTCCGGAGCGGAGATCTGGGCCTTCTGCGCGGAGGAGGCGTCATGCTCCGAATATTTATCGTATTCTTTCATTTTTTCCCTCTTTGCGTTTTTAGAGGCCGGTGGCTTTTATGGCGTCCCTCAGAAGGACTCTCCCCTCCGGCGGGGCGATGTGCCGCGCCAAAAGGCCCTGCAGCACGACGTCGAACTGCATGGAAAGGAAGACCGCCGGCCCTCTCACAAGATCTATTTCGGAGACGTTCCTGACTATCTCGTCCTCGCTGTAAAGGGAGGAGAGCCTTTTCAGCTGCGGAAGCAGGAAGGAGTGCAGCGCCTCCTGCTCAGGAGCGTTCCGCTTCATCAGCCAGACGTCCCGCCAGAGGTCCGTCAGCATTTCATAAACGGCGGCGCGCATATCCTGGAGGATCTCGGCGTTGGCTATGATCATGGCGTCCTCCAGCTTCTGGAGCTCCACTTTCTTCACGTTGGGGTCGGCGTCCTTGAGCTCGTCGGAGAGCTTTTTCTTCGCCTTCGCGATCTCCTCGTCGCCCTGGTCCTTGATCTCCTTCATCGCCCTGTGCTTCGCCAGGGAGAATTCCCTGATGGCCGGCAGCGCCCGTTCCCTCAGGCTGTAGATCTCCAGGATGTCCGCGGCGTCCTTCTGGTATTCCCCCAGACTGCCGGCCATCTGCAGCGCCTTGGCGCGGCGCCCCCGTGAGATCCTGGCCAAAAATTCCGCCGCCGGGACCGTCAGCTTCAGCTCTTCCCGGCAGACCTTCAGCATGTCCTCCTTGCCAAGCGGAGCGAGCCTTATTGTCTGGCAGCGTGATCTGATGGTGGGAATGAGCCTTTCGCCCCGGGAGGTCAGGAGAATGAAATAAGTCTTGGAGGAAGGCTCCTCCAGAGTCTTCAGGAATTTGTTGGCGCTCTCCTTGCTCAAGGCCTCGGCCTGCTCTATGATGACGACCTTGGCGATGCCCTTCAGGGATTTCGTCTGCAGCGACGTCATCATGCCGCCTATCGTCTCCGGGCTTATGGCGCGTATCCTGCCCTCGGGCCTGACGTAGTAAACGTCCGGATGGGTGCCGATGCCGCGCAAATGGCAGTTCTCGCATTTCCCGCAGCTAACTAGCCCTTCCCCCGGATCGGAGCAGACCAGCCTGGTGGCCAAAGCCTCCGCCAGTTCCGCTTCCCCGACTTCCCCGGGGCTTATCAGAACGATGGCGTGGGGCAGATGGGAATTCTTGAGCGCCGAATCCAGCGCCTGGAAAGCCTGAGGCTGCCATTTTTTTACTGTTTCTATATCAAGCATTGTTTTTTATTTTCTCCAGTACGAGGGCGCTGATCTCCCGGGCCACTTCCTCCCGGCTTTGGCTGCCGTCAACGACTTTGCAGCGCTCCTTTTCCTCCCGGGCCAGCTTCAGATATTCCTCCCGCACCCGGCGGTGGAAATCCAGACTCTCCGCCTCGATGCGGTCCAGTTCCCCGGGAGGCAGATCTTTTCCCAGGGCGTCTTTCCCGCAGCTTTTGACGCGCCTCAGGCCCTCTTCGCTGTCGATGTCAAGTATGATGGTGAGGTCCGGCCAGAGTCCTCTGGTCCCCAGTTCGTTGGCTTTCCTGACTTCTTCCAGAGGAAGCCCGCGGCCTCCGCCCTGGTAGGCCCTGGTGGCGTCGGCGTAGCGGGAGGCGATGATTATTTTGCCGCTGTTCAGCGCCGGCTCCAGAACTTCCATGACGTGCTGAGCCCTGGCCGCTTCGAAAAGCAGCAGCTCGCAGTAAGGGGAAACTTTCCGCTCTTTGCCGACCAGAAGAAGCTTTCTTATCTCCTCGCCCAAAGCGGTGCCGCCGGGCTCCCTGGTCAGAAGCACGTCACAGCCCTGCTTTTCCAGGAACTCCTTCAGAAGCGCAATCTGGGTGCTTTTTCCGCAGCCGTCCGGCCCTTCTATCGCTATGAAAAGTCCTTTCGCCATCAGCCTAGTTTCTTCAGCCTGGGCCCCTCCGGGGTATCCTCCACGGTCAGGCCCATGGCGGCCAGTTCGTTTCTGATCTCGTCGGCCCTGGGCCAGTTCTTGGCTTTTCTGGCTTCCGTTCTTTCCGCCAGAAGCTCCTGGGCTCTCTGCGGGAACTCCTCTTCCTTCTTGTCTTTTTCCGCCACGGCCAGCACCTGGTCGGTGTAGTCGAGGAATTCCAAAACTTTCCTGGCTCCGTCTTTTCCCAAGGCCAGATCCAGCCTCAGTTTGTTGATGGCCTTCACGGCCTCGAAGAGCGCGGCGAAAGCGGCGCTGGTGTTGAGATCGTCGTCCAAAGAAGCGTCCCATTTTTCCTTCGCGGCTTTGAGGATCTCCAGCAATTCCGCGCCGGCCTCGCGATCCTCGCCTTCGGATACCTCTTTTGCCATGGCGTCTCTCAGATCATCCAGGCGGGAGAGGGCGCTCCTCATGGCGTGGAGGCCTTCGAAGGTGAAGTTGAAGGCCTGGCGGTAATAGGTGGACAACAAAAGCAGCCTCACTTCCCTGCCGGTGTAGCCCTTTTCGAAAATATCCCTCAGGGTGTAGAAATTGCCGGCGGATTTGGACATCTTGCGTCCCTCCATCATCAGGTATCCGTTGTGCACCCAATAGCGCACGAAAGTCTTGCCGGTGGCGGCTTCGCTCTGGGCGATCTCGTTCTCATGGTGCGGGAAGATAAGATCCTCTCCGCCCATGTGCAGGTCGATGGTGTCGCCCAAATACTTCCTGGCCATCACGGAGCACTCCAGGTGCCAGCCCGGACGTCCCGGGCCCCAGGGGCTCTCCCACTTGACGTCGCCGTCCTGGGGCACCCAGGCCTTCCACAGGGCGAAGTCGCTGACGCTTTCCTTGTCGTACTCGTCGCTCTGGACCCTGGCGCCCACTTTCAGCTCCCTTTCCTTAAGGTGGCTGAGCTTTCCGTAGGGCTCGTATTTTTCTATGGAGAAATAGACGCTGCCGTCCTCGCCCTGGTAGGCGATGCCCTTGTCCATCAGGATCTGGACAAGCTCCAGCATTTCCTTGATGTGGTCAGTGGCCCTGGGGGTGACGTCGGGTGGCATGACTCTCAGTTCTCGGCAGTCTTCGAAAAAGCACTTGGCGTAGCGCTCCGTGAAATCCCTCAGCGCCGTGCCTTCCTTGCGGGAGTCCCGGATGGTCTTGTCGTCCACGTCCGTGATGTTCATGACGTGCTTGACCTTGTAGCCCCGGGACAGGAGCCAGCGCTTGCAGAGATCGTAGGTCAGGATGGCCCTGAAATTGCCGATGTGGGCGAAATTATAGACCGTTGGGCCGCAGGTGTACATGGCGACTCGCCCCTCGTTGAGTTCCTTGAACTCTTCTTTCCTTCGATTTTCGGTGTTCGTGAACTGTATCATAATAATTCCTCTTAAATAAAATAATTATATCTTATCTAAGACCTGACCGCAAGATGGCTTGGTGAAAAAAAGCCCCGGGGGCCAAGGAACTTTTCCCCCGGGGCTTCGCTTTGCGCCGTTGGGCGCTGTTAGCTTATTCGGACTTGATGGTGATCTTGACCAGTTCGCTGGTCCTCAATCCGTCGATGACGAAAAGATCGATCTTCTTTTCCTCGCCCTTCTTGTCGGGCGCCTTGTAAGTCTGGATGGGGCCGCACCTGAGATCCGTGGAGTACCAGTTGCCGCCGTCGTGCCAGCGGTATTCCAGGGGCTGGCCTTCCGGGTCGAAGCTTTCCGAAGCGTCAAGCACGATCTCCTCCCCAGCTTTCACGGTGAATTCCGTCTTGCCGTCCTTCAGTTTGGCCACGGGGATGCGGTTGATCTTCCGGCAGGGCTCGGGGATCTCCTTCCTCACGAGATCCTGGCGCTTGTCGTTCACGCTGTTGGTGTAGATCTTGTAATGTCCCCTGATGCGGTTGCCGCGGAAGAACTCCTCGTTGAAGGAGGCCACGGACATGTTGTAAAATTCCACGCCGTCTGTGGTGACGATCTTTATCAAAAGCAAGCCTTCCGTGGTCCAGACGTTGGGGGTGAAGGCCGTGTCCACCGTGGCGTTGGATTCTTCGCTTATGTTGCCGAAGGGATTCCAGACGCCGGTGCGCCCTTCCGTCCTCTCTGTCATCGGGCAGTCCCAGGTGTCCAGGGTGTCGCCGCCTATGGTGAAAGCGCCCTCCTCGTTGGTGACGCCGGCGAACTTCGGCCAGTCGGCGAAATACTTGTCGGCGAAGGAAGCCGTCTTGGTGTTGGTCACGTGATAAACGTAGACCGCCGCTCCAACAAGCGGCTCGTCGTTCCTGTCGAAGAACTGCAGGATATTGCACTTGATCGGAATCATTCTCCCCTGGACGCCCCAGAACCTTTCGCCCCTCTGGCCCTTGCAGTATTCAATTTTTCCGGCGTTGGAGGGATTGATCCACATGTGGCAGCCGTCCATGAGGGGAGAGTACATCGCGCCGCAGGGCACGTTGATGCCGCTGGCGTTCATGATGGAGCCGTCGAAGTCGGGCATGGCGGGCGTCCCGGCGTACAGGCAGCCGTTGTCGTCCTTCAGGAGAACGTTCGCCGTTCTGACGGGATAGCTGTAAACGTCCGGCAGGGCAAGGCAGGTGTGCCCCAGTTCGTGGACCACCGCGGCGCAGATGCCGTCCAGGGTAAGGTCGCCGGTGTAGATCGGGAAGCCGCCGTCGAACCATTCCTCCACCTGGTAATAGGGCTGTTGCTCGTTCTTTTCCC
>JAFZID010000143.1 GCA_017554565.1 bacterium
GCCCGTCTGCGCGGCGCTCCTGCAGCAGCGCTTTGGAGAATTTTGACATGACGCGATCAGTGAAAGTGAAAGAGATCCTTATCGGCGGAGGGGCGCCGATCCCGGTGCAGTCGATGCTGAACGTACCCACCTCCGAAGTCGGCGCCGCCCTGAGGCAGATCAGGAAACTGGAAAAGGCGGGCTGCGATCTCGTGAGGCTCACCGTGAACGAAGAGGCGGCGGCGAATGCGCTGCCTGAAATAACGGCGAAGTCTCCCGTCCCTCTGATCGCTGACATCCACTTCGACTACCGCATGGCGCTGGCGGCGCTGAAGGCGGGAGTGGCGAAGCTCAGGATCAACCCCGGCAACATCGGCGACAAGAAAAGAGTGAAGATCGTGGC
The DNA here is from genome assembly GCA_017554565.1 of bacterium. Classification (GTDB taxonomy): domain Bacteria; phylum Auribacterota; class UBA3054; order UBA3054; family UBA3054; genus UBA3054. The sequence goes on from JAFZID010000143.1 coordinate 383, forward strand.
CGAGGCGGCGGGGGAGAAGGGCGTTCCCATCAGGATCGGCGTGAACTCCGGAAGCCTGAGGGAGGACGTCAGGAGATCGGTCCTCTCGGGGAAAGCGTCCCTGGGCGACGCCATGGGGCGCCACGCCCTCGCCGAGGCGGAGATATTGGAGAGCTTCGGCTTCCTGGACATCGTTTTAAGCGTCAAGGCTTCAAGCGTTCCGGAGACCGTCAGGGCTTACGAATTTCTGCATGAGAACTGCGACTACCCCCTGCACCTTGGCATAACCGAGGCGGGCAGGACGGAGGACGCCCTCCTGAAATCCGGAGCCGGCCTGGGAGCGCTGCTTCTCAAGGGGATAGGCGACACCATAAGGATCTCCATCACGGGCCCCGTGGAGAAGGAAGCGGCGGCCGGCAGAAAGCTTTTGCAGTTCTTAGGCCTCAGGCCCTACGGCCCCGAGGTGGTGAGCTGCCCCACCTGCGGCCGCACGAAAGTCGATCTGGAAAAGATCGCCGCGGCAGTCAGCGCCGCCCTCTCGAAGGATCCGGAATTGAAAAACTATCCCTGCAAGGCGGCGGTCATGGGCTGCGCCGTGAACGGGCCGGGGGAGGCGGCCGCCGCGGAGGCCGGACTGGCCGGCGGAAACGGCTGTTTCCTTTTGTTTTCCAAAGGCAAAGCCCTGAGGAAAGTCTCCCCTGAGGAAGCCGTTCCGGCCCTCCTTCAGGAGCTGCGCAACATAAAAAAGGCAAAAAGGCTAAAATAAATATAAATATAATTTTCACAAAAGAAGACTAAGGAAAAATTATGGACGTAATCGCCACCTTTCTGAAATGCGAAGCGCTCCTCGAGGGCCACTTCATCCTGAGTTCAGGCTTGCACAGCAACCGCTATTTGCAGTGCGCCAAGATCCTTCAGTATCCCAAGATCGCCGAGGAGCTGGGCGCGGCCATAGCGAAGAAATTCTCCGATATGCAGATCGACGTGGTGGTCGGTCCCGCCATGGGCGGAGTCATCATCGCCCAGGAAGTGGCGAGAGCCATCGGCTGCCGCTCCATCTTCTCCGAAAGGGAGAACGGCAATATGACCCTGAGGCGCGGCTTCACGGTGAAAGAGGGCGAGCGCGTGCTCATTTGCGAAGACGTCTGCACCACCGGCGGCTCCGCCAAGGAAGTGGGAGCCATGCTGAGGAGTAAGGGCGCCAACGTGGTGGGCTACACCTCCATCATCGACAGAAGCGGCGGCAAGGTCCAATTCGACGCTCCCTACCGCGCTCTGGAAACGCTGACGGTGGAAACTTACGATCCCGCCAACTGCCCCTTGTGCGCGGCTGGCACGCAGGCTGTCAAACCCGGCAGCCACGGTTTGAAATAAGGAATCTTATGCAGGAAAAAATAAAAGCACTATTGGAGCAGGCGAGGGCTGAAGTCGCCAAAACAGAGGGCGTGGAAGCGACTTTCCCGCCCGTCGTCATCACTGTCCCCAAGGACAAGACCCACGGAAACTTCGCCACCAACGCCGCGATCATATCAAGCAAGGCCTTCGGCCAGGCTCCGGCCGTCCTGGCCGGGAAAATGGTTGGATACTGCAACGCGAATTGCGGAAGCGACCTTTCCTTCGAGGTCGCCGGCCCGGGCTTCATCAACGTCAGGCTTTCCAGCGACGCCAAGAGCTCCGCCTTTATGGCGCTCTTCAATAGCGGCGAAAGAATAGGCCTCTCCGACATCGGGAAAGGGAAGACCGTGGACGTGGAGTATGTCTCCGCAAATCCCACCGGACCTTTGACGGTTGGACACGGCCGCAACGCCGCGGTGGGCGACGTTATCTCGCGGCTCTTTGCGGCCGTGGGCTACAATGTCACGAAAGAATATTACTTCAACGACGCCGGCAACCAGATGAACGTGCTGGCCCGCTCCGTCAGGTGCCGCTACCGCCAGTTGCTTGGCAGTGACGAACAGCTTGAGGAGAACGGCTACCAGGGCGAATACATCGTGGACATTGCAAAAGACGTGCTGAAGGATTTCGGCGATTCCCTGAAAGACACCGACGAACTGAAGACCTTCAAGGAATACGCCGTGAGGGCGACCTTTGCGATGATAAAGGACAGCCTGAAGAAAATGCGCGTCAACCACGACGTTTATTTCAACGAGCACAGCCTTTACGACAGCGGAAAGATCAAGGAAACGCTGGAGCTTATCGCCGCGAAGGGCCTGAGCTATGAAAAGGACGGCGCCGTCTGGTACAAGGCCAGCCAGTTTGGCGCGGAGAAAGACCGCGCGCTGGTCAAGTCCAGCGGAGAACCGACTTACCGTTTGCCGGACATCGCTTACCACCGCGACAAATTCGAGCGCGGCTTCGACCGCATCGTGGACATTTTCGGCGCGGATCACATCGCGCAGTATCCGGACGTTTTGTCCTGCCTGAAGGCCCTGGGCTACGACGTTGACAAGGTGACGGTGGCGATCTACCAGTTCGTGACGCTTCTCTCTAACGGCGAAGCTGTCAAGATGTCCACCAGGAAAGCCAACTACGTGACCCTGGACGAACTGATGGACGACGTGGGCGTGGACGCCGTGAGATATTTCTTTGTCATGCGGAGATTGGGAAGCCATCTGGAATTCGACCTGGCTCTGGCAAAACAGCAGTCGAAGGACAACCCGGTCTACTACATCCAGTACGCCCACTCCAGAATCTCCAAAATTTTCCGCGACGCTAAGGTGTCGGTGGAAAGCCTGGCGCAAAAAGAGATCAAAGCTGAACTTCTCAGCAATCCTACCGAGCAGGAGCTCATCAAACTTCTTGGCACCATGAAGGACACGGTGGAGAAGGCTGCGGAGCTCTGCGAGCCCAACAGGCTAACGGACTATCTGCTAAAATTGGCGAAGACCTTCCACCATTACTACGATGCAGAAGTGAAGATTCTCGTCGAGGACAAAGATCTCCGCACGGCGAGGCTGGCGCTTGCGTACGTCGTGAAGAACGCCATCAAGTGCGGGCTCGACATCCTCGGGATCTCCGCTCCGGAAAAAATGTAAATCAATAATCCCAAAAGATAGAAGGAAAAATTATGGAAACTGTAAAGATCAACGAATATCCTCTCCTGAAGAGCGGCAAAGTGCGCGAAGTTTACGACCTGGGAGAACATCTCCTCTTCGTGGCCACCGACCGCATTTCCGCCTACGACAGCATTCTGCCGACTTTGATCCCCGGCAAGGGCAAAGTTCTCGCGGGACTTTCGGAATTCTGGTTCTCCTTTTTCGGCGACAAGGTGAAAAACCATTACGTCTCCGGCGACGTCGTCAAGCTGTATCCCAAGCTGGCGCCCTACGCGGATTACCTCAACGGCCGCGCCATGGTCGTGAAGAAGGCTCAGATCTTCCCGGTGGAGTGCGTGGTCAGGGGCTATCTGGCGGGATCCGCCTTCGCGGAATACAAGAAATCCGGAACGGTCTGCGGCAAGAAGATGCCGGAGGGATTAGTGGAAGCCTCCGAACTTCCCGAGCCGATCTTCACCCCCTCCACCAAAGCCGAATCCGGCCATGACGAGAACATCGACTTCGACCGCATGGCGGACATCATCGGTTTCGAGGCCGCCAGCCAGCTCAAGGAGCTTTCTCTTTACATCTATTCCCGCGCCAGAGCCTACGCCAGGGAAAAAGGCATCATCATAGCCGACACGAAATTCGAGTTCGGCGTCTGCGACGGCGAGATCATTCTCTGCGACGAAGTCCTAACCCCGGACTCCTCCCGCTTCTGGCCCGCCGACCAGTACTGCCCCGGCAAGTCCCAGCCCAGTTTCGACAAGCAGTACGTCAGGGATTATCTGAACGAGATCAAGTGGGACCGCGAACCCCCGGCGCCGGCTTTGCCCCCGGAAGTGGTGGAGGTCACCAAGCAGAAATATCAGATGGCTCTGGACCTTTTGAGCAAATAATCTATGTCAGACAACAGCAAAAGAAGA
>JAFZID010000144.1 GCA_017554565.1 bacterium
CACCTGGCCGGAGACGTCGCTGACGGATTCGATGGTCCCGCTCATGGGTGATTCGATCCTTGTCTTGAAGAGCCCGAAGAAAGCGGCGCGCATGGCCAGGAGCTCGCCTTTCTCAACGTGCTCGCCGATGGGCTTGACCATGAACTGCTTCACTTCGTGGGGCTGGCAGCCGAGCAAACTCATGACGTTCACGACGTCGGCTTTGCCGGGCAGTTCGGTTTTCAGGACGACTTGTTCGGCGCCGACTTTGTCGCCGATCTTGACCAGCGTCTGACCCTTGATGGGAAGACGTCTCATTCGGCGCAGCACCGTGGATTTTAAAACTTTCAGACCGGGTGAATATGCGTATGCCATAGTTTTTTGGGGTTTTTATTTTTCCGGGTAAATGTCGAGTTCTTTGTTCCAGATCTGCAGGAGCTTCACTCTGTCTTCCTGACTGGCGGGGAGCTGGATGGGACGGCAGCGGGCGTCCAGGATAAGGCCGACCACGCCGCCTTTAACTTTCTTGGTGACGGCCTTGCCGTAGCCGGCGCCCACGTTGAATTTCCTGGTGGGATCGACGGTAACTTCCGCCTCTTCGCCGAGGCCCAAAGGCAGAAGCTTTATTTCGCCACTCTTCAGTTCGTATTCCTTGCCCTGGAATTTCACTTTCATGCAGGGTTTGCCGAAGGGCGCGATGCCCACCGGGGCTATTACGGTGCCGAGGTAGATGAGGCAGTCCTTTTCGAAGACTTCCAGCGCGGCGTCTTCGTTGATCTGGGCCAGAACGCCCAGGTGCGGCATCATGAAGATGGAGTCAACGGCCAATTGCGTGAAGCCTTCCGGCGCGAAGCCGTCGATCATCATGAGAGCGCTCTGGTTTCTTCTGGGGGCGTGGGAGAGCACGCCGCCGGAGCCGACGATGATATCAAGCCCCATCATATCCACCAGCGTGTCTTCCTTGACGGTCTGGCTCATGGCGTCCGCGAAGGAGGTGGATTTCTGGGCGCCTTTCAAACCGACCGCCATTTCCTTGTGCTGCAGGAAGGCCAGTCTCAGGGCCTCGCGGCAGATGGCCTGCTCGACCATCAAACTTTCGATGTTCTGCGGGATGGTGGTGGGTCGGATCATCTTGTTTCTGATCTGGTTTCTCAGGATCCTTTCGTCTTCCATGACGGGGACCCAGCGCAGAACGTTGGCGAGACCGGCGCTGGCCACCACGTTGGAGATGGAGTAGCTCATGCCCAGGTTCGCGGAGACGGTGCGGTTGAAGACCTGCTCGCTCTCCGGATTGTTGCGGTCCGCCCTGAAAACGGAGAAGTCGTCGGTGGTGGCGCCGCCGATGTCGGTGCCCACCACCTGGATGTTGTTGCGCCTGGCGATGAGTTTCATGATGTCGCCGACGGCGCCGGGAGTCGGCATGATGGGAGCCGAGGTCCAGGTCATGAGTTTCTTGTATCCCGGAGCCTGCTGCATGACGTGCTCAAGGAAGAGGTCATGGATGGCGTCGCGGGCGGGCTTTAAGTTTTCCGTTTCCAGAGTCGGGCGGAGGTTGTCCACGATCTGCAAAGCCGTCTTCTTGCCCAGGGTCTGCTCGATGGCGGGGCGGGCGGCGGCGTTGCCGGCGTAAATGACGGGCAGCTCGTAGCCGGCGCCGAATCTGGGTCTCGGGTCGGCGGCGGCGATGGTCTCGGCCTGGGCCACCACGTGGCGGACCGTGCCGCCGTCCGTGCCGCCGGAGAGAAGTATCATGTCAGGCCTGAGGTTCCTGATCCTCTCGATGCGCTCGTAGGGGCGTCTGCGGTCGTTGGTGGCCAATGAGTCGATGACGATGGCGCCGGCGCCCAGGGCGGCGCGGGCCGCGGATTCAGTGGACATCTGGGAAACCACGCCGGCCACCATCATCTGGAGGCCGCCGCCGGCCGAGGAGGTGGAGATGTAGGCGTCCGCGCCTATTTCTCCTTCCCGGGGGACGATCAGTTTGTCGTCGCGGATGAAGGTTCGTTTGGTGATGTCCTCGATCTCCGCTATGGAGTTGATGACGCCGCGGGTGACGTCCTCGGCGGGCGCTTCCACAGTGGTGGGCGCTTCGCCGCGGGCGGCCAGGCGGTAGCTGCCTCCTTTCTTCTCGATAAGGATGGCTTTGGTGGTGGTGGAACCGCAGTCGGTTGCCAGGATCACTTCAGGGGCTTTGTTTTCTGCCATGTTTTTTTATTTCGTTGGGCCGGGTTCTTCCGGCTGGTTATTTTCAGTTTTCGCGGGAGGGGGCGCCGTGAGCTTCTTGTTCTCCATATCGATGGCGGCGATCAGACGCTCGACGTTCTTTCTTTCCTGCAGCATGTCGCAGATATCGTCGAGAGTCGCGTATTCGATGAACATCCCCAGAGCAGGGGTCAGAACGATGAGAGCCTGGCTGGCCAGGTAATTGAGCGGCTTGACGGATTCAAGGGCAAGGATGGCAGGGAAGGCCAGCCTCCGGCGCGCGATGCCTCGGGCTATTTTGGCGATAAGTTCGTCGTGCCGGCGCTCGGAGCGCGGCATGGCGAAGGCGTTGGCCCAAAAATCCTTGTCCATTTATTAAAGAAGTTGCTATTAACTAGTCAGATAATTGAAAAAAATACTCTAAAAATCATAGCAAAACAGCCTCAAAAAAGGAAGGAAATAATCTAAAACGCCCAATAACGCTTGTTTAGACGGGAGACCCGAAAATGTGAAAACCTATTGACAAATTTTTGCCCTAAAAGTTAAAATTACCCAATAACATAGACCATCATTCACTATGGGAAGAGAGTTTTTAATGGGTAACGAAGCTATGGCTCTGGGAGCCCTGGTGTCAGGATTGGACCTGGCGGCCGGCTACCCGGGGACGCCCTCCACGGAAGTTTTGGAGAC
>JAFZID010000145.1 GCA_017554565.1 bacterium
CTCATGCCTGAGATACCGCTGGAGAATTTGAAAAAAGGCTTGGAAAGCGTCCAGGGGGAAAGGCTGCGCAACGAGATCCACAAGGCTCTGGGCGCGACTTTCATCCTCGACTGCTACAACGCCAACCCCGATTCCCTCTCCGCCTCCCTTGACATGCTGAAAAGCATGCCCTGCGAAGGAAGGAAGATCGCCCTTCTGGCAGACATGCTGGAGATCGGCGACAAGGCGAAGGAAGCGCACTATGCCGCGGGCGAAAAGGCCGGCGGCTTCCTGGACGCCCTCTTCGTCATAGGAGAGAACGCCGAGCATTATCTCGCCGGCGCCATTGCCGCTGGCAAGGGCTGCCGAGTCGAGGTGTGCCAGCCTGAGAACGCGGCGGAAAAGCTGGCGGAATACATAAAAAAAGACGACCTGGTGCTTTTCAAAGGCTCCCGGGCCAACAAACTGGAAGATTACTTCTTCGCATTGGAAAAATAAACGGAATGAACATAGATATTAAAAGCAGGAACGGAATGTGTGCGGTGATTGGCGGAACGCTTTTCCCTTCCCCATACACGAACACACACACCAAAGAGAGCGCCGTCTCTACATCCGCATTCCGGTTGCGGACGGCGGTACCCCATGCCGCTGTCCGCAACGTCCTGCCGACAAATTTTAAAAATACAAGGGGGTAAAATGTTTTACTACGTCTTCTTCGGCTGGCTCTCGGAAAGCGTTTCCGCCTTCCACGTCTTCAAGTACATCTCGGTCCGCTCCGCCGGCGCAGCCATGACTTCGCTTCTCATAAGCCTCGTTCTGGCGCCGGTCATGATCCGCTGGCTCTACATGATGAAGATCGGCCAGGAGATCAGGCGCGACGAGTGTCCCCCGCTGCATCTTCTGCACAAGAACAAAGAGGGCGTTCCCACCATGGGCGGTCTTCTGATCCTTCTGTCGGTCTGCGTCTCCACTCTTCTCTGGGCCCAGTTCTCCCTCTACACCTTCCTGGCGCTGGGCGTCTTCATAGCCCTGGGCCTTTTGGGACTGGCGGACGACTACACCAAGGTCAAGCAGAAAAACGCCGCCGGCATTTCCGGCAAGACCAAGCTCGTCGTCCAGACGCTGGTGGCGCTCGCCGCCGCGCTGATACTGATATTTTTCACCAAGGATACTTTCCCCTTCTACGTGCCCTTCCTGAAAAACCCCGTTATTGAGAACCTCGGATACTATTACATCATCCTGGCCGTGCTGGTGATCGTCGGCACCTCCAACGCCGTAAATCTGACGGACGGCCTCGACGGCCTCGCCATCGGCACGGTGACCATCGCCGCCATGAGTTACCTTATCCTGGCCTACTGCGCCGGCAACGTCACCATCGCCAACTATCTGAACATCTATTACGCCAGGGAGGCCGCGGAACTGACGGTCTTTTTGGCCGCCATCGGCGGCGCCGGCCTGGGCTTCCTCTGGTACAACGCCCATCCCGCCATGGTCTTCATGGGCGACACTGGCAGCCTGGCCCTGGGCGGCGCCATCGGCATCACGGCCCTCCTGGTCCGCAAGGAAGTGCTGCTTCTCATAATCGGTTTCATCTTCGTGATGGAAGCCTTCTCGGACATCCTTCAGGTGGCCTCTTTCAAAGTCCGCCACAAAAGGATCTTCCGCATGGCCCCCATACACCATCATTTCGAGATACAGGGATGGCCGGAGACAAGGGTTACCGCGCGTTTCCTGATCCTGGCCCTCATCTTCGCCATCATCGGCTTAGCAACCTTGAAACTGCAGTGATATTATGCGCGTAGCGATAATGGGATTAGCGAAAAGCGGCCTGGCCGCGGCAAACCTGGCTTTGAAACTGGGCTTTGAAGTCAGCGTCAGCGACAACTGCCAGAGCCACGGGCGGACGGTTGAGCCTTCCGCCGCCATGCTTGAAAAGGCCAGGGATCTCCGCTCCCGGGGCGCCTATGTGGAAATAGGCCGCCATTCCAGGGCGTTCCTGGAAGGCGCTGACATACTGATCCTAAGCCCCGGCGTGTCCGAGGACAACGAGGCCGTCAGATGGGCCCAGGAAGCGGGCATCGAAGCCGTGGGCGAAGTGGAGTTCGCCGTCAGATACTGCAAGGGCAAAGTGGTCGCCATAACCGGAACCAACGGAAAGACCACCACCACGTCCCTCATATCCCACATTCTGGAGCAGGCCGGGATCCCCCACGTCACCGCCGGGAACATCGGCGTGCCGCTGAGCGAATACGCCCTGGAGACCACCGACGAGCACGTTCTGGTCCTGGAGATGAGCTCCTTCCAGCTGGAGTCCATCAAGGAATTCTCCCCCGCCGTCTCCGTCTGGCTCAACCTGACTCCCGACCACCTGGACCGCTACCGGGACATCGAGGCCTACCGCTCCGCCAAAGAAAACATCTTCCGTCACCAGAGACCGGGATCCACAGCCATCGTCTGGCACCAGGAGAAGAAAAACGAACAGAACCTCATCTCCGCCTTCAAGCTCCATCCCGTCTGGGTGGACGAGACCGGATCTGACGAAGAGATCGCAAACGCCGACCGCGCCGTGCTGCGGGACGGGCTCTTCACCCTGTCCCTCAACGGGGAAAGCTTCGAGTGCGGCGCTCCCAAGGAAATGCTTCTGAAGGGGCGGCACAACCACATAAATCTTTTGTGCGCCATGGCCGCCGCCAAAGTCCTGGGCGTGGATGAAAAGACCATCCGGGAAGCCTGCATGACTTTCAAGGGCCTCAGCCACAGGATAGAGACGGTAGCCAGGATCAACGACACGGTCTTCGTGGACGACTCCAAGGGGACCAACCCGGAGGCGACGGTGGAAGCCGTCATGGCCTTCGATTACCCCGAGGCGCTGATCCTGGGAGGCTACGACAAAGGCAGCGACTACGGGATGCTCATCCCCTACATGAAGGGCAAAGTTTCCCACGTCATACTGATCGGCGCCACCACAGAAAAATTCCAGATGATCTTCGGCGGCGAATTCCCCACCGTCCAGGCCAAGACCATGAAGGACGCCGTTCAGAAAGGATACGAACTTATGAAGGAGGGAGGCACCGTGCTGCTCTCGCCGGCCTGCGCTTCCTTCGACATGTACAAAAGCTACGAGGAAAGGGGCGACGACTTCGCGGAGCTGTCCCGAAAACTTTCCCAAGAACTAACCAAGTGATTAACCAACCTCAAAAAGAGAGGAGAGCCATATGAACAAATCATTCCTTATCTTCCTGTTCACGGTCAGTCTCGTGGGCATAGCCTTCTTCGGGTGCGCCAAAAGCGAACCCCGCACCGACGTCACTCTGGAGCTGACTTCTCCGGACACCATCGAAGCCCTGGTCGAGAAAGACCTCAACACCATCGGCACGTCTTACCAGGACATCGACAGTTATCCCGAGTCCACTCCCGCCCAGGTCACTTACGTTGACAGCGTCGAGATGCAGAAGCCTCTCAGGGTGCAGAACGACGATTCCCTCTACCAGGACGAAACGGCCATCAACGACCAGTACGCCGTGTCCTCCGGCAACGTCTCCGTCTGGGGCCCCAACACCGACAAGACTCTGGAGCCTTTGACCGACCGCGAGACCATTTCCGTACTGCCTCCTCCCACCGGCGACACCGGCGTCTCCACCGGCACCGGCTTCAGCAGCGTTGAGACCTCGCCTGTGACTCAAACTGAGACCAAGAGCACCCTGCAGCCCAAGCCCGCCACCGAGACCACCGTGGTGACCGCGCCCAACTCCGGATACCTCTACCAGGGCAACTCCGGGACTTCCTCTTCCCAGGGATACGTCACCACCGGCGCCGTGACCGGCGGCAACACTTACACCGTGCAGGCCGGCGACAACCTGATCAAGATCGCCAAGAAATTCAATCTCAAAGTCAGCGACATCTGCTCCGCCAACAACATCTCCCGCACTTCTCTCCTGAAGGTCGGCCAGGTCCTCACCATTCCGGGAGCCGGCAGTTCCGAAACTTCCGCCGTCACCAGCGCCCCGGCGACGACCCCTGTCTCCCCCAGCATCTCTTCCGTGGTGACCGCGCCCGAGAGCGCCCCCCAGACCCAGAGCGTTTCCGGAGGCACGCAGAGCTACACCGTGCAGGCCGGCGACAGCTATTGGAAACTTGCCAGGCGTTTCAATTCCTCCGTGGAGGAACTGATGTCCATGAACAACGCCTCCAGCGACAAGCTGCAGATCGGCCAGGTCATCAAAGTCCCGGCCAGATAAGCTAAGCATCGACAAAAGGGCTGAGAATTGAAAAAGCTTGACAACATATATCCCTTTCTTTTTCTGTGCCTGGTGATAGCTCTCTGCTGCTTCGGAGCGCTGATGGTCTATTCCTCCAGCGTTTTCGTGGCCGAGCACAAGTACTCCGGAAACCAGTACTATTTCTTCAAGAAAGAGGTGATGTGGCTCGTCTTGGGCTTCGTCGCGATGTATGTCATGTACCGCGTCCGCCTGGAATGGGTCAGGCGCCTCGCTCCGCTGCTTTATCTTATCGCCCTTCTTTCCCTCATTCTGGTATTCTCCCCCCTGGGCGTCACGGTCAACGGCGCCAGGCGCTGGATCAACCTTGGCTTCATGCGTTTCCAGCCCACCGAAGCGCTGAAATTCAGCATGATATTGGTGCTGGCCTGGTGGTATGACCGGGAGACCAGGGAGGCCGGGACCTTCATCAAAGGCGCCTTGTGCCCCGCCGTCATCATGGGGATAGGCCTTGTCCTGGCATTGGCCGGCAAAGACCTCGGAACCCCCGCGCTGATCGCCCTGGTGGGAGGAGCCGTCTGCTTCCTGGCAGGCATGAAGATCCGCTACCTGCTCGTCGGCTTCCTGCTGTCCCTGATCCCGGCGTATTACTACATTTCCCATGAAGCCTACCGCGTCAAAAGGCTTCTGTCCTTCCTGAACCCCGCGGCCGATCCGCTGGGAACGGGATATCAGAACCTGCAGGCCCTGATGGCCATCTGCTCCGGCAAGCTGACCGGGCTCGGCATCGGCGAATCGCTCATGAAAATGGAGTACCTGCCAGAGGCTCACACCGACTTCATCTTCGCCGTCATCGGGGAAGAGCTGGGCTTCTGCGGCACCGCGGGAGTCATCTGCGCCTTCATCCTCCTCGTCCTTTTAATGTGGCGGATGATCTCCGGCATGACCGACAACTTCTGCCGGCTCACCGCCGCCGGCATCACGCTGGTCATAGGCTGCCAGGCTTTCATCAACATCGGCGTCGTAGCGGATATACTTCCCAACAAAGGCATGGGACTTCCCTTCATCAGCTACGGCGGATCCTCGCTGCTCTTCCTTCTGGGAGCGTGCGGTCTGTTCTTGAATATGGCCAAGAACGGAATAAAACCGCAAACCCGCCATCGCAGCGTAGTCAGCCGCACCCTGGCCAGATGAAAGAACTGAAGAGGATACTGGTAAGCGGCGGCGGCACCGGCGGGCACATAATGCCGGCGGTGGCGCTGTGCGAAGAGATAAGGGACGCTTATCCGGAAGCGAAGATCTATTTCGCCGGAAGGAAGCGTTCCATGGAGCATGAGATCGCCGGAAAGCACGGCCTGGATTTTTATTCCGTGCCCTCCGCCCCCAAGGGCAGAGGACTGAAGATGATCGGAAACTTCTTCATAAACATCGCCGGCTTCTGCAAAAGTTTCCTTTTGCTTCTGTTCCTGCGCCCCGACGCCGTGGCGGTCTTCGGCGGCTACACCAGCGGAGCGCTGCTGTGCGCTTCGCTTCTCCTGAGAAAGAACGCCGTCATCCATGAATCCAACGCCATTCCCGGCCGCGTCACCAGGACGATGGCCAAGCTGGGTGTAAGGGTGGCCTGCGGGCTTCCCTCCGAGCATCCTCTGATGCGCAGCCTCAAGGCCTCCCTGAAAAAAGAAGGCTCCTTCGCCATCACCGGGAATCCCCTGAGAAAAGCTTTCCGCCTTCCTCCCGAGGACATTTCGAAAGAACTGCCGGGCTATTCCGAAAGCGAGCCCCTGCTGCTGATCTTCGGCGGCTCCCAGGGCGCCCACAAGATCAATCTGCTCTGCGCCGAAACGCTGCCGAAACTGAAAAGCCGTTTCCCCAGGCTGCAGGTCGTCCATATCTGCGGCGGAAACGACCAGGTGCTGCTGCAGAACGTTTACGCCGTGTCCGGACTGCGCTTCTGGCTCTTCCCCTTCTTCGAGAAAATGGCTTCCCTGATGAGAGCCTCCACGCTCTGCGTAGCCCGCTCCGGCGCCCTCTCCGTCACCGAGATCTGCGCCTCCGGGCTGCCGGCCCTCCTCATTCCCCTGCCCACAGCGGCGGACGATCACCAGCTGGCCAACGCCAGGGTGCTGGAGGAAGCCGGCGCCGCCAGGATATGCCAGGAAGCGGACCTCAGCGCCGAGAAGCTCACGGAAGAGCTGGCGAAACTTTTGGAAAACCACCTTCTCCTCAAAGCCATGTCGGAGGCGGGAAAAGACCTTGCCAAAGACAACGCTTCCAAAGAACTGCTGAATTTCATCATCGCGCCATGGCAAGCATAGAAGACATCAACAATTTGAAATTTTATTTCTGCGGCATCGGAGGCTGCGGCATGAACCCGCTGGCCCACTTCATGAAAAGGGCCGGATACCGGGTCTGCGGCAGCGACATCAAGGAGTCCGAGGAACTGGAGGAACTGAGGGCGGACGGCATCGAATGTTCCGCCCGGCAGGA